>NZ_JBVVAJ010000002.1:0-306307 GCF_055792805.1 Microvirga sp. HS2
AGGTCAGTGCGCTCGCGGCGGGTGAGATCGACAAGATAGCGCTTGAGCATGGGAGAGCCCTCCCTCAGATCCGCTCAGTTTACACCCCCTCGAACCATCCCGCAGCTCCCCTGTGGCAAAGGAGTAGTTGAACAGGCGGTACGACCAGGCGAACTTGAAGAAGGCATAGACGAAGATGATCGCAAGGCCGATCACCTTCACGTCCCAGGCGAGACGCGTCATCGGCAGGCCGAAGGGCAGCTCGGTGAAGAGCACCAGGACCTCGTCTGCCGAGCGCAGCAGCGCCAGCACGCCGCCGATCGCGATCAGGGAGGTGGAGGCGAAGAACGCCGTTCCGTTCATCAGGGAGGCCATGATCGTGGTGTCCACGATCCGATTCTCGCGCACGACCAGCTGCTCCATCCAGCGGAAGCGATACTGGTTCATGATCCTGTTGAGGCTTTTCTGTCCAGCGCCGGTCAGCTCGACGGCCGCGTGATAGCCGAGCCAGGACACGACGAAGAAGATCAGCGCCACATAATCGACGAAGGTAAACCCGAGCAAACTGCGCCTCCCGTTGACTCTGCCGTGATCATGCCCAGTTTGTTGACAGCCTCAAAGAGGAGCGAACCGGCTATGCCTCAGACCATCACCCGCGGCTACAAGACATTGCTCGATGAGGCCAGCGCAAAGATTCGAACCCTCTCCACCCAGGAGGCCATCGCCCTGCATGGACGCGAGGACGTGGTGTTCGTGGACCTGCGGGATCCGCGCGAGCTGGAACGGGAGGGCCGCATTCCCGGCGCCGTTCACTGTCCGCGCGGCATGCTCGAATTCTGGATCGACCCGGAAAGTCCCTATCACAAGCCGGTTTTCGCCCAGGACAAGACCTTCGTGTTCTTCTGCGCCGCCGGCTGGCGCTCGGCCCTGTCCGCCGCGACGGCGCAGGACATGGGGCTGAAGCCCGTGGCGCATGTCGAAGGCGGCTTCACAGCCTGGAAGGGGACCGGCGGCCCCGTCGAACAAACCGCGGCGAAGCCGAATTAAGCCGTCCTGCGCACTTCGAAACCTTTCACGCTGTCGAGCTCGTGATCAGCTCCGTCGACTGGCTCGACCAGCTGCACGAAGGATCCGATCGGCCCCTCGTGGCAGGCCTTGAGCATGACTTCCACCATCTCGCCGGGGCCTGAGAACACGGCCTCGACGCTGCCGTCCTGGCGGTTGCGGACCCAGCCGATCAATCCATGAAGCTGGGCCTGATGCTGCGCCCAGACGCGAAAGCCGACCCCCTGAACCCGTCCGTGAATCCGCACATGAGCAATCCGGTTGGCGATCATCGTTCCCTGTTCTCACACGACACATGCCGGGCATCGGCACGGCTTCGAACCTGCTACGCGCCTCGGGACTCAACGCATGCCTACGGCAAAGGTTCGAGCCAAGACGCTGCTGCTCAACCCTACTTGCGGATCGTACTCGAGGGCGCGGCCCAGAGCGGGCGGACCTTCGGCTGCGGAGCCGGAGCGGGAGCGCCCTGGTTCTTCGGCAGCCACACGCCGAGGTTTCGGACATAATCCTCCGGCAGCCCCGCACGGACGGCCGCCTCGATGACGCCTTCCATATAGCCCGGACGCGGCGTACCGGGCTTTGCGCTCCGCCCCACATAAACCACCGCCCGGCGCGGCCCCTGCTCCGTGACGACAGGCTGGATCACCTTGGTGTAGAGGCCGGTCGAGAGGCTCTCGTAGCGGTCGAGCGCGGGAACGTCCGCCAGCGCCAAATCCCACACCATGCCCCAGACCGTGCGTTGCGGATCGCGCGCCACCGTTGCGTAACCCTCATCGAAAATCATGAAGCGGTGGCGCATGAGCCGCGCGATGCCCACCGGCTTCGAGGCCGGACAGCGCTGGAGCATGGCGGCCCGGTCCATATTGGAGCCATAGGCGAAATAGAGGGGCATGGCACCTGCCTCGCGGGACCGACCGGTCTTCAGGCGAATTCCAGAATGACCGCGTCGACGGCGAGACTATCGCCTTCCTTGGCGTGAATTTTGGCGATCGTGCCGTCCCGCTCGGCGCGCAGCACGTTCTCCATCTTCATCGCCTCGACGATGCAGAGCGGCTCGCCCGCCTTGACCTCCTGGCCCTGGGACACGCTGATCGCCTTCACGAGGCCGGGCATGGGGCAGAGCAGCTGCTTGCCCGTATCCGCCTCCTGGCGCTCGGGCATGAGCGCCGCCAGCTCCGCCTCGCGCTTGGTATAGACGCGCACCTCGGCGGAGGCTCCCGCATGGGACAGGGCCATGCCGTTGAGGATGGGCCGCACCTGCACCGCGATGGCCTCGCCGCCGACCGTGCCCGTCCAGACGGGCTGGCCCGGAATCCACGCGGACTCGACAGGCCAGGACTGGCCGTCGAGCACCACGGCGACGCCGCCGTCGATATCCTCGATCACCACGTCGTGCCGTACCGCTCCGAGGAGCACGACCCGCTCCCTGTCGAACCTGAAGGACGACGCAGGGCGCATCTGACCGGAAATGTGTCGCTTGCGCTCGTTCATGAGGTGGTCGATGGCAGCTCCCACGGCCACCATGCGAAGCGCTGTCTCGCCTTCCGGCGCGGGAGCCTTGAAGCCTTGCGGGAACTCCTCGGCGATGAAGCCGGTGGAGAGCTTGCCGCTCTTCCAGCGCGGGTGCTGCATGAGCGCGGACAGGAACGGTATGTTGTGGCGGATGCCGTCGATGGCAAAGGCATCGAGGGCTGTGGCCTGAGCCTCGATGGCCTGCTCGCGGGTCGGCGCGTGGGTCACGAGCTTGGCGATCATCGGATCGTAATAGATCGAGATCTCGCCGCCCTCGTAGACGCCTGTATCATTACGCACGGTCACACCATCAGCCGTGCCCTCGTGGGGCGGCCGGTAAGTGACCAAGCGGCCCGTGGAGGGTAGGAAGTTGCGAACGGGATCTTCCGCATAGATGCGGCTTTCCACCGACCAGCCGCTGAGCCTCACATCGTCCTGCGTCAGGCTCAAGCGCTCGCCCGCGGCGACGCGGATCATCTCCTCCACGAGATCGATGCCGGTGATCATCTCGGTCACCGGATGCTCCACCTGCAGGCGGGTGTTCATCTCGAGGAAATAGAAGGACTTGTCCTGCCCTGCCACGAATTCCACGGTGCCGGCGGAATCGTAGCCCACCGCCTTGGCGAGCGCCACGGCCTGCTCGCCCATGAGGCGGCGGGTCGCCTCGTCCAGGAGAGGCGACGGAGCCTCCTCGATGACCTTCTGGTTGCGGCGCTGGATCGAGCATTCGCGCTCGCCGAGATAGATCACGTTGCCGTGCTTGTCGCCGAGCACCTGGATCTCGATGTGGCGCGGGTCGGTGATGAACTTCTCGATGAAGACCCGGTCGTCGCCGAAGGAGCTCGCCGCCTCGGACTTGGCGCGGGCGAAGCCCTCCGCCACCTCGTCCGAGGAATACGCGATGCGCATGCCCTTACCGCCGCCGCCGGCGGAGGCCTTGATCATCACGGGGTAGCCGATCTCGTCGGCGATCCGCACCGCCTGTTCCGGCCCCTCGATCACGCCGAGGAAGCCGGGGACGGTCGAGACCTTGGCGGCTGCGGCCGCCTTCTTCGACTCGATCTTGTCGCCCATGGCGGCGATGGCGCCGGGATTGGGGCCGATGAAGACGATCCCCGCCTCGGCCAGCGCCTTGGGGAAGGCCTCGCGCTCGGAAAGGAAGCCGTAGCCGGGATGCACCGCCTGCGCGCCGGTTGCCTTGCAGGCCTCGATGATCTTCTCGATCACAAGATAGGACTGGGCTGCGGCTGCCGGGCCGATATGGACGGCCTCGTCCGCCATCTCCACGTGGAGGGCGTCCCGGTCGGCATCGGAATAGACCGCCACCGTCTTGATGCCCATGCGGCGGGCGGTCTTGATGACCCGGCACGCGATCTCGCCACGGTTCGCAATCAGGATCTTGTCGAACATGAGCCTCGGACGCTCCACCCACAAAAGAACTCAACCCCACCTCCGTTACTGCACATCGGTGCATTGGGGAAGCAGGGCCACGTTCAGTATTTAGGTTAGATGGCGAAGGGCCGGGCGGTCATGCCGCCGCGAGGCTCATTCTGGCCTGCTGGCGCCCGCGCATGATGAAGTCGAGGAGCGCCACATCCACATAGCCCGCCTCGTCGAGGATGGCATAGGCGATGTTCATGGCATTGCGGCTGGGACCGCTGACCTCCAGAACGGTGGCGAGCCACAGGGCATCGTCGCCACTCACGACCCCGCGCGGCTCCCGCTTCCACACCACGAAATCCACAACAAGCTTGGTGAGGGCCGCGCCCCAGCTCTCGTCGGCCTCGACGATCCGGTCCACGGCCAGCAGCGTCTCCACCTCCAGGCGGCTGGTGATGCCGTCCTGCAGCACCTCGCCGGTGAGCGCCCGCACGGCATCGGCGGAGATAAAGTTGCAATCCGCAGCATTATCGATGAACTCGCGAAGGCTGTCCTTCATCATCCCCATGGCTCCCTCCGGCCTTCATCCTGTGTCGGGCCGGTCGATCTTTTGCATGCGATGAGTGTCACACGGGAGGTGGCGTAAACCGTTAACGCGAAATGCTGAATCGCCGTTGAGGTTAAGCCTTGCTGAGACTTTTTGGTTGCCGGATTCTTAGCCGCCCGGATTCCTCAGCTGCGACGCGGCTTTGAACCGGGGCCCCGTGCCGCTTGCATTCCCGCAAGGCCGCCCTTTCCGCACTCCCTTCCTGACCGGTGGTACATATGTTGCCGGCATGCGGCGCGCTTTTCGCAGTCGCTCGTTAAGGAACACAGCCATGCGGCATCACGGCATCCATCACGTCACCGCCATTGCGGGTCCGGCCCGTCGCAACCTCGATTTCTACACGCGGGTCCTCGGGCTTCGCCTCGTCAAGAAGACGGTGAATTTCGACGATCCCGGCACCTACCATTTCTATTTCGGCGACAGCCACGGCAGCCCGGGCTCCATCCTCACCTTCTTCCCCTGGGAGCACGTGGCTCCGGGGCGGACCGGGATCGGCTCGACCTCAGAGACCGCCTTCCGTGTGCCGGAGGGCTCCCTCGGCTACTGGAGCCATCGCTTCATCGAGCAGGGGGTCGAGCATAGCGCGCTGGAGAAGCGTTTCGGTCAGAGCGTCCTGCCTTTCAAGGATCCCCATGGCACCAGCCTGTCCCTGGTCGGGGTTCAGAACGCCGAAGCCGAGGAGGCCTGGGCCGCGGGCGAGGTTCCGGCTGAGCACGCCATCCGGGGCTTGGAAGGCGTGACGCTGCTCGTGGAAAACGGCGAGCCGACCGGTGCCATCCTCACGGATGTCTTCGGCTTCCGCGAGGTGGCGAGGGAGGGCTCTCTGGTGCGCTACAGGAGCGACGCCGCCATCGGCGGCACGGTCGACATCCGCAGCGTCGGCGGCTTTCTGCCGGGGCGCATGGGTGGCGGCTCGGTTCATCACGTGGCCTTCCGCGCCACCGACGATGACGACCAGGCCCGCATGGTGAAGACGCTCGAGGAGAAATTCGGCCTCCACGCCACCGAGCAGAAGGACCGCAACTACTTCCGTTCGGTCTATTTCCGCGAGCCTGGCGGCATTCTCTTCGAGATCGCCACCGACGCGCCCGGCTTCGCCGTGGACGAGGCGGAGGACCGGTTGGGCAGCGAGCTGAAGCTCCCCGCCTTCCTGGAGCCGCGCCGTCCGAGCATCGAGGCCCATCTGCCTGAACTGGCTTGAACAGAACCCTCTCCCCTTGCGGGAGAGGGCACGTTGAGAGAAATCATGACCGAGCTGTCCTTCATCCATCGCTATGAGCCCGCCGGCGAGCCGGGCCGCCCGCCCCTGCTGCTGCTTCACGGCACGGGCGGCGACGAGAACGATCTGATCAATCTGGGCCGCATGGTCTCGCCCGGCTCCGCCCTGCTATCCCCACGCGGCAAGATTCTGGAAAACGGCATGCCGCGCTTCTTCCGCCGGCTGGCGGAAGGCATGTTCGACGAGGAAGACGTGCGCTTTCGCGCCAACGAGCTTGCCGACTTCGTCGTCGAAGCGCGAAAGGCCTACGGCCTCGAGGCTCCGATAGCGCTCGGCTTCTCCAACGGCGCGAACATCGCCGCCGCCATGCTGATGCTGCGACCCGAGACGCTCGCGGGTGCCGCGCTGCTGCGCGCCATGGTGCCGCTCCAGGATGCGCCGGAGAGCGATCTTAAGGGCAAGCGTGTGCTGATGGTGTCGGGCCTGATGGATCCGATCATTCCAGCGGAAAACTCCGCGCAGCTCGCCGCATCGCTGTCCGCGGCGGGAGCCGAGGTCCAGCACGAGATGCTGCCGACCGGGCACGGGCTGTCCCAGACGGACTTGCAGCTGCTGGTGAAGTGGTTTGCCGAGGTCGGAAAGTAGCCATTCACCATTCTTCCCGTCATGGCCGGGCTTGACCCGGCCATCCACGTCTCCAGAACCGCAGCGTCTCAAAGACGTGGATCCCCGGCCCAGGGCCGGGGATGACGGCAAAGATGCGGCTAGAGAACGCCCGTCTCGAAGAAGCGCTCCATCGCTTCCTCCGCAGGCCTGATGTCGATGCCGCGCTCTTTCAGCCAGTCATCGTTGAAATGCGTTGAGCGGTAGCGATCGCCTGAGTCGCAAAGCAGCGTCACCACCGATCCCTTCTCTCCCTGGCTCACCATCTCACCGATGAGTTGCGCCACGGCCCAGAGATTCGTTCCGGTCGAGCCGCCGCAGGAGCGGCCGATGCGGCGGGAGAGCACGCGCGCCGCCGCGATGCTCGCCGCATCCGGGACCGCATAGGCGCGGTCGATGAGCTCGGGCACGAAGGACGGCTCGCAGCGCGGACGGCCGATACCCTCGATGACGGAAGGCGGCTCGCATGTGGTGCACACGCTGCGGTCCGCCAGATGCCGGTGGAACACGGAGGCCTCCGGATCGGCGAGGCACAGCTTCGTCGGCAGGCGGCGATAGCGGATATAGCGTCCGAGCGTCGCTGATGTGCCGCCCGTGCCCGCCCCGACCACGACCCAGCGCGGAACCGGATATTCCTCATGGCCCATCTGGCTGAAGATGGATTCCGCGATGTTGTTGTTGCCGCGCCAGTCCGTCGCCCGCTCGGCATAGGTGAACTGGTCCATGTAATGGCCGCCGAGTTCGGCCGCGAGCCGCGCGCTCTCCTCGTACATCTGAGCGGGCGAATCCACGAAATGGCTCTCTCCGCCATAGAAAGCGATCTGCGCGATCTTCTCGGCCGAGGTGGAGCGCGGCATCACGGCGATGAAGCGCAGGCCCAGCATCCGCGCGAAGTAAGCTTCCGACACCGCCGTCGATCCGCTCGACGCCTCGATGATCGTCGTGTCCGGCCCGATCCAGCCGTTGCACAATCCGTAGAGAAACAGCGAACGCGCCAGCCGGTGCTTGAGGCTCCCCGAGGGATGGGTCGATTCATCCTTCAGATACAGCGACACCCCCGGCACCGCCGGCAGCGGCACCTGCAGCAGGTGCGTATCCGACAAGCGGTTGAAATCCGCCTCGATGATCTGGATGGCGGTGGAAACCCAGGAGCGGTCGCAGGACGGTTTCATGATGGCTCTGTCAGCGCGGTTCAATGGTGTTCAGGATGAAAGCTGCCAGCATAATCTGGGCGAGGCTTTCCTTCTATGGTCGGGTTGATCTGCCGCGGCAAGCCGAGAGCTGTTTCATCTCCGTCGATGACCGCAATGAGCTGCTCGACCCCGTTCAGATGGGTCCAGACCTTGATGCGTGCCGTGTCAGCCACGACCCACAGATGATCGGCCCCCTTCTCCTGCTTGACTTCCCGCACCTCGCCCCAAGGAACCCGCATCACCGTCTTCCGTCCAGCGATCTTTTCGATCACGCTATGGTTCCAGCGAACCTTATGGCGAAAGAACAGGACGTAGGAGAGCAGCGCCAAAGCCCCGAAGCCGAGAATAAAGAAGGCGAACATGCCGATCGCCACCAGCCCGTCGCGGTCTAAGCTCGGCTTGTAATAACCCGTCCTTAGCGCAACCGCGCCTCCGGCGAGCGTTCCGAGAGAGATCAGCGATGCGCCGATCAACATGAACCACGCTATCAAGCCAGGAGTGAGATAATACCAGCCGTCCTCCCGAACGGCTTGCCACTTCCTCAGCCTCGCACTGAGCCAGATGATAAGCCCAATAGCGAATGCAGTTAAGGCAAGCTCAACGGCCTTGGAGCCGGTTCCTGCAAGTTCGGGCCCCAATCCCTCGAGCGTTGGAGCACCAGAGACAAGATTCTGAACGTATTCGAGAACGGACGACGTCATAGGGGTATGTTGTCGTGCTTCTTCCAGGGCAGCTCGGTTTCCTTGTGCCGCAACATCGCCAAGGCCCGGGCGATCCGCCGCCGCGTCGAGTGGGGCATGATCACCTCGTCGATATAGCCGCGTTCGGCCGCCACGAAGGGCGACATGAAGCGGTCCTCGTATTCCTTGGTGCGGGCGGCGATCTTCTCCGCATCGCCGATATCGCCCCGGAAGATGATCTCGACAGCGCCTTTCGCGCCCATCACCGCGATCTGGGCGGTGGGCCAAGCATAGTTGATGTCGCCGCCGATATGCTTGGACGCCATCACGTCATAGGCGCCGCCGAAGGCCTTTCGCGTGATCACCGTCACCAGCGGAACGGTGGCTTCGGAATAGGCGAAGAGCAGCTTCGCGCCGTGCTTGATCAGGCCGCCGTATTCCTGCGCCGTGCCCGGCAGGAAGCCCGGCACGTCCTCGAAGGTGACGATGGGGATGTTGAAGGCGTCGCAGAAGCGCACGAAACGTGCGGCCTTGCGCGAAGCGTCGGAATCGAGCACGCCCGCCAGCACCATCGGCTGATTGGCGACGAAGCCCACCGTGCGGCCCTCGATGCGCCCGAAGCCCGTGATGATGTTCCGGGCGTAAGCCTCCTGGATCTCGAAGAAGTCGCCCTCGTCCACGACCTTCAGGATCAGCTCCTTCATGTCGTAGGGCTTGTTCGGGTTGTCCGGGATCAGCGTGTCGAGGCTGTCGTCCGTGCGGTCCGGATCGTCGAAGCTCGGGATATCCGGTGCGCCGTCCATGTTGTTGGCGGGCAGGAAGTCGATGAGGCGGCGCACCTGCAGCAGCGCCTCCACGTCGTTGTCATAGGCGCCGTCGGCCACCGAAGACTTGGTGGTGTGCACCTTTGCGCCGCCGAGCTCCTCCGAAGTCACCGTCTCGTTGGTGACGGTCTTCACCACGTCGGGACCGGTCACGAACATGTAGGAGCGGTCGCGCACCATGAAGATGAAATCGGTCATGGCGGGCGAATAGACGTCGCCGCCCGCGCAGGGGCCCATGATGACCGAAATCTGCGGAATGACGCCGGAAGCGATCACGTTGCGCTTGAAGACCTCGCCATAGCCGCCGAGCGCCGCCACGCCCTCCTGGATACGCGCGCCGCCCGCGTCGAACAGGCCGACGATGGGCGCGCGCATCTTGAGCGCCATGTCCTGGATCTTGGTAATCTTCTGGGCGTGGGCCTCGGAGAGCGAGCCGCCGAACACCGTGAAATCCTTGGCGAACACGAAGACCGTGCGGCCGTTCACCGTGCCCCAGCCGGTGACGACGCCGTCACCCGGGATCTTGGCCTTATCCATCCCGAAATCGGTGGAGCGGTGCTCGACGAACATGTCGAACTCCTCGAACGAACTCTTGTCGAGCAGGAGCTCGATGCGCTCCCGCGCCGTGAGCTTTCCTCGGGCATGCTGCGCCTGGATGCGCTTTTCGCCGCCACCGAGGCGGGCCTGGGCCCGCCGCTCTTCCAGCCGTTCGAGAATGTCTTTCATGGATAGTCCCTGGTCCCGGGAGGATTGTTGCTCCCGCTTAGCATAGCCATAGGCCGCTCCAAAGTCCCACGATGGAAGTGTGCTCCAGAACACTTCACAGGGGGTGTCCCACAGGCTAAGATGATCCCATTATAACATTATAACGGATCAACCATGAACACCATGAAAGCCCTTGCGGCCCTCGCCCTTTCCCTCTCGGCGGCTGGCTGCGCCAGCCGCTCCGAGGACGTGGCTGCCTCCTATGTCTCTTCGTCCATGTACTCCAGCTATAGCTGCCGCGAGCTGAATGCCGAGGCGCAGCGGGTCAGCTCCGCCGCCGCCGCGGCCGCCGGGGTCCAGGATTCCGCCCGCACCCGGGACGCAGTCGCGACCACCGCCGCCCTCGTCGTCTTCTGGCCGGCCGCCTTCTTCGTCGGCGGGAACGGCGCCCAGACGGCCGAACTCGCGCGCCTGAAGGGCCAGATGCAGGCAATCGAGGAGGCCTCGATCAGGAAGCATTGCGGCATCAGCTTCCGCCGCGCCTGAGCGAACCTCGCCGGGATCAAAAGAAAATCGCCGGGGCACCAACGCCGGCGATTGTTTCATGCAGATCCCGATGCCTAATCACAGACACGGACCGAGCGGCGAACATATTCGCCGCTGTAATCGTCATAGTAAGTCCGCTGGGTCGTCCGGCAGTATGTGCGGCGCTCGACGCTGCGGGTCGCATATCCACGGTCATTCCAGTTGCCCTGACG
The DNA here is from genome assembly GCF_055792805.1 of Microvirga sp. HS2. NCBI lineage: Bacteria > Pseudomonadati > Pseudomonadota > Alphaproteobacteria > Hyphomicrobiales > Methylobacteriaceae > Microvirga > Microvirga sp. HS2. The sequence goes on from NZ_JBVVAJ010000002.1 coordinate 10,586, forward strand.
GGCCCAGGGCGGACCGCCCCTATGGCCGGGCTTGTGGTGAATCTGAACCACCGGCGCCTCGTGCTCCGGCAGAAGCTGGGCGCCAAAGGGAGCCGCCGAGGCCTCAACTGTACCGACACACAGAAGACCGGCCACCAAGATTCCGAGCGTGCGCATTTTGCCTCCTGACCCAGAAAAAATGTCCACTCTCATGATCAAAATCTTTGCGGGTCTATTCGTTCCGCTGCTCAGCAGGCTTTGAGCCCGGGGTCGCCTATGCGACCAGGCTGTAGACCAGGGAAGCCGCCTTGAAATCGGCCTCGCGCTTGCGGCGGCGCTCCATGGCCTCCTCGTCCTTGCCCCAGACGCTCTCCTGATAGAGCTCGTCCACATGGGCGGCGGCCCAGGCCCGGTCCGCATCGAGCGGCCCCGAGGCATGGGCCAGGGCGATCAGCACCGACCCGGAGAGCGTGGTCATCACATGGACGGCCGCGAGCGCGAAGGGGGACTCGATCCGCTCGAGCGCCACCCGGATCGCGGCGACCGCCTCATCCGGCTGGGTGACATGCATAACGCCCTCGGCCAGAGTGAAGCGGGCTCCATGGTTTTCCCTGGTCCAGTCGAGGATCGGGTTCCAGGCGTCGTCCTGCGACTGGACGAGCCTTGCGGGTTCGCTCACGCGGTAGAAGATCAGGTCGGACCCCGCATATCGCACGAGGTCGTCCACCACCTCGGCCTGGCGCGCGGCCACGCCGTCGATGGCGGAATTGACGATGCGGGTGATCGGCATCGTGGAGGGATCGATCTCGGCCGCCTGCCCCGCCCATTCCTGCGCCATGGCCTCGGCCAGCCCGCGCGAAGGCACCGCCAGCGCCTGCTTGCCCGGAGTTTTGGCCAAACGTCCGTCGAGGGTGAGGTGGAAAAGCCCGTCTCGCTCCTCGACCCCCGCTTCCTTGTAGAAGCGTTTCGGCAGCGTGGGCTTCATGCCGGCTTGAGCCGCCCGCATAGGGTTCGGCTCGTCCTGTGATGGGAACCAGTCGCGTGAATCTGTCATGGCAAAGAGATAGGCCTTCAGGCGGAAAGATACGAGGGGAGCGAGATGAAAGTCCGGAGCACCGGCTCGAGCTCCTCATAGCTGTCGACGATGCGTTTCGCCCCCGCCTCGTTCAGCGCAGTGACCGGCTGGAAGCCCCAGGACACACCGATCGGAAGAACCCCGGCGGCCCGCGCCATCGCCATATCGTAACTGGAATCGCCGATCATCATCGTGTCTTCCGGTGCGACGCCAAGCTCCTCCATCGCCTGCAGGATCATGGCCGGATGGGGCTTGGACGGCGCATCGTCCGCCGTCTGGGTCGTGGCGAAAACGTCCTCCCAGCCCTGTTGCGACATCAGGCGCACCACGCCCTTCCGGGACTTGCCCGTTGCGAGGCCGAGAAGCACGTCGGCGTGATCCTTCAGACGTGCGATGCATTCGCCCGCCCCGGGAAAGAGCGGCGCCTCGTTCTCCGGATCGCGGTGCAGAACGGTATAGGCGTCCTTATAGGCCTGGGCCAAGCCTTCGACGGGAGCCTTCGGACCCGCGAGCACCGTGAAGGCCTCGACCAGCGACAGGCCGACGATCGAAAGCGCTCGTTCCCGGCTCGGCGGTTCCAGCCCATAGGCGTGGAACGCCCCTCGCACCGAGGCCACGATGACGTTCTGGCTGTCGACGAGCGTGCCGTCGACATCGAAGAGGATGAGCTTCACCAGGACTTCCCCGCTCGCTCAGCCCTGAGGATTTGAGCCGTGGCAGAACTGCGGCGTATTGATGTTCCAGTTGCCGCACTTGTCGCAGGCGGTCGCCAGAAATCCGATTCCGATCACGACGGCCGCTTGGAGGATACGCTTCATCACCCGTTGTCCCTGAACTGAAGCGGCACCTTATTCAATTCATCCGCCTCCTGCCAGTGCAGGCATGCATCCTGTCACGGGAAGCCTGGGGATGCGCGACGCCTGAAAGGGGCGAGCGAGGATCTCCATGGACTCGTCATGTGTTGTATCAGCTCTATCTTCAGCGGACCCCGCCAAGTTTGCCACACGAACCGAACCAAGGCACCCTATAACGTGAATCATGACCTTCTGCGGCGGATCGAGGAGTTGGAGCGGGCCAATCACGAACTGCGCCTCCGACTCCGCGAGCAAGACAGGCTGTCGCACGCGACCGCGCTGTTTCAAGAGGCCCAGGGCCGTGAACACGCGGAGAAGATGTCCTCCGCGTCTCTTCGCATCGATTCCCTGCAGGTCTCCCGGGCCACCCTCCAGGCGAGCGAGAGCCGCTTGCGCGAAAGCGAAATACGAGCCCGCGCCAGCGAGGAGAAGCTGCGGCAGATCACCGACAACCTTCCTGCCCTGATCGCCTATGTCGATGCGGATGAGTGCTACCGCTTCAACAACAAGGCCTACGAGACCTGGCTGCTCCAGTCTCCCGAGGATCTGTACGGCGTCCGATTGCAGGATGCAGTCGGCGTGGCGGCTTACAGCCGCGTGAAACCTTTCATCGATGTCGTGCTCTCGGGAAAACGCGTCTGCCATGAATGGTGGGCCCATTTCCCCGGTGGGCTGCGTTACGTGAAGTCGGAGTACATTCCGGACCTGCGGGAGGACGGAGGTATTGCCGGTTTCTACGTGCTCGCCTCCGATCTGACCGACATCAAGCAGTCGCAGACCGCTCTGTCCGAGAGCGAGGCCAGGCTGCGCCTGGCGATTGACGCCGGACACATGGCGATCTGGGAAGCGGAGACCGCCACGAGCACGATCAAGTCCTCGCCTGAGCTGAACCGCCTTCTCGGCCTGCCTCCGGGGTTCGTTCCCACCACGGGCGACATCCGGCAGCGTCTTGCTCCAGGCGAGCGGGTCAGGCTCTGGCGTGTGACTCTGCAGGCTCTGGCCCGAGGCGACCGCTTCGCCGAAACGGAACTCACGGTCGTCTGGCCCGACGGCTCATGGCACTGGCTGCTGCTGCGGGTCGAATTGCTGGACATCGAAAACGGCGTCCCGGCCCGCACCATTGGAGTGGCTCTGGATATCACAGCCCGCAAGAAGTCGGAGGAGCATCAGCAATTGCTGATCAACGAGCTCAACCACCGGGTCAAGAACACGCTTGCCACCGTGCAGTCGATCGCGACCCAGAGCCTGCGCAACGCGGCGACGACCATGGAGGCCCGCGAGGCGGTCGAGGGCCGCCTTATCGCCCTTTCGCGCGCCCACGATGTTCTCACGCGCGAGAACTGGGACGGAGCTTCCCTGGTCGAGCTGGTTCAGCAGGCGATCGAGCCGTTTCGCAGCACCGGAGATCGTTTCGCGGTGTCCGGCGCCGACGTCCGCCTGCCGCCCCGTATCGCCCTTGCCATCGCCATGGCCCTTCAGGAGCTCGGCACCAATGCGGCCAAATACGGAGCCCTGGCAGGCGAATCCGGACGCGTCGCCATCGAATGGACCGTTCTGAACCGGAAATCCGATCCGCAGCTCAGGATGGTCTGGCGAGAGATGGACGGACCAGCCGTCGCACCGCCCGAACGCCGCGGCTTCGGAACGCGTCTGATCGAACGCAGCCTCGCCCAGGAGCTCAACGGGTCGGTCACCATCGACTTCGCGCCGACAGGGGTCGTCTGCAGGATCGACGCTCCCCTGACAGAAGCCTGAAAGCCTGAAATCAGGCGGCCATCCGCCTTTCGCTCGGAGCCACGATCCGGCGAACCTCGTCGCCCTCGATGGTCTCGTGCTCCAGGAGCGCATCGACGAGAGCGTCCAGCGACTCACGATTGTCCTCGATGCAGGCTTTGGCGGCCGCGTACATCTCTTCGACGATGCGGCGGATCTCCTGCTCCACCTCGCGCGGGAAACTCTCGCCCGAGCGAGCCACCTTCACCATGCCGATGGCCGGGCTCATGCCCCATTCCGTGACCATGCGCGTGGCAATGTTGGTGGCATGAGCGATGTCGCTCGCGGCGCCTGTGGTGACCTTGCGGGGACCGAAGACCACCTCCTCCGCCGCGCGTCCGCCCATGGCCACGATCAGATCGGCTTCGAGCTTCTCCACGGGAATGCAGTAACGGTCGTTTTCCGGCAGGCGCATGACGAGGCCCAGCGCCTGGCCATGCGGAATGATGGTGGCGCTGTGCACCTTGTCGGAACCCGGCGTCAGGCAGGCGCAGAGGGCATGGCCCGCTTCGTGCACCGCAACGAGCCTGCGCTCTTCTGTGCTGATCACGAGCGAACGGCGCTCCAGACCCATGATGATCTTGTTGCGGGCTGCCTCCAGGTGCTCGCGGCAGATCTCGCCCACGCCGTCCCGCGCCGCGAAGATCGCCGCCTCGTTGAGGAGGTTGCCCAGGTCGGCGCCGGAGAAGCCGGGTGTGCCGCGGGCGATCGACGCAAGCTCGACGCCGGCCGCCAGCTTCACGTTTCGCGCATGCACGGAGAGGATCGCCTCCCGGCCCGTGATGTCGGGCAGGCCGATATGAACCTGCCGGTCGAAGCGGCCGGGCCGCAGCAGGGCAGGATCGAGCACGTCGACCCGGTTGGTCGCGCCGATCACGATCACGCCCGTGGTCGTATTGAAGCCGTCCATCTCCACGAGGAGCTGGTTCAGGGTGGACTCGAATTCACGATCCGCCGCCGATCCGCCGCCCCCGCGCTTGCGGCCGATGGCGTCGATCTCGTCGATGAAGATCAGGCAGGGCGCGCGCCGGCGGGCCTGCTCGAAGAGCTTGGACACGCGGCTCTTGGCGATGCCGATGAGGGGGGCGGAGAAGTCGCTGCCCGAAACGGCGATGAAGGAAACGCCCGCCTCACCCGCGAGCGCTTTGGCAATCAGGGTCTTGCCCGTTCCGGGCGGGCCCACCATCAGCACCCCTTTGGGGATGCGCGCGCCTACCCTCTCGAAGGCCTCGGCGTCGCTGAGAAAGGCGATGACCTCCTGCAGCTCGGCCTTCGCCTCCTCCTGACCCGCCACGTCGTCGAAACGGTCTGGAATGTTCTTGACCGCCCGGGGCCAGCGGGACGTCGGCTTGAAATCGACCTGGACGGCCACGAGCGCCAGAACTGCCGCGACCATGATGAGGGAGATGACGAAACTCGCCGCATGGGCGGGATCAATCCCGGACGGCTGAAACACTACCTGCGCGCCGGCGGCGGTCGCCCGGTCGACGGTCTGGGCGCTCAGATGCGAACTCGGCACCCGCACGAAGGCCTTCTGGTCCTCGATCCAGACGGACAGGCCGCCCTCCTGCACCTGGACCTTGCGAATTTTGCCCGCCTCGAGTTCGCGGGAGAAGTCCGAATAGGCAATCTCGTCGGTCGTCTCGGAGAGGAAGAAAGGCACCGTTACGGCAGCCACGACCACGGCCAAAGCCAGAACGGCAGCGCTGATGGCAACGCTTTTCCTGCGCAAGAGCCTTCTTGCTTTCTCGATCACACCGGACACGGACGCCCCCTGTCGAACTTCGTTTCTTGTCGATGAAGTTCAACCTGTAATCTTTTTGGCCTCGCTCCGCAGTACGGCGAAAAGGCACACCCTTTTCAGAGGGATTGCGCGATCAGTTCAGAAGGTCGTGAAACTCCTTGTGCCGGCGGATCCATGCATAAGCGTAGCCGCAGAGCGGCGTGATCTTGCGGCCTTCGGAGCGGGCGATCTCGGCAACCCCGCGCATCAGCTCGTCCGCGGCACCCGTGCCGCGCAGCGGAACGGCCGCTTCGACATGCCGGATGACGAGAGACGAGGCGCGGCGCTCATAGTTGGCGAAAGCAAGATGGCCGTTCCGCTCGAGCTCGAAGCGATGGCCGGCTGTATTGTCGCGAACGGCGCTGCCCATTCATCAACTCCATCATTGACCGGTGAAGATCAACGCTCCCCCGCGGAGCGCGTTCCGGCAGGGGAACGCTCAAGCTTCCAGCCGCTGCTCCAGACGGGCTTTCACCTCGGGCCATTCCTCCCGGAGGATGCTGTAGACCGCCGTGTCGCGGATATGCCCGTCCGGCATGATCATGTGGCGTCGCAGGATGCCGTCGAGCTTGGCGCCGAGGCGCTCGATGGCGGCGCGGGACTGATCGTTCAGCGAATGCGTCCGGATCTCGACCGCATTGCAATCCAGAACCTCGAAGGCGTGGCGAAGCATGAGAAACTTCGCATGCGTGTTCACGAAGGTACGCTGCCAGGATTTCGCGATCCAGGTGGTGCCGATTTCCACCCTGTGATTGGTCGCATCGATGTTCATGTAGCGCGTCGATCCCACGACGCGCTCGCCGTCCCTGACGACCGTGGTGAAGGGTAGAGCGAGGCCGGCCGCCTGCAGCTCGAGCGCCTTCCGGACGTATTCCCCGAACCCTTCGGGCCTCGGCACCGTGGTCGTCTTCTTCTCCCAGAGGGCCCCGTCGCTGGCGGCCTCGCCCAAAGCGGGCACGTCATCGAGGCTCAGGGGGCGGAGAATGAGCCGGTCGGTCGAGAGGGTTACGGGCTCGATGCGAAGCATGGAGAAGGGCCTTTCACGCGGGAGCTTCTCCATTCATCGTCGAGCCTGCGGCCGCAGTCAAACGGCACCGACCGGGGAAGGCACCTTTCCCCGGCCGAAAGGAAGCGTCACGGCCCTCTCGCGCGGCTCAGCGCAGGAAGTACACGAGCGCCGGCAGGCCCACCGCCAGGCTCGCGAGAGCCCAGGCTCCAATGGCCTGCTGCCAGGCCACGTCGCCCGTCGTGTTGCGCAGACGCTGGGCGAAGGCCCCGGATTCCGCCGTGTGCCCGCTGAGGCACGAGCAAAGGGCGTAATGCGCCTGCCCGTCGGTGAGTCCGAAATACCGCATGGCATCGCCGAGCCGGTCGCTCGCAAGCCCGTCGGCCCGCAGGACCGGGTCTTCATAGGCGACGGTCAAGGGAGAATTGTCCTCCCGGACCAGGGCCCGCTCTACCGGTGGCTTGTATTCGATTTCACCAAGCGAATTCAGGCGGCGTGTCGGATCGCGTTCGAGAAGGCTGATCCATCGGTCAAGCCGCTCCTCTTTGGTCAGAGGCTTCGGCTGAATGTCGGCTACGCTACGGAGATACTCGAGATCTTTGTGTTCCATCGATCCCCTCCTTGCCAATGTCCCGGCCGCCCGCTGGGCGGCCGAGGCAATCAAGGGTGCGCCTGGCCCACGGCAAAAGTACGACAAGAAGGCATGGAAAAGCGAAAAGTCCGGATTACTCCTCGGGTGCCTCGACGATGGGATCGTACTGGCTCGTATCGAACCCGAGCAGGTTGAAGCTCTGCTGCATGTGCGGCGGCAGCGGAGCGGTGACGTCGATTGGCTTCCCGGTCCTCGGATGGGCGATCACGATGCGCCGCGCCAGCAGATGCAGCTTGTTCTGAATGCCGCCAGGCAGCTCCCAGTTCTCGATATCGAAATATTTCGGATCGCCGACGATGGGATGGCCGATATGAGCCGCATGTGCGCGCAGCTGGTGCGTGCGCCCGGTGACCGGCTTCAGCGAAAGCCAGGCGAGCTTCTGCGCCGCAGTGTCGATGACGGCGTAATAGGTGAGCGCGTGGCTGGCTCCCTCGTCGCCGTGACGGGCCACCTTCATGCGCGAGTCGCCCTCGTCGCCTTCCTTGGCGAGGTAGGTCGACACACGCCCCTGACGCACGCGCGGCACGCCTGCGACCAGCGCCCAATAGATCTTGCGCGTAGTGCGGGCGCGAAAGGATTTCGCCATGGTCGAGGCGGCAAAGCGCGTCTTGGCGATGACGAGACAGCCCGCCGTGTCCTTGTCGAGGCGATGCACGAGGCGCGGCTTCTGACCCTCGTCATCGCGCATGCATTCGAGCAAGCCGTCCACATGGCGCGTCGTGCCGGAACCGCCCTGCACCGCCAGCCCCATGGGCTTGTTGATGATGAGAACGTCCTTGTCCTCATAGAGCGTAATGGATTGCAGGAACTCGCGGTCGCTCTGATCCTTGGCGGCGCTGCGGGACACGGGCCGCGGCTGATCGAGCTTGAGCGGCGGAATGCGGACCTTCTGCCCCGCCGCCAGCCGGTCGTTGGGCTGCGCACGTTTGCCGTCGACGCGCAGCTCACCTTTTCGGACGATGCGCTGAATATGCGTGAAGGCCAGCTGCGGGAATCGGGCGACCAGGAACCGGTCGACCCGCATGTCGGCCTCGTCGGGCTCGACCACGAGCGTCTGCACGCCGGTCGCCAGCACCTCCTGAGCTTCGGCCTTGGCCTGGGCGCGCGTCGGCTGGCGCGGAGCTTCCAACGCGGCGGGCCGCGCCGGCGGCCGTGCCGCAGGCTTCTCGCTGCGAGCGGCGGTCGAAGGACGGGGCGCCTTCCCTGCCGCCTTCACGGGGCTCTTCTTTGAAGGTCCGCCTGCGCGCGCGGGTTTGTCCTCGCGGGAGCGGAAGCCCTGCCGAGAACCCGCGCGACCGCCACGGGCGCCGTTATTCTGTCCTGAACTGCTTTTTTTCATGAGATTGTGGGTACCAGAGCGCCGCATGGGCGGCAATCGAGCACCTGAATGATTTCGACTGCGGCGTCATATTCCGGAGGATGCTCGCAAGCCGACGGGGAGATAGCGTCGAAATCGCCCGGCAGAGGAGACCATGCCGGGCGATCTGCCCTAATGACCCTTACAGCCCCCTGGCACATCAAGTCAGGGGGCCGCTTCGATCAGTCGTTCTGCTAGTCGCAAACCACTACGCGACGCAGGGCGAGATGCCCCCACGGGTCCACGACCCGGCGGTGAACGATATAGCAGTCGCCGCCATAGGCGACACCATAGGTGGGATAGCCATAGCCGTAATACGGGTAATAGGGATATCCGTAGGCCAGTCCACCGAGAACCGCCCCACTCACGACGCCGAGCGCAAAGCCATTGTCATGATGGAAGTGGTCGTGATCGAAGAATGGACGATGCCCAATAAAGGGGTGGCCGGCGAAACCCGGGTGGAAGCCTGGATTGAAGCCCATCCGGGAGCCGCCATTCATCATGAGCGGGGGATGGAATCCGCCGAACCCGCCCATGCTGCCGTGGAATCCCCCCATGCTTCCATGGAAGCCGCCCATGCCGCCTATCCGGGCATCTGCAGGTGCCGCAATCGCGATGGTTCCCGCGCCGATGACAGCAGCGGCCAGCAGAGATTTGAATGTCGAATTGGATTGGAACGTGACGTCCATGACAATGCCCTCCATTAGGGCCAACTCACTCTTGTCATAAACAACACTTCTGATTGCAAATTATTCGAACATGACTGTGGTGCCGGAGCCCTCTCCGGTCGACCTTGATCAGGCGGCCATCGCCCGGACCAGCCCGAGTCCCAACACGAGCCCCGCGACGGAAAGCAGAACCGAGAGGGCGATATATGCGATGGCGAACGGCACCTGCCCGCGCTCCCAGATCAGCACAACATCAAGGGAGAAGGCGGAGAATGTCGTGAAGCCGCCGAGGATTCCGGTGGTGAGGAAAAGGCGCAGAGGCTGGCTCCACCCCTCGCCCGCCTTGAACGCCAGCCATCCGGCAATGGCACCCATGAGGAAGGACCCCACCACGTTCACGGTCAGCGTGCCCCATGGAAAAGCCGTTCCGCAGACACGGGCGCAGCCGAGATTCACCCCATGGCGGAGAGCCCCGCCGATCCCGGCGCCGAGGAAGACGAGAAGATAGGATTTCATCCGTCAGTCCTGATCGCTTTCGCCGCGCCGTTCCCGACGAAGCTTCTCCCACCACTCGAGGCGCTTCTTCACCTCGCGCTCGAAGCCGCGGTCGACCGGTTCGTAGAACGACTGGCGCCCGAGCTTCTCAGGCCAGTAATCCTGCCCCGAGAACGCATCCGGCTCGTCGTGATCGTAGCGGTAGTTCTCCCCGTAGCCGATCTTCTTCATGAGCTTCGTCGGGGCATTCAGGATCGTCCTGGGCGGCATAAGGGAGCCGTTCTCCTTCGCAACGGCCGTCGCCGCCTTGTAGGCCGTGTAGAGCGCATTCGATTTCGGCGCGGCGGCGAGATAGACGGTGGCCTGCGCCAGCGCCAGCTCGCCCTCGGGAGATCCCAGGAAGTCGAAGGCGTCCTTTGCCGCGTTCGCGATCACCAGCGCCTGCGGATCGGCGAGCCCGATATCCTCCACCGCCGCGCGCACGAGACGGCGGGCGATGAAGAGCCGGTCCTCGCCGGCATCCAGCATGCGCGCAAGGTAATAGAGCGCCGCATCGGGATCCGAGCCGCGAATGGTTTTGTGCAGGGCGGATATGAGGTTGTAATGCCCCTCCTGGCCCTTGTCGTAGACCGGCGCGCGGCGCTGGATGATCTCCTGCAACTGCGCCGCGTCGAAGACCTCGTCGGGCTTGGCCGAACGCCAGACCTCTTCGGCCAAGGTCAGCGCGGCGCGCCCGTCCCCATCGGCCATGCGCACGAGGGATGCCCTCGCCTCCCCGTCGAGCGGCAGGCGCTTCCCGGTGATCTCCTCCGCTCTGGCGAGGATCTTTTCGATCGCCTGTTCGTCGAGGGACTTGAACAGAAGCACGCGGGCGCGCGAGAGAAGCGCCGCGTTCAGCTCGAAAGACGGGTTCTCGGTGGTCGCACCGACCAGGGTGATCGTGCCGTCCTCCATGACGGGCAGGAAGGCATCGAGCTGAGCCCGGTTGAAGCGATGGATCTCGTCGACGAAGAGCAGCGTGCCCTTGCCCAGCATCCGGCGCTGGCGGGCGGCCTCGAACACCTTCTTCAAGTCGGCAACGCCGGAAAAGATGGCTGAGATCTGATCGAAGTGCAGGTCAGTGTCATGGGCGAGAAGCCGCGCGACCGTGGTCTTGCCGGTCCCGGGCGGCCCCCAGAAGATCAGGGAGCCGAGAGACTTCGAGGCGATCAACCGGGTCAGAATTCCATCCGGTCCGACCAGGTGATCCTGCCCCACGACCTCGGACAGATTCTGCGGTCGCATCCGATCGGCCAGAGGTCGGGGGGCGTTTTGATCGAGGCCCGCGGATGAGAAGAGATCGCTCATGATGCTCAAGAACTTAGGCGCGCATAGACGTCCTGGTCCAGCCGCTGCATGAGCCTTTCAGGATTTTCCAGAGGCAAAAAGCCGTACTGTACGTAAAGACCATGGGCATCGCGCGTGGCCAGCATCCAGCGGCGCAGGTCCTGAAGCTCCGGGTGCTCCATGATGGCGCTCACCAGCGCCTTTCCTGCCCCTTTGCCGCGCGTGCCGGCGCAGACGAAGACATCGGAGAGATAGGCGAAGGTGGCCTTGTCCGTCACGACACGGGCAAAGCCACGCAGCTCGCCGGCCGCATCGCGTAAGGCAAAGCAGAGGGAATTCGCCACGGACCTCTCGAAGATTGCGCGCGGCAGCCCCTTGGCCCAATAACTCTCCGTCGAGATCCAGCGATAGGCTGTGTCGATCTCATCAGGAGACAGCGCGTTCGAGATCGTCCAGCCGCTCATCGGCCGAGAACCGTCGTAAAGACGCGGCCGCCACGATTGATCGTGATCTCCCAATAACCGCCTGCCTGGCCGATCAGCCGCTCGGCGTCCTTGGTCGAGGCCGGTCGCTCGCCGTTGATGGCGACGATCAGGTCGCCCTTCTGGAAGCCGACATTCGCCGCCACGCCACGGTCGTCGAGATCCGCGACCACCACTCCCTGGTCGGCAACGCCGATCTGGAGCTCGTCGGCCACCGCGGGCGAGATATTGACCAGGGTCGCGCCGGCGAACGGAGTGCGCGCACTCCCGCGCACGGGATCGCGCGGCGGGGTCTCGGGCGGAGGCATAAGCCTGACCTGGATCGTGCTCTGCTTGCCGCTCCGCAGGATTGTCAGCGGCGTCTGTCCCTGCGTGCCTTTCAGCGTAAAGCGGTAGCCGAAAGAATCGGGGTTATCGATGGGCTGCCCGTCCACCGCCAGGATCACGTCGCCCCTCTTGAGCCCGGCATCGGCGGCAGGCCCCTTGTCGTAGACGGACGTGACCAGAGCCCCGGTGGGATGATCGAGGCCCAGTCCCTTCGCGATGTCCCCGTCCACGCCCTGGAGCTGAGCGCCCAGCCACGGACGCACCAGGTTGCGCGCGCCGCCCTTGGCCGAGTTGATGACGGCCCGCACCATGCTGGACGGAATGGCGAAGCCGATGCCGATGCTGCCGCCGGAGCGGGAATAGATCGCCGTGTTGATGCCGACGAGCTGACCGTTCATATTGATGAGGGCACCGCCGGAATTGCCGGGATTGATGGCCGCGTCGGTCTGGATGAAGAACTGATAATCCGAAATGCCGACCTGCGTGCGGGCCACCGCAGAGACGATGCCCTGGGTCACTGTCTGGCCGACGCCGAAGGGGTTACCGATGGCCAGAACGATGTCGCCGACCTGCAAGGCCTCCGAGTCGCCGATGGCGATGCTTTGAAGGTTCGTCGCGCCCTTCAGTTTCAGCACGGCGAGGTCGATGCGGCTGTCGCGAAGGACGATCTCGGCCTCGAATTCCCGCCTGTCGGCGAGCGCCACCTTCACCTCGTTCATGTTCTCGATGACGTGGTTGTTGGTGATCACGAGGCCCGAGGAATCGACGATCACGCCCGAGCCGAGAGAGCTCTGGGAGCGGCCGCGCGGAACCCCGGGAGCGTCGTCGCCGAAGAAGCGGCGGAAGAACTCATCCATCGACGGATTCTGCCGCCGGTCGTTCCGGCTTGCATAGACGTTCACCACGGCCCCGGCCGTCTCGCGGACGATGGGCGCGAACGAGAGCTGAATCTGCCCCTTGCTCTCCGGCACGATCCGCTGGGTCTGGGCCGAAGCGCTCCCCAGCGCGAGCACAAGAGCGGCGGCTACGAGAATCGGACGGATCGGAGAAAAGCGCATGGGGTCGAATCCCTTCAACATTGGCAGCAATCGATAAAACGCCAAACCTGAAACACCAAGTTCCGCAGACCTAGCGCAACGTACAGAAAAGCGGAGCCGGCTTTCCTTACCGGGGCCCTTCGGGTCGCCGCCCCGGCCCTGCGGGTCCGCGTCAAACGATGGACCCACCCGAAAAGGGAGCACCGGATTGATCCCGACAGCGGATTCCACTTTCAACGTCCGATGCTCTACGGCGGACCGGCCTGCAAGCAAAAAGGGCGGCCCGAGGGGCCGCCCTTGATGCAATCGGCTGAAGCCCGAGCAGTTACTCGGCGGCCTCGACGATCTCGGTCTTCTGGGTCGGGCCCGAGTCCTGACCGCGCGCATCGACGTCGCGATCAACGAACTCGATCACGGCCATCGGGGCGTTGTCGCCGAAGCGGAAACCAGCCTTCAGGACGCGGGTGTAGCCGCCGTTGCGGTCCTTGTAGCGAGCGCCAAGAACGTCGAACAGCTTCTTCACCATGGCCTCGTCACGCAGCTTGGACATGGCCTGACGGCGAGCGTGCAGGTCGCCGCGCTTGCCGAGCGTGATCAGCTTCTCGACGACCGGACGGAGGTCCTTGGCCTTCGGGAGGGTGGTGACGATCTGCTCGTGCTTGATCAGCGCAGCCGCCATGTTGGCGAACATTGCTTTGCGGTGCTCGCTCGTGCGGTTGAAGCGACGACCACTGAATCCGTGACGCATTGGCTTTCTCCTAGGATTTTACGGCCGCCGTGCCAAGGTACGGCCGTCTCTCTTGATTCACCGCCGTTCCCGGCGGAGCAGATTCGAAGCCGCCCTTGGATGAAGGGCGGCTTCGGAAACTCAGTAATGCTCTTCGAAGCGCTTCGCGAGATCTTCGATGTTCTCCGGCGGCCAGCCCGGCACGTCCATGCCGAGGTGCAGGCCCATGCCGGCCAGAACTTCCTTGATCTCGTTGAGCGACTTGCGGCCGAAGTTCGGGGTGCGGAGCATTTCCGCCTCGGACTTCTGGATGAGGTCGCCGATATAGACGATGTTGTCGTTCTTCAGGCAGTTCGCCGAACGGACCGACAGCTCGAGCTCGTCGACCTTCTTGAGCAGGGCCGGGTTGAACGGAAGCTGCGGCGCGGCTGCAGCCGTCTCCTCCTTGCGCGGCTCTTCGAAGTTGACGAAGACCTGGAGCTGGTCCTGCAGGATGCGGGCGGCATAAGCCACGGCATCCTCAGGCGTCACGGCGCCATTGGTCTCGACCGTCATGATCAGCTTGTCGTAGTCGAGAATCTGGCCCTCGCGGGTGTTCTCGATGCGGTACGACACCTTCTTCACCGGGCTGTACAGCGAGTCGACCGGGATGAGACCGATCGGAGCATCCTCGGCGCGGTTACGCTCGGCGGGAACATAGCCCTTGCCGGTGTCAACCGTGAACTCCATGCGGATCTCGGCACCGTCGTCGAGGGTGCAGAGAACGTGCTCGGGGTTCAGGATCTGAACGTCGCCGACCGTGTTGATGTCGCCAGCGGTGACGGCGCCGGGGCCGGTCTTGCGAAGCGTCATGCGCTTCGGACCCTCGCCCTGCATCTTGATGGCGATCGCCTTCACATTGAGGACGATGTCGGTCACGTCCTCGCGGACGCCCGGAATGGACGAGAACTCGTGCAGCACGCCGTCGATATGAATCGACGTCACCGCCGCGCCCTGGAGCGACGACAGGAGAACGCGACGCAGCGAGTTGCCGAGCGTCGTGCCGAAGCCACGCTCGAGCGGCTCGGCCACGACCGTCGCGATGCGCTTCGGATCGTCACCGGGGGCGACTTCGAGCTTGTTGGGCTTAATCAGCTCTTGCCAGTTCTTTTGGATCACAACCACACCTCTTGAGGTACGGCTTGAAGGGAGGCTTCAGACCGACCCTTTAAACCGAAACGCGCGCGGGCTTGGGCCCACGCGCCGGATGATCTTAATTAGACGCGGCGACGCTTGCGCGGGCGGCAGCCGTTGTGCGGGATCGGCGTCACGTCACGGATCGAGGTGACGGTGAAGCCAGCCGACTGGAGGGCGCGGAGTGCGGACTCACGGCCGGAGCCGGGACCGGACACCTCGACCTCGAGGGTGCGCATGCCGTGCTCGGCAGCCTTGCGGGCCGCGTCCTCAGCAGCGACCTGCGCAGCGTAAGGGGTCGACTTGCGGGAGCCCTTGAAGCCCATCGCGCCGGCCGAGGACCACGAGATCGTGTTGCCCTGGGCGTCGGTGATGGTGATCATAGTGTTGTTGAACGAGGCGTTCACATGCGCCACGCCGGAGACAATGTTCTTGCGTTCGCGGCGGCGGACGCGGGTCGCTTCTTTAGCCATTCCAAAGATCCTTCAAACGCGCCCGTCATGCCAGGCGCTCGGGAGATAAGGGCCGCCCGAAAAGGCGGTCGCTGAAAAATTACTTCTTCTTGCCGGCGATCGGCTTCGCCTTGCCCTTGCGGGTGCGTGCATTGGTGTGCGTGCGCTGGCCGCGAACCGGCAGGCTGCGGCGGTGGCGCAGGCCACGATAGGCGCCGAGATCCATCAGGCGCTTAATGTTCATGGACACTTCGCGGCGAAGGTCACCTTCCACGACGTAGTCGCGGTCGATGGCTTCGCGGATGGCCAAAACTTCTGCGTCGGTCAGCTGGTTCACGCGGCGCTCGGCCGGGATGTTGACCTTCTCGACGATCTCCTGAGCCTTCTTGGGCCCAATGCCGTGGATATACTGAAGCGCGATCACAACGCGCTTGCCGGTCGGGATGTTGACGCCTGCTATACGGGCCATCGTCCGTCTCCATGTGGTGAAGCCTGAGCTTCCGTTGATGCTTGTCGCGCGTCCGGTGGAGGCCGGCCCCTGCGCGGGTTATGAATGCAAAAGAAAACGGCCCGAGCGACCTCCTCCGAAGCCCCCAGAACCGAATGCCTTCTGATGCAAGGGGTGGCACATAGCTGCTTTTTGAAGTGGCGTCAACTCTTTTGACCATCAGGGAGATACCCGCATTCTACGGAACTATAGATCTCCATGCGCTTGAGGTCCTCGGCATTTGTTCCATATTTGTTCTTGTCTTTATCCCTTTTTACGATATAATATTCGAAGCTTGGTTTAGGTCATTTTGAATGAAGCAGTCCCGCCACCCAAAAACTAATTTGCTGTCGCTGAAGTACCGCCTTGTTTCGCTCAAGCAGAGAGCTATCGATCTTCGATTACGCCAAATCCTTGAATACCGCTATGATCCTAACCAGCCGCGCATTCCCGCAGGAACTTCTGGAGGCGGCCAATGGACAAGCGGTGGTTCTTTAGCTTCACCCGCTTCAACGATTGCCCCCCGGTACCACGTCCGCGGGTCTAAGCGGCCACTATCCCAAAGAGAAGCCTGGCCGCTTTACCCTCGCAGCAAGACGAACCCTGGCTCAGTGTGAGGAGCAGTACGACCGAGACGTATTCCAATGCAAGATGGTTGGCCTGAAAACCTGTTACGCACAAGCCATGGTACGAAGGGTTGCGTGCGAAAAAGGGCATCCAATTCCGCCACTCAATTATTGAGACCCATAATGCTTATCGCTCAGAGAATTCTTGTGTTCGAAACGGGGACCGGAGCCAAAATTGAAGTACCGATCTCTCTTTATGCCCCCGAGGGAACCGACAACCATTGGCAGTGCCGCTACACCATTGGATGGCCGAATGGAACCTATAGTAGCGAAGGCTACGGGGTTGATCAGTTCCAAGCAATTCTGCTGTCTATGCAAAAAATCGGAACTGATATCTATTTCAGCGACTACCACAGAACAGGGCGGCTTTATTTCGAAACACCCGGAAGCGGGTATGGCTTCCCAGTACCGAAAAATGCACGCGACCTACTGGTAGGCGACGACAAGCGCTTTGATGGATGATCCGCAATAAAACGGTGAGGCCCAGCCTCACCGTCCAAGGATTCCTTTGACCACCTCGGTCACCTCGTCGATGGGCTTCATGCCGTCGACGGCCTTCAGCATGCCCCTTCCCTCGTAATAGGCGGATAGCGGGGCCGTCTGGGTCCGATAGGCCTCCAAACGGGTCTTGAAGACTTCAGGATTGTCGTCCTTGCGGACCTGCTCGCCGCGGGCCTCGGTCTCCTTGGCCCGCTTCACGATGCGGTCCACGAGCTCGTGCTCGTTGACCTTGAACTCGACCACGGCGTCGAGCTTCAGGCCTTTCTCGGCCAGCATCGAATCGAACGCCTCGGCCTGGGCGACCGTGCGGGGGAAGCCATCGAGGATGAAGCCCTTCTTGGCATCGGCCTCCTCGATCCGGTCGGCGATGATGCCGACCACGATGTCGTCGGACACCAGCTCGCCGCGGTCCATCACGGCCTTGGCCTTGAGGCCCACCGGCGTGCCGGCAGCCACCGCTGCCCGGAGCATATCGCCGGTCGACAGCTGGGGTATTCCCAGGCGCTCGACCAGACGCACGGCCTGGGTCCCTTTACCGGCCCCAGGCGGCCCCAGCAGGATGATCCTCATAGACGTTCCCCTCACAACTTGAACGGTTTCCCCGCATTGCCCCGCGGGGAAACCTGCCTCTTACCGCCGCCGTGCGCCCTTGAGCTTCGCCTTCTTGACGAGCCCTTCGTACTGGTGAGCCAAGAGATGGCCGTGCACCTGGGCAACCGTGTCCATGGTAACAGACACGACGATCAGGAGCGAAGTGCCGCCAAAGTAGAATGGCAGCGCCGCGTAGGACACCAGAACTTCCGGAATCAGGCAGATGATGACGAGGTAAGCTGCACCGAGAACGGTGATGCGAGTCAACACCTGATCGATGAAGTCCGCCGTCCTTTCGCCGGGACGGATGCCCGGAATGAAGCCACCCTGCTTCTTCAGGTTGTCGGCGGTCTCCGTCGGGTTGAAGACAATGGCCGTGTAGAAGAACGCGAAGAACACGATCAACGCCGCGTAGAGGAACATGTAGGCGGGCCGCCCATGGCCGAGATAGGCCGTGAGCATGGAGATGATGCCCGTGCCGTCCGTTCCGGTCTGGAAGCTGGCAATGGTCGCCGGCAGCAGCAGGAGCGACGAGGCGAAAATCGGGGGGATGACGCCCGAGGTGTTCAGCTTCAGCGGCAGGAACGAGGTCTGGCCCTCGTACATCCGGTTGCCGACCTGGCGCTTCGGATAGTTGATCAGAAGGCGCCGCTGAGCCCGCTCCATGAACACGACGAAGTAGATGATGGCGACCGCCATCACGATGACGCCGAGGATCAGGCCCGTGGAGATCGCGCCCTGGCGACCGAGCTCGAGCGTACCGGCAATGGCCCGCGGAAGGTTGGCGACGATACCCGCGAAGATGATGAGCGAAGTGCCGTTACCGATGCCTCGCGACGTGATCTGCTCACCCAGCCACATCAGGAACATGGTGCCGCCGGTCAGGGTGATGACCGTCGAGATCAGGAAGAAGGGGCCGGGAGCCAGAACGATGTTGCCGGAGCTCTGCAGTCCCACGGCGATGCCCCAGGACTGGAACACCGCGAGGAACACCGTCAGGTAGCGGGTGTACTGGTTCAGGATCTTGCGGCCCGCCTCCCCTTCCTTCTTGAGCGCTTCGAGAGAAGGAAGCACGGAGGTGAGGAGCTGAACGATGATCGATGCCGAAATGTAGGGCATGATGTTCAGGGCGAAGATCGCCATGCGCTCCACGGCGCCGCCCGAAAACATGTTGAAAAGCCCGAGAACGCCGCCGCTGGCATTCTGGAAGCTCTGCGACAGAGCCTCCGGGTTGATGCCCGGCAGCGGGATATAGGTGCCGAGGCGATAGATGATGAGCGCACCGAGGGTGAACCAAATGCGCTTCTTCAATTCCTCCGCCTTGGCGATCGACCCGAAATTGATGTTTGCGGCGAGTTGCTCGGCTGCTGAAGCCATTTTTCGTCCCCGAAATCCCGAGGCATGATCGACGTCGGCCGGAGCCGGCTCCGCACGGACCATGCAAAACTTGTGAAGGCTGGAGCTTGATCGCGCCTTCCTCAGGCGCAGTCAAATCCTAACTTACGGAACTCACATCACACAAACGGCGGCCACGCGATCAGACGCGGGCCGCCGCTTGGATCTGGCTTAATGTGGGCTCAGGCTCACGCCTGTGCAACGGCGCCCAGGAGGGTCACCGAACCGCCAGCCTTCTCGATCGCCTCGACGGCCGACTTGGAGGCGCCGTGGACCTGGAAGGACAGCTTGGCCTTGAGTTCGCCGACGCCGAGGATCTTCACGCCGTCGCGCGGCTTGGAGACCACGCCAGCGGCGACCAGCGCCTCGACGGTGACCGGAGCGGCCTTGTCGAGCTTGCCGGCCTCGACGGCCTGCTGGATGCGGCCGACATTGACCTCGTTCAGATCGATCGCGTTCGGCTTGTTGAAGCCGCGCTTCGGCAGACGGCGATGCAGGGGCATCTGACCGCCTTCGAAGCCCTTGATCGACACGCCGGTACGGGACTTCTGACCCTTGACGCCACGGCCGCCGGTCTTGCCCTTGCCGGAGCCGATACCACGGCCGACGCGCATACGGTTCTTGGTGGAACCTTCGTTGTCACGAATTTCGTTGAGTTTCATGACCGCTCTCCTCACTGCCCGTCGACAACGCGCACGAGGTGCTTGACCTTTTCGATCATGCCGCGAACCGCAGGCGTGTCTTCCAAGGTCGAAGTGCGATGAAGCTTGTTGAGCTTAAGGCCGATCAGCGTCTGGCGCTGCTTGGCCTCGCGGCGGATCGGCGAACCGATCTGCTCAACGGTGATGGTTGCTGCTGAAGCAGGCTTCTTTGCCATTCTGGAAGCCCTCCTTACGCGTCAGCGCCAGCGTCGGCGCCAGCATCCGCATCGCGGCGGCGAGCCTGCAACGTCGAAACCTTCAGGCCACGACGGGCAGCCACGGCGCGCGGGCTATCCTCGTTCTTGAGGGCGTCGAAGGTTGCACGAACCAGGTTGTAGGGGTTCGACGAACCGAGCGACTTCGACACGACGTCCTGCATGCCGACCGCCTCGAAGACGGCGCGCATCGGACCGCCGGCGATGATGCCGGTACCCTGGGGGGCAGCACGCAGCACGACCTTGCCGGCGCCATGGCGGCCGTTCACGTCGTGGTGGAGAGTGCGACCCTCGCGCAGCGACACGCGGATCATCGAGCGCTTCGCAGCGTCGGTGGCCTTGCGGATCGCCTCCGGAACCTCACGGGCCTTGCCGTGACCGAAGCCGACGCGGCCCTTCTGATCGCCGACGACGACGAGAGCGGCGAAGCCGAAACGACGGCCGCCCTTCACGACTTTGGCGACGCGGTTGATATGGACCAGACGGTCCACGAATTCGCTGTCGCGCTCGTCGCGATCAGCACGTTCTCTAGGTTCTCTTGCCATGAGACCTCTCACTTGCGCGGGCGGCGGGCCCGCTCGCTAGGGGTTGGTATACGATACCCGCCGTAAAGCACGATCGGGACGGGAGGTAAACCACTCCCCGCCCCGCTCGTGAAATGTCGAATGATTAGAACTCGAGACCGCCTTCACGGGCAGCGTCGGCCAGAGCCTTGACGCGGCCGTGATAGAGGTAGCCCGAGCGATCGAAGATCACCTGCTTCACGCCAGCCTTGGCTGCGCGCTCGGCAACGAGCTTGCCCACTTCCTTCGCCGCATCGACGGTGGCGCCGGTCTTGAGCTTGCCGCGGAGATCCTTCTCGATCGTCGAGGCGGACGCGACGGTCACGCCGCGCTCGTCATCGATGACCTGGGCATAGATCTGCTTGGACGAACGGAACACCGACAAACGCGGGCGGCCGTTCGCTGCTTTCCTGATCGCACGGCGTACACGAGCCTTGCGGCGATCTTCAGCGCCTTTCTTCTCAGCCATGATACGTCGTCCTTACTTCTTCTTGCCTTCCTTGCGGAAGATGAACTCGCCGGCATACCTGACGCCCTTGCCCTTATAGGGCTCCGGACCGCGATACTCGCGGATCTCGGCGGCCGTCTGTCCGACTTTCTGCTTGTCGATACCGGTGACGACGACTTCCGTCGGCTTCGGCGTCGTGACCGTGATGCCGGCCGGGATCTCGTAGTCGATGTCGTGGCTGTAGCCGAGCGACAGCTTCAGCACCTTGCCAGCGACAACGGCCTTGTAGCCGACGCCGTTGATCTCGAGGCGCTTCTCGAAGCCATTCGACACACCCTGCACCAGATTCGCAACCTGGGCGCGGGAGAGGCCCCACTTGGAACGGGCCGCCTTCGACTGATCGCGCGGAGCGACCGTGACGGCACCGTCCGCGAAAGCGACCGACACTTCATCGGGAACGACGAACGACAGCTCGCCCTTCGCACCCTTCATCTTCACCATCTGGCCGTCAACGGTCGCCGTCACTCCCGACGGAACCGGAATCGGCTTTTTGCCTACTCGTGACATTCTGGAATCTCCGTGGTTCTGTGCTGTTGCTTTGGCCTTAGAAGACCTTGCAGAGCACTTCGCCGCCCACGTTCTTCTCACGGGCCTCATGATCGGCCATCACGCCCTGGGGCGTCGAGAGAATGGTGATGCCGAGGCCGTCAGCCACGCGGGGCATGGTGTCGACGGAAGCATACACGCGGCGGCCCGGCTTGGAGACGCGCTCGATCGAGCGGATCACCGGCTGACCGTCATAGTACTTCAGCTCGATCGAAAACTCCGTACGGCCATTGCCGAACTCGGTCTGCGAATAGTCCCGGATGTAACCCTCGCTCTTGAGAACCTCGAGAACACGGGCGCGGAGCTTCGAGCCAGGGGTCGTGACGACACCGCGACGGCGCATCTGCGCGTTGCGGATACGGGTGAGCATATCGCCCAACGGATCGTTGATCATATATTGCTCTCCCTCTTACCAGCTGGACTTCACGAGGCCCGGGATCAGGCCCTTGTTGCCGAGCTCGCGCAGAGCGATGCGCGACATGCCGAGCTTGCGGTAGTAAGCGCGCGGACGGCCCGTGATCTCGCAACGGTTGCGGATACGGGTCGGGCTCGCATTGCGCGGCAGCTCGGCCAGCTTGAGGCGCGCCTCGAAGCGCTCCTCCATGGACTTCGACTCGTCGTTCGCGACCGCCAGGAGGCGCTCGCGGCGGCCGGCGAACTTCTTCACCAGCTTGCGACGATGCTTGTTCTTCTCAATAGCGCTTTTCTTAGCCATTCTTTTATCTCCAGTGTCCGCGTCTGAGGACAGCTATCCTCACTGCCGGAACGGGAAGTTGAAGTGACGCAGCAGAGCGCGGGCTTCGTCATCGGTCTTGGCCGTCGTCGTGATGATGACGTCCATACCCCAAACCTGCTCAACCTTGTCGTAGTTGATCTCAGGGAACACGAGGTGCTCCTTGATACCCATCGCGTAGTTGCCGCGGCCGTCGAACGACTTGGGGTTCAGACCCCGGAAGTCGCGGACGCGGGGAAGCGCGATGGTGACGAGCCGATCGAGGAACTCGTACATGCGCACCTTGCGGAGCGTAACCTTGGCGCCGATCGGCATGCCCTCGCGGACCTTGAACTGCGAGATCGCCTTGCGGGCCTTCGTGATCACCGGCTTCTGGCCGGCGATGAGCGCGAGATCCGAAGCGGCCACGGAGGCCTTCTTCGAATCGGCGGTCGACTCGCCAACGCCCATGTTCAGCACGATCTTGTCGATCTGCGGAACTTCCATGGGGTTCTTGTAGCCGAACTCTTCAATGAGCTTCGGACGCACCACTTCCTCGTAGTGCTTCTTCAGCCGCGGCGTGTAGCCGTCCACCTGAGCCTTAGCCATCGATCAGGTCTCCCGAACGCTTGGCGAAGCGAACCTTGCGGCCGTCTTCGAGAACTTTGAAACCAACCCGGGTCGGCTTGCCGTCCTTCGGGTCCGCATAGGCCAGGTTCGACAGATGGATCGGGGCTTCCTTCGTGATGATGCCGCTCTCCTGAGTCGCCGTCTGGCGCTGGTGGCGCTTCACCAGGTTCACGCCACGGACGACCGCGCGCTCTTCCTTCGGGAGCACCTGCACGACTTCACCGGTCTTGCCCTTGTCGCGACCGGTCAGGACGACGACTTTGTCGCCCTTCTTGATCTTCGCGGCCATTAGAGCACCTCCGGCGCAAGCGAAATGATCTTCATGTGATTCTTGGCACGCAGCTCGCGCGGAACGGGCCCGAAGATACGGGTGCCGACCGGCTCTTTCTGATTGTTGATCAGAACGGCGGCGTTACGGTCAAATCGGATGACCGAACCGTCGGCGCGACGGATGTCCTTGGCGGTGCGCACGACGACCGCCTTCATGACGTCGCCCTTCTTCACGCGGCCGCGCGGGATAGCCTCTTTCACGGATACGACGATGATATCGCCCACGGAAGCGTACTTACGCTTCGAACCGCCGAGAACCTTGATGCACATCACGCGACGGGCGCCGGAATTGTCGGCGACGTCAAGATTCGTCTGCATCTGGATCATGGCTTTGATCCTTTCCTTTGTTTCAGACAGGTTTCCGGGTCAAGGCACGATTGCCCCCCGGACTACGCCTGACGGGGATCTGTCGTCCCCTGCCCTTCAAATGTCGAGAGAGGCGGCCGTATACACGAACCGCCCCTGCTAGACAACCCCAAAAAGAAGGCCGGTTAGGCCTCCGCTTGGTCGACGAGCACCCAGGTCTTGAGTTTGGAGAACGGCTTGGTCTCTTCGATGAAGACCGTGTCGCCCACCTTAGCTTGATTATTCTCGTCGTGAGCGTGGTAGTTCTTCGTCTTACGCACGGTCTTCTTCAGAACCGGGTGCGTGAAACGACGTTCCACCTTCACGACGACCGTCTTGTCCTGCTTGTCGCTGACAACGACGCCCTGCAAAACGCGCTTCGGCATCTTGATTTCCTCTTAAGCCTTAGCCGCAGCGACCTTCTGCCGCTGCAGTGTCTTGACGCGGGCGATGTCCCGGCGGACTTCACGGACGCGTCCGGTGTTCTCGAGCTGGCCCGTGGCGCGCTGGAACCGGAGGTTGAACTGCTCCTTCTTGAGGTTGAGCAGCTCGTCCGACAGCTGGTCAGCAGACATAGCCTTGAGGTTCGAGAATCTTTCCTTCGACTTCATGATTCCCTCTCCTTACTCGGCAATACGCTGGATGAAGCGGGTCTTGATCGGGAGCTTGGCCGCGCCGAGACGGAGCGCCTCGCGGGCGATCTCCTCGGACACGCCGTCGATCTCGAACATGATACGGCCGGGCTTCACCTTGGCCGCCCAGAACTCGGGCGACCCCTTACCCTTACCCATACGTACTTCGGTCGGCTTGCTCGAAACCGGCACGTCCGGGAAAATCCGGATCCACACCCGGCCCGCGCGCTTCATGGCGCGGGTGATGGCGCGGCGTGCCGCTTCGATCTGACGAGCGTTGATCCGCTCGGGTTCCATCGCCTTCAGGCCGAACTGGCCGAAGTTGAGGTCCGTACCGCCCTTCGCAGCGCCGGAAATGCGGCCCTTGAACTGCTTACGGAACTTGGTTTTCTTCGGTTGCAACATGGCAAACCTCTCCTGACCTCTCCGTTACGCCGCTTGCTCGCGGCGGCCACCAGAGCGGCCTCCTTCCTCGTTCATCCGCTTGTCCTGGGCCATCGGATCGTGCTCAAGGATTTCGCCCTTGAAGATCCAGACCTTGATGCCGCAGGTGCCATAGGTCGTAAACGCCGTAGACACGCCGTAATCGACATCCGCACGCAGCGTGTGCAGCGGAACGCGGCCCTCGCGGTACCACTCCAGGCGGGCGATTTCCGCGCCACCCAGACGGCCCGAGCAGTTGATGCGGATGCCCTCGGCGCCGAGACGCATCGCCGACTGAACGGCGCGCTTCATGGCGCGGCGGAAAGCGACGCGACGCTCGAGCTGCTGAGCGATCGAGTCGGCCACCAGGGTGGCGTCCACTTCCGGCTTACGGACTTCGACGATGTTGATCGCCACGTCCGCGTCGGTCATCTTCGAGACGATCTTGCGGAGCTTCTCGATGTCGGCACCCTTCTTGCCGATCACCACGCCCGGACGGCCCGAGTGAATGGTGACGCGGCACTTCTTGTGCGGACGCTCGATGACGATCTTCGAAACGGCGGCCTGCTTCAGCTGCTTCATCAGCGCTTCGCGGATCGCCATGTCCTCATGCATCAGTTTGGCGTACTCGCCCTTGCCGGCGAACCAGCGCGAGTCCCAGGTCCGGTTGATGCCGAGCCGAAGACCGATCGGGTTGATTTTCTGACCCATCTGGTTCTCCTTTATGCCTGTTCGGCAACTTCCCGAACCACGATCGTGAGGTTCGAGAACGGCTTTTCGATACGAGCGCCCCGGCCACGGGCCCGAGCGTGGAAGCGCTTCATGACGAGCGCCTTGCCGACAAAAGCCTGGCTGACGACGAGATCGTCCACATCGAGGTTGTGGTTGTTCTCGGCGTTGGCGATGGCGCTCTCGAGGCACTTCTTCACGTCGCGAGCGATGCGCTTGCGGGAGAACTCGAGGTCGGCGAGAGCCGCAGAAACCTTCTTGCCGCGGATAAGGGCCGCAACAAGATTGAGCTTCTGGGGGCTGACGCGCAGCATGCGAGCGACGGCTTGAGCCTCGTTGTCGCTCAATGCGCGAGGAGTCGCGGCCTTACCCATCTTACTTCCTCTTCGCCTTCTTGTCCGCCGCGTGACCGTGGAAAGTGCGGGTCGGCGAGAACTCGCCGAACTTGTGACCCACCATTTCCTCGCTCACGAGAACGGGAATGTGCTTCTGACCATTGTAGACCCCGAACGTGAGGCCCACGAATTGCGGGAGGATCGTGGAGCGGCGGCTCCAGATCTTGATGACCTCGTTGCGGCCCGAAGAACGGGCAGCCTCGGCCTTCTTGAGGAGGTAACCGTCGACGAACGGGCCCTTCCAAAGCGAACGTGCCATGACGTGCCTCTATCCTTACTTCTTCCGAGCGTGACGGCTCGACACGATGAACTTGTCGGTCCGCTTGTTCGAACGGGTTTTCTTGCCCTTGGTGGGAACGCCCCACGGCGACACCGGATGGCGGCCACCGGAGGTACGACCTTCACCACCACCGTGCGGGTGGTCGATCGGGTTCATGGAAACGCCGCGGTTGTGCGGACGCTTGCCGAGCCAGCGGTTGCGACCGGCCTTGCCGACCGAGGTGTTCATGTGGTCCGGGTTGGACACGGCGCCGACGCTGGCGAAGCACTGGCCATGGACCATGCGCTGCTCGCCGGAGTTCAGGCGGACCGTCACGTAGCCCTGGTCACGACCCACGATCTGAGCATAGGTGCCGGCGGAGCGGGCGAGAGCGCCGCCCTTGCCGATCTTCAGCTCGATATTGTGGATGATCGTTCCCACCGGCATGTTGCCGATCGGCATCGCGTTGCCCGGCTTAATGTCGACCTGCTCGCCGGCCGAAACCTGGTCGCCGACAGCGAGACGCTGCGGGGCCAGGATGTAGGACAGCTCGCCATCGGCGTAGCGGATGAGCGCGATGAAGGCGGTGCGGTTCGGATCGTACTCGATCCGGTCCACGATCGCCACATCGCCCATACGGCCGCGACGCTTGAAGTCGACCAGGCGCAGGGTGCGCTTGTGACCACCGCCACGGAAGCGGACGGTCACGCGACCCATGTTGTTACGGCCGCCGGAGGAGCTCTTGCCCTCCGTCAGCGCCTTGACCGGCTTGCCCTTGTAGAGCTCGCTGCGGTCGACGATCACCAGCTGGCGCAGGCCGGGGGTGATTGGTTTGAAGGTTTTCAAAGCCATCGGATCACTCTCTCAACCGATCAGAGGCCCGTCGTGACATCGATGGTCTGGCCCTCTTCGAGGGTTACAACCGCCTTCTTCACGTCCGACCGCTGGCCGCGGGTGCCGCGGAACATCTTCACTTTGCCTTTGGTTACGAGCGTATTGACGCTCTTCACCTTGACATCGAACAGCTTCTCAACCGCTTCCTTGATCTGCGGCTTCGTTGCTTCCGGACGCACCTTGAAGACGACCTTGTTCTGTTCAGACAGAGCGGTCGCCTTCTCGGTGATGACCGGGCTTACGATCACATCGTAATGGCGCGGGTCCAGGCTCATTTAAAGCGCGCCTCCAGCGCATCGACAGCTGCCTTCGTGAGAACGAGCTTCTCGCGACGCAGAATGTCATAGACGTTGATGCCCTGCACCGGCAGGACGTCGATGTTCGGGATGTTGCGAGCAGCCCGCTGGAAGTTCGTCTCGATCTCAGCGCCCCCGATGATGAGGGCATTGGCGAGACCGAGCTTGCCGAAGCGCTCGACAAGAGCCTTCGTCTTGGGCTCGGACAGCGTCACGTCGTCGATGACGACGAGCGAGGCGTCTTTGGCCTTGGACGAGAGCGCATGCCTCAGGGCCAGCGCGCGGACCTTCTTGGGCAGGTCGTGAGCATGGCTGCGGACCTGCGGGCCGAACGCACGACCGCCGCCCCGGAACTGGGGAGCGCTCGCAGCGCCGTGGCGGGCGCTGCCAGTGCCCTTCTGCTTGTAGACCTTCTTCGTCGTCCGGTCGATGTCCGAACGATTTTTGACGGCGTGCGTGCCGGCCTGGCGCTTCGCGAGCTGCCAGCGGACGCAACGGGCAAGGAGGTCGGCGCGCGGCTCGAGACCGAAAATGGTCTCGTTCAGCTCAACGGAGCCGGACGTTTTGCCCTCAAGCGTGGTGACATCAAGCTTCATCACGCATTCTCCTCTTGGGCCTGCTCAGCCTGGGGGGCCGGTGCAGCATCATTGGCCGAGCGGAATGCGCCGGGCATCGGCACTTCCTTCGGCAGCTTCCGCTTCACCGCGTCGCGGACGAAGATCCAGCCGCCAGCAACGCCCGGAACGGCGCCTTCGACGAGGATCAGACCGCGCTCGACGTCGGTCGACACAACACGCAGGTTCTGCGTGGTGACGCGCTCGACACCAAGATGACCCGGCATCTTCTTGTTCTTGAACGTCTTGCCCGGATCCTGGCGGCCACCGGTCGAACCGATCGAGCGGTGGGAGATCGACACGCCGTGGGTGGCGCGCAGACCGCCGAAGTTCCAGCGCTTCATACCGCCGGCGAAGCCCTTACCCGTTGTGATGCCCGTGACGTCCACGAACTGACCAGCAACGAAGTGATCGGCGGTGATCTCGGCGCCCACCGGGATGACGGCATCCTCGGAGACGCGGAACTCCGCGAGCTTGCGCTTCGGCTCGACCTGAGCGACGGCGAAATGCCCGCGCTCGGCCTTCGAAACGTTCTTCACCTTGGCCTTGCCGACGCCGACCTGCAGCGCGGTGTAGCCGTTCTTTTCCTTGGTCCGGTGGGCAACGACCTGACAGTTGTCGACCTTCAGAACCGTGACCGGGACATGTTCGCCGGCATCCGTGAAGATGCGGGTCATCCCGACTTTCTGTGCAATGACGCCTGAGCGCATGTGCGTATCCTCTCGGCGTGTCTACCGAAAGCTCCAAGCCTAACGGCTCAGAGCTTGATTTCCACGTCCACACCAGCAGCGAGATCGAGCTTCATCAGAGCGTCAACCGTCTGCGGGGTGGGGTCCACGATATCGAGAACACGCTTATGAGTGCGCATCTCGAACTGCTCGCGCGACTTCTTGTCGATGTGCGGCGAGCGAAGCACCGTAAAGCGCTCGATGCGCGTCGGCAGCGGGATGGGCCCGCGCACCTGGGCGCCGGTCCGCTTCGCGGTCGACACGATTTCGCGTGTCGAAGCGTCGAGGATCCGGTGGTCGAACGCCTTAAGGCGAATACGAATGTTTTGACCGTTCATGGCTTATCCATTCAACAAGGGAAGCGGCCGAGCCGAAACCCGGCCGCTGTCCTTTGATCCTCTCTTGTTAATCCATCACGGCGGCGACGACGCCGGCGCCGACGGTACGGCCGCCTTCACGGATTGCGAAGCGCAGCTTCTCTTCCATGGCGATCGGCGCAATCAGCTCGACTTCCATCGTGATGTTGTCGCCCGGCATCACCATCTCGGTGCCCTCGGGCAGCTTCACCACGCCCGTCACGTCGGTCGTGCGGAAGTAGAACTGCGGACGGTAGTTGCCGAAGAACGGCGTATGACGGCCGCCCTCTTCCTTGGTCAGGATGTAGGCCTCGGCCTTGAACTTCGTGTGCGGCTTGATCGAGCCGGGCTTGCACAGCACCTGGCCGCGCTCCACGTCCTCGCGCTTCGTGCCGCGCAGCAGAACGCCCACGTTGTCGCCCGCCTGGCCCTGGTCGAGCAGCTTGCGGAACATCTCGACGCCCGTGACCGTCGTCTTCACCGTCGCCTTCAGGCCGACGATCTCGACTTCCTCACCGACCTTCACGATGCCGCGCTCGACGCGACCCGTCACCACCGTGCCGCGGCCCGAAATCGAGAACACGTCCTCGATCGGCATCAGGAACGGCTGGTCGATCGGACGCTCCGGCTGCGGGATGTAGCGGTCAACCTCGGCCATCAGCTCGAGCACGCGCTCGCGGCCGATCTCCGGCTGACGGTCTTCCAGCGCGCACAAAGCCGAGCCCTTCACGATCGGAATGTCGTCGCCGGGGAAGTCGTACTTCGACAGAAGCTCGCGCACTTCCAGCTCAACCAGGTCGAGCAGCTCCGGATCGTCGACCATGTCGACCTTGTTCATGAACACCACCAGCGCCGGCACGCCGACCTGACGCGCCAGCAGGATGTGCTCGCGGGTCTGCGGCATCGGGCCGTCGGCCGACGACACCACCAGGATCGCGCCGTCCATCTGCGCCGCGCCCGTGATCATGTTCTTCACGTAGTCGGCGTGGCCGGGGCAGTCGACGTGGGCATAGTGCCGGTTCGCCGTCTCGTACTCCACGTGCGCCGTGGAGATCGTGATGCCGCGCGCCTTCTCTTCCGGCGCCTTGTCGATCTGATCGTACGCGGTGAACGTCGCGCCACCCGCCTCCGCCAGAACCTTCGTGATCGCCGCCGTCAGAGACGTCTTGCCGTGGTCGACGTGACCAATCGTCCCGATGTTGCAGTGCGGCTTCGTCCGCTCAAACTTTTCCTTCGCCATCGTGGCACCCGTTCCTTTGATATTCCAATATTCGCTTTAGTGGGTTCAGGCGTATTTCGCCTGAACCTCGGCAGCCACGTTCGACGGCACCTGCTCGTAGTGGTCGAACTGCATGGTGTAGTTGGCCCGGCCCTGGCTCATGGAGCGCAGGGTGTTCACGTAGCCGAACATGTTGGCGAGCGGGACCATCGCATTGATGACCACAGCGTTGCCGCGCATGTCCTGACCCTGGATCTGGCCACGACGGGAGTTCAGGTCACCGATGACCGAGCCCGTGTAGTCCTCGGGGGTCACAACCTCGACCTTCATCACCGGCTCGAGCAGAACCGAAGCGCCCTTCTGAAGGGCCTCACGGAGAGCAGCGCGAGAGGCGATTTCGAAGGCCAGGGCCGACGAGTCGACTTCGTGGAAGGCGCCGTCGATGAGCTCGACCTTGAGATCGACCACCGGGAAGCCGGCAATGACGCCAGCGCCCACGACCGACTGAAGGCCCTTTTCGACGCCCGGGATGTATTCCTTCGGAACAGCACCGCCGACGATCTTCGACTCGAACGAGAAGCCTGCGCCGGTCTCGTTCGGCTGGACGACCAGCTTCACGCGAGCGAACTGGCCCGTACCGCCGGTCTGCTTCTTGTGGGTGTAGTCCACCTCGGTCTTCTTCGTGATCGTCTCACGATAGGCCACCTGGGGAGCGCCCACATTCGCATCGACCTTGTAGGTACGGCGCAGAATGTCGACTTTGATGTCGAGGTGAAGCTCGCCCATGCCCTTCAGGATCGTCTGGCCCGATTCCGAGTCGGTCGAGACGCGGAACGACGGGTCCTCAGCCGCGAGCTTGGCGAGAGCCAGGCCCAGCTTCTCCTGGTCGGCCTTCGACTTCGGCTCGATGGCGATCTCGATGACGGGCTCGGGGAACTCCATCTTCTCGAGGATCACGGCCTTGATCGGATCGCAGAGCGTGTCACCCGTGCGGACTTCCTTGAGGCCGGCGAGAGCGACGATGTCGCCAGCATAGGCCTCCTTGATGTCCTCGCGGTTGTTCGCATGCATCAGAAGCATGCGGCCGACGCGCTCTTTCTTGTCGCGGGTCGAGTTGAGGATCGAGGAACCAGCCTCGACCTTGCCCGAGTACACGCGGCAGAAGGTGATCGTGCCCACGAAGGGGTCGTCCATGATCTTGAAGGCGAGCATGGAGAACGGCTCTTCGTCCAACGGCTTGCGAACGATCTCTTCCTCGGTCTTGAAGTCGATGCCCTTGATCTCGCCACGGTCAACCGGGGACGGCAGGAAGTCGACGACTGCGTCGAGGAGCGGCTGAACGCCCTTGTTCTTGAACGCGGAACCGCAAAGAACAGGATGGAACGCGCGACGCTGCACGGCCGTGCGAACCAAGCGACGCAGGGTCGCGTCGTCCGGCTCCTGACCATCCAGGTAGGCCACCATGGCCTCGTCGTCCATCTCGACAGCGGCCTCGACCAGCTTGCCGCGGTATTCCTTGGCCTGGTCGAGCAGGTCGGCGGGGATCTCCTCCTCAGCGAAGGGAGCGCCAGGGCCTTCACCGGACCAGACGATCGCCTTCATCTTGACGAGGTCGATCACGCCCTTGAAATCCGACTCCGCGCCGATCGGCAGCTGAAGGCAGACGGGCTTGCCGGCCACGCGGTCGACGATGTCGTCGACGCACTTGAAGAAGTTCGCGCCGATCTTGTCCATCTTGTTGACGAACACGACGCGCGGAACGTCGTACTTGTCGGCCTGACGCCAAACGGTCTCGGTCTGGGGCTCGACGCCCTGGTTGCCGTCGAGCACGCAGACGGCGCCGTCGAGGACGCGCAGCGAACGCTCCACCTCGATGGTGAAGTCGACGTGGCCGGGGGTGTCGATGATGTTCAGACGCTTGCCGTTCCAGAAGCAGGTGGTGGCAGCGGACGTGATCGTGATGCCACGCTCCTGCTCCTGCTCCATCCAATCCATAGTGGCGGAACCCTCGTGGGTCTCGCCGACCTTGTGGGACTTGCCGGTGTAGTACAGGATGCGCTCGGTCGTCGTCGTCTTGCCGGCATCAATGTGAGCCATGATGCCGAAGTTACGGTAGTCCTCAATCGCGTGCGTGCGGGGCATCGCTTAAGCTCCTTACCGTTACCAGCGGTAGTGCGAGAACGCACGGTTGGCTTCCGCCATACGGTGAGTGTCTTCGCGCTTCTTCACGGCGTTGCCGCGGTTGTTCGAGGCATCGAGCAGCTCGGCGGAGAGGCGCTCGACCATGGTCTTGTCGTTGCGGCCGCGGGCAGCCTGGATGATCCAGCGGATCGCCAGAGCCTGACGGCGCTCGGCTCGAACCTCGACGGGGACCTGGTAGGTCGCACCGCCGACGCGGCGGGAACGGACCTCGATCGCCGGGGCGACGTTGTCGAGGGCCTGCTTGAAGACCTCGAGCGGGTTGGACTTGGCGCGGCTTTCGACGACGTCGAACGCACCGTAGACAATGCGCTCGGCAGCGGACTTCTTGCCGTCGTACATGATGGAGTTCATGAACTTCGTAACGACGACATCCCCGAACTTCGGATCCGGGATGATCTCACGCTTTTCGGCGCTATGGCGGCGGGACATGAGCTAGCTCCGACCTGAATTGATGTTGACGGCTTACTTCGGCCGCTTCGCGCCGTACTTCGAACGACGCTGCTTACGATTCTTCACGCCCTGGGTGTCAAGAACACCACGGAGGATGTGATAGCGAACACCGGGAAGGTCCTTCACACGGCCGCCGCGGATCATGACCACGGAGTGCTCCTGAAGGTTGTGGCCCTCGCCCGGGATATAACCGATGACTTCGAAGCCATTGGTCAGGCGAACCTTGGCGACCTTACGGAGAGCCGAGTTCGGCTTCTTCGGGGTCGTGGTGTAAACGCGCGTGCACACGCCGCGCTTCTGCGGGCAGGCCTCAAGCGCGGGGACCTTATTCCGGCTCTTTTGCGCCGTCCGCGGCTTGCGGATCAGCTGAGAGATCGTTGGCATCCTGTGCCCTCTTTCACCAGCCACCGATCCGGTGGCCTTTGAGTGTCTTCAACGGTTCAACGCCGCACATGACGTTCCATGCAAAGCCTGTGGCTGCACAAAACGAAGCCACGCCATTGACTTAGAAAAGCCCTTGGCGCGGTGCGATTGCAGAGGACCACGATGATCTGGCATCGCGGTCATGCCCTAAATCTGACATGTGTCAGTCAAGGTTGAGTTCGGCAGCGTTTAGGTGGCATCGGTCGAAGCTAGGCGCTTCAACTGGCGGAAACCTACGGCCAGCCGGAAAGTCCGGTTTCTGTAGCGCCCGAGTCGCGGAAAGTCAACAGGTTTCCGCTAACCAACCGGTAAGCACTCTGCTCAAGTGCTTAGGGATACTTCAGTCTCACGACTGAACGGTCCCGCAGCCCGTACGAGGAACCTGACCTTTGGGAAAGGGTAGTTAGGAGCAGGGTACGCCTCAGACGACGTGGAAATCTGCATAGGTTAGAGCCGT
This sequence comes from Microvirga sp. HS2, assembly GCF_055792805.1. Lineage (NCBI taxonomy): Bacteria > Pseudomonadati > Pseudomonadota > Alphaproteobacteria > Hyphomicrobiales > Methylobacteriaceae > Microvirga > Microvirga sp. HS2. The sequence continues at coordinate 43,979 of NZ_JBVVAJ010000002.1, forward strand.
CCCCACCTTGACTTTGGCAAAGGCCACCGCTCCTCCCGAGCCGGAACCGTCGGCGTCATAGTAGAGGTAGCCGCTATTTTTATTATAGACAATAAAGTCGTTCGCATCCCCTGCCGTTGCCCCGACCTTGAAGGATGCGCTGCTCAGAATCCCGGTTTTGAGCAGCTTTTTGAAGACTGCGCTTTCTAGCAATATCGTATCGTAACGAGGGTCGAAATCGCCAATGACGTCCAGGTTATAGCGCCCATTCGGCGTGGTGTTGAACACGAACCTGTCGGATCCCGATTCCCCCCAGAGTTGATCGTTGCCGAGGCCGCCGCTGAGCGTATCGTTCCCGGTCTTGCCGTGAAGTCGATTGGCGGAAGCGTTGCCGTTTATTACGTTGCTCAGTGCATTTCCGGCCAAGGTCAAGGTCCCCGTGCCGGTGGCGGTCAGGCGCTCGACGTATCTCGGTAGGGTATAGTTTATGGAGGTATGAACGTGATCGGCCCCACCGCCCGTGGAACCTTCGATCACGGCATCGTACCGGTTATCCACGTAGTAGATGTCATTGCCGCCTCCCCCGCTCATCCGATCTGCGCCGCCCCTGCCGTTCAGCGTGTCGTTACTGGCACCACCGCAGAAGGTATCGTTCCCCCCTGTGCCCGTAATCCGCTCCGGATTCACATCCGCGACGGCGATCGTGAATGTCTTTTCATAGCTGAGACCACCGCCATCTGTGACCTTGATCCGGATGCTGTGCGACTTGACCCGCTCATAGTCGAGCAGGAGACCGTTGGCTACTTTGAGCTGACTTCCTTCGATCTTGAAGCGGTCGTCGGTGCTGTCCCAAGTCCCGTCAGTTCTTTGGAGAGAATAGCTAAAGGTGCTACCAGCCGAATCCGTAGCTGACAGGTCTCCAATGAGCGTCCCCGCGGCTGTCATTTCACGGGGAGCAACCACATTGGACAGCCCGATATCTGTAGGGGCTATGTTTACCGGCACACCGCCGATATCGACGATCTGTGCGTAGACACCCCCATTAGGATCATCCTGGGTCGTGAGCGGGTTCTCCCAAGAGACGAGAAGATGGCCGTCGGCCAGAACGGCTATGTCTGGCTTCTCGTGCTGGGCGGTGTCAAAACTCGCAACGACGAAATCACTGTCCAGGCGACGAGAACCGTCAGCACTGAAGAGAGCCATACGAATATCAGTCCGGCCCGGGTCGGGTCCGCTGGGCTCGACAATATGATCGTAGGTGATGGCAAAGCCGCCATCCGGTAGGGCCGTCGCAACAGAATAGATCTGTGTATCCACTCCACCGCTGACGACGAACTCAGTGCCCAGCTTGGTGCCGTCAGCACTGAAGATCTGCCCCTTGACGTCCACAGTGCCGCTTCCATCAGTGGTCCAGGTCACCACAAAGTTGCCGTTGACCAAGGAGGACGCCGAGGCCGAGCCTTTGCGGCCAGGCCCCGCTGTCGGCACGAGGAACTCGGCTTTGACCTCCTGACCGTCAGCGGCCAAGATCCGCCCGCGCAAGGTGAAGCCTACAGGATCGTCGGGGCTGCTGCTGTAATCGTTGTAAAAAACCGCGTAGCCATCACCGCAGCGAGCGGCGTAAGGCTCCATTTGAATGTTAGCGGTCGTTGTGTTGACGAGAACCTCGTTTCCGACATGCGCTAAACTGGCATCAAAGGCCTGGGATCTAATATCACCGTAGCTGCTGTCTTCCGAGTAGGACAGATAAGAGACGGCGAAGCCGCCATTCGCCAAAGCCGCTATGGAAGGCTGCAACTGATCGTTGAGGGTCGCCGTATTGATGAGGAAGGGACCATCTGCTGGGGCCCCGTTTGCATTGTAAACGCGTGCGGCCACGCCATAGCTGGATCCGTCGGCAGCGATACCGGGATCGCCCCAGGCTACGACGAACCGCCCGTCATTGAGGACGGCAAGGCTCGGCTCCGACCGCATAGCCGCAGAGATATCGCTGATCAGCAGCTCACCTCCTCTCTTCGTCCCATCGGCATTGAAGAGCTGGCCACGGATGATCTTGTTGCTGCTGCTGATTTGACTGTCGTCCTGCCAGACCGCAACGAAGCCGCCATCCTTCAAGGCGTCGATCCTAACCTGCCCTTGATAGCCCGCGGTCATTGTATTGATGTGAATCGAATTGCCGATGAGGACAGGCGCCATCTCTGGGTGCTTCCATAAGGTCCAGCTCAGTATAAAGTCCTTTCTCGTGACCACAAGAATATAATATCCTTACTAGAATGTGGTCGAGCGCCTCTCCAATAGAAAAAGGCCGCCCGAGGGGCGGCCTTTCTATTTGCGCCTTTGTCGGAGCTGCTTACTCGGCTGCCGGAGGAAGCTCGCCGAGCTGGGCAGCCGACTCGGACCGCTTCTGCTGGAGAATCAGCTCGTCGCGGTGGCTCGCCACGGCCTTGATCTGGGCCGTGAGAGCGCCCGTGCCAGCCGGGATGAGGCTGCCGACGATGACGTTCTCCTTGAGGCCCTCGAGGGTGTCGACCTTTCCGTTGACGGCCGCCTCGGTGAGGACGCGGGTGGTCTCCTGGAAGGACGCCGCCGAGATGAAGGAGCGGGTCTGCAGCGAGGCCTTCGTGATACCGAGGAGAACCGGCACGCCTTCGGCGGGCTTCTTCTTCTCGGCCACCAGGCGCTCGTTGGCCTCCTCGAACTCGAGACGATCGACCTGCTCGCCCGTGAGGAACTCGCTGTCGCCGCCATCGGTGATCTCAACCTTCTGCAGCATCTGGCGAACGATCACCTCGATGTGCTTGTCGTTGATGAGCACGCCCTGGAGGCGATAGACCTCCTGGATCTCGTTCACGAGGTAGGCCGCCAGCTCCTCGACGCCCTTGATCGCAAGGATGTCGTGCGGGGCCGGGTTGCCGTCCACGATGAAGTCGCCGATTTCGACCACGTCGCCGTCCTGAAGGTGGATGTGCTTGCCTTTCGGGATCAGGTACTCCACCGGCTCCGAACCATCGTGCGGAGTCAGCGTCAGGCGACGCTTGCTCTTGTAGTCGCGGCCGAACTGGATCGTGCCGGACTTCTCCGCGATGATGGCCGCATCCTTCGGACGACGGGCCTCGAACAGCTCCGCCACGCGCGGCAGACCCCCCGTGATGTCGCGGGTCTTCGCGCTCTCGGTCGAGACACGGGCCAGAACGTCGCCGGCCTTCACCTTCGAGCCGGGATCGACCGCAAGGATCGCGTCCACGGGCAGGAGGTAACGGGCGTCACCGCCGCGGGCCAGCTTGGCGATCTTGCCGCCCTTGCCCTCGATGAACACAGCCGGGCGAAGATCGGCCGTACGGACCGAACCGCGCCAGTCGATGACCACGCGCTTGGCGATGCCGGTCGACTCGTCCATGGACTCGATCATCGAAGCGCCGTCCACGAGGTCCTCGTAGCCGACGGTTCCCTCGACCTCGGTCAGAATCGGGCGGGAATAGGGATCCCACTCCGCGATGCGCTGACCGCGCTTGATGGTGTCGCCCTCGTCGACCTTCAGGCGCGAGCCGTACTGCAGACGGTGAACCGCGCGCTCCGTGCCGTCGGGACCGGTGATCACAACCGCCACGTTGCGGCCCATGACGACGAGGTCGCCGTCGGAGTTGCGCGCAATGTTCTTGTTGCGGAAGCCGATCGTGCCCTCGAAGCTCGACTCGATGAAGGACGAGTCGGCGATCTGAGCCGCGCCGCCGATGTGGAAGGTACGCATGGTGAGCTGGGTGCCCGGCTCGCCGATGGACTGAGCGGCGATGACGCCGACAGCCTCGCCATGGTTGACCGGGGTACCCCGAGCCAGGTCGCGGCCGTAGCAGGTGGCGCAGACGCCGTTCTTGGACTCGCAGACGAGCACGGAACGGATCTTGACCTCCTGGATACCGGCGGCGCCGATGGCCTCGAGGTGATGCTCCTCGATCATCGTGCCCTTCGGAACGATCACGGTGCCGTCCTGAGCCACCAGATCCTCGGCCGTCGAACGGCCCAGGATGCGGGACGCCAGCGACGCGACCACCTGGCCGGCGTCGATGATGGCGCGCATCTTGATGCCCTTCTCGGTGCCGCAATCCGGCTCACGGATGACCGCGTCCTGCGCCACGTCCACGAGGCGGCGGGTCAGGTAACCCGAGTTCGCGGTCTTGAGCGCGGTGTCGGCGAGGCCCTTACGGGCGCCGTGGGTCGAGTTGAAGTACTCGAGAACGTCGAGGCCTTCCTTGAAGTTCGAGATGATCGGCGTCTCGATGATCTCGCCCGAAGGCTTGGCCATGAGGCCGCGCATGGCGGCGAGCTGCTTCATCTGAGCCGGCGAACCACGAGCGCCCGAGTGCGACATCATGTAGATCGAGTTGACCTGCTTGTCGCGGCCGAGCTCGTCCTTCTGCACGGTCGAGATGCGGTTCATCATCTCGGCGGCGAGACGATCCGAGCACTTCGCCCATGCGTCGACGACCTTGTTGTATTTCTCACCCTGGGTGATGAGGCCGTCCTGGTACTGCTGCTCGTAGTCCTTCGCGAGGGCGCGGGTCTCCTCGACGATCTGCCACTTGTTCTCCGGGATCACCATGTCGTCCTTGCCGAACGAAATGCCGGCGCGGAACGCATTGTAGAAGCCGAGGCCCATGATGCGATCGCAGAAGATGACCGATTCCTTCTGACCGCAATGGCGGTAGACGGCATCGATCATGCCCGAGATCTCCTTCTTCGTCATGAGCTTGTTCACGACGTCAAAGGACAGGGCCGGATGCTTCGGCAGGAGGCGCGAGAGCATGACGCGACCAGCGGTCGTGTCGACGATCTTGGTGTAGGGCTTGCCGTCCTCACCAACGCCTTCCCAGCGGTAGCGGATCTTGGAGTGGAGCGTGATGACCTTCTCGTTGAGGGCGTGCTCGATCTCGCCCATGTCGGCGAAGGCCTTGCCCTGGCCGGGCTGACCGTCGGAGACGATGGAGAGATAGTAGAGGCCCAGAACGATGTCCTGCGACGGCACGATGATCGGCTGACCGTTGGCCGGGTGCAGGATGTTGTTGGTGGACATCATCAGCACGCGGGCTTCGAGCTGAGCCTCGAGCGAGAGCGGCACGTGGACGGCCATCTGGTCGCCGTCGAAGTCCGCGTTGAACGCGGCGCAGACGAGCGGATGCAGCTGGATCGCCTTGCCCTCGATCAGGGTGGGCTCGAAGGCCTGGATGCCGAGGCGGTGGAGGGTCGGAGCGCGGTTGAGCAGCACCGGGTGCTCGCGGATGACCTCGTCCAGGATATCCCAAACCTCGGGCTTCTCCTTCTCGACGAGCTTCTTCGCCTGCTTGACGGTGGCGGACAGGCCGCGCGCGTCGAGCTTGGCGTAGATGAACGGCTTGAAGAGCTCGAGAGCCATCTTCTTCGGCAGGCCGCACTGGTGGAGCTTGAGCTCCGGACCGACCACGATGACCGAACGGCCCGAATAGTCGACGCGCTTGCCGAGCAGGTTCTGACGGAACCGGCCCTGCTTGCCCTTCAGCATGTCGGCGAGCGACTTCAGCGGACGCTTGTTGGCGCCGGTGATGACGCGGCCGCGGCGGCCGTTGTCGAACAGGGCGTCCACGGCCTCCTGCAGCATGCGCTTCTCGTTGCGGACGATGATGTCCGGAGCGCGCAGCTCCATGAGCCGCTTCAGGCGGTTGTTGCGGTTGATGACGCGGCGGTACAGGTCGTTGAGGTCCGACGTCGCGAAGCGGCCGCCGTCGAGCGGCACGAGCGGACGCAGATCCGGCGGGATCACCGGAACGACGGTCATGATCATCCACTCGGGCTTGTTGCCCGACTGAACGAAGGCCTCGATGATCTTGAGGCGCTTCATGAGCTTCTTCGGCTTCAGCTCCGACGTGGTGACCGCGATTTCCTCACGGATGTCCTGGGCCGTCTTCTCGAGGTCGAGCTCCTGCAGGATGCGGCGGATGGCCTCCGCGCCGATCATGGCGGTGAAGCTGTCCTCACCGTACTCGTCCTGAGCGCGGATGTACTCTTCCTCGGTCAGCAGCTGACGGTCCTTGAGGGGCGTCAGGCCGGCATCGACGACGATGTAGGATTCGAAATAAAGGATGCGTTCCAGATCCTTCAGGGTCATGTCGAGCAGCAGACCGATGCGGCTCGGCAGGGACTTGAGGAACCAGATATGCGCGACGGGAGCCGCGAGCTCGATGTGACCCATGCGGTCGCGACGTACGCGCGCGAGCGTCACTTCGACGCCGCACTTCTCGCAGATCACGCCCTTGTACTTCATGCGCTTGTACTTGCCGCACAAGCACTCGTAATCCTTGATCGGGCCGAAGATGCGCGCGCAGAACAAGCCGTCGCGCTCGGGCTTGAACGTGCGGTAGTTGATGGTCTCGGGCTTTTTGATTTCGCCGTAGGACCAGGACAGAATCTTCTCAGGGCTCGCGATCGAGATCTTGATCTGATCGAAGCTCTGCGGCTGAGCCGTCTGGTTGAAGAGATTCATGACCTCTTGATTCATCGCCGTCTCCTGGGCTGAAGGGCGCTCACATAAGCACCCTCACCGGCAATTGCATGGGGCCGCGGCGTTTTGGCCGCGGCCTGACGTCATATTCAGAAGCGCTTGCGCACCTTACTCGGCGGCTTCCGACGGAGGCAGCTGCTCCGCCTCGTTGGCCGCCTTCTTGGAGTTGGTCAGCTCCACATTGAGACCCAGCGAACGCATTTCCTTCACGAGAACGTTGAAGCTCTCCGGAATGCCCGACTCGAAGGTGTCGTCGCCACGAACGATGGCTTCGTAGACCTTGGTTCGGCCGGCCACGTCGTCCGACTTGACCGTGAGCATTTCCTGAAGGGTGTACGCGGCGCCGTAAGCCTCGAGCGCCCAGACCTCCATTTCGCCGAAGCGCTGGCCGCCGAACTGGGCCTTGCCGCCCAGCGGCTGCTGGGTGACGAGGCTGTAGGGGCCGATGGAGCGGGCGTGGATCTTGTCGTCCACGAGGTGGTGAAGCTTCAGCATGTAGATGTAGCCCACCGTAACCTTGCGGTCGAAAGGCTCACCGGTCTTGCCGTCGTACAGCGTGACCTGACCCGAGGGGTCGAGGCCGGCCTTCTGGAGCATGGCTTCGATGTCCGCCTCCTTCGCGCCGTCGAAGACGGGCGTGGCGAAGGGAACACCGCGGCGCAGCTTGTTGCCGAGTTCCACCAGCTCTTCGTCGGCAGCCTGTTCGATCTCGGGCAGGTTGCCGTAGATCGAGACCAGCTGGTCGCGCAGCCCCTTGGACTGACCGTTCCTCATGTAGGCGTCGACCGCCTGAGCGACCTGCTTGCCGAGGCCGGCAGCGGCCCAGCCGAGGTGCGTCTCGAGGATCTGACCCACGTTCATGCGGCTCGGCACGCCCAGCGGGTTGAGCACGATATCCGCGTGGGTGCCGTCCTCGAGGAACGGCATGTCCTCGATCGGAACGATGCGCGACACGACACCCTTGTTGCCGTGACGGCCGGCCATCTTGTCGCCGGGCTGGATCTTGCGCTTCACCGCCACGAAGACCTTGACCATCTTCATGACGCCGGGCGGAAGCTCATCGCCGCGCTGCAGCTTCTCGACCTTGTCGAGGAAGCGCTGCTCGAGACGCTTCTTCGACTCGTCGTACTGCTTCTGCATGGCCTCGATCTCGGTCATCAGAGCATCGTCTTCGACCGCGAACTGCCACCATTGCGACCGCGGATACTCGTTGAGCAGCTCGCGGGTGATCGGCGCGTCCTTCTTGTAGCCCTTAGGCCCGGCCACGCCCTTCTTGCCGGTCAGGATCTCGGCCAGACGCGCATAGGTGTTGCGGTCCAGGATCGCCTGCTCGTCGTCGCGGTCCTTGGCGAGACGCTCGATTTCCTCGCGCTCGATGGCCTGGGCACGCTCGTCCTTGTCGACGCCGTGGCGGTTGAAGACGCGCACTTCCACGATGGTGCCGGTCACGCCCGGGGGCACGCGCAGCGAGGTATCGCGAACGTCGGACGCCTTCTCGCCGAAGATGGCGCGCAGGAGCTTCTCTTCCGGCGTCATCGGGCTTTCGCCCTTCGGCGTGATCTTGCCGACGAGGATGTCACCGGCATGGACCTCGGCGCCGATATAGACGATGCCGGCTTCGTCGAGGTTCTTCAGCGCCTCTTCCGACACGTTCGGAATGTCGCGCGTGATTTCCTCGGGACCCAGCTTGGTGTCGCGGGCCATCACTTCGAATTCCTCGATGTGGATCGAGGTGAAGACGTCTTCCTTCACGATCCGCTCGGAGAGCAGGATCGAGTCTTCGAAGTTGTAGCCGTTCCACGGCATGAACGCGACGAGCACGTTCCGGCCCAGTGCGAGCTCACCGTACTCCGTCGACGGACCGTCGGCGATGATGTCGCCCTTGCGGACCAGGTCGCCGGCGCGGACCAGCGGCTTCTGCGTGATGCAGGTCGACTGGTTCGAGCGCTGGAACTTCTGCAGCCGGTAGATGTCGACGCCCGGACGGGTCGGATCCGTGTTCTCCGTCGCGCGGATAACGATACGGGTCGCGTCCACCTGGTCGACGATGCCGGTGCGGCGGGCCGCAATGGCAGCGCCGGAGTCGCGGGCCACGACCGCTTCCATACCGGTGCCGACGAACGGAGCGTCCGCCTGGACCAGAGGCACGGCCTGACGCTGCATGTTCGAGCCCATGAGAGCGCGGTTCGCGTCATCGTTCTCAAGGAACGGGATGAGCGCGGCCGCAACCGACACGAGCTGCTTCGGCGACACTTCCATCAGGTCCACGCGATCGGGCGCGACCACGATGTTCTCACCGGCGCGGCGGCAGATCACCAGCTCTTCGGTGAGCGTGCCATTGTCATCCAGCGTCGAGTTCGCCTGGGCGATGTTGTACTTCGCCTCTTCCATCGCGGAGAGATACACAACCTCGTCCGTCACCTTGCTGTCGCGAACGCGGCGGAACGGCGTCTCGATGAAGCCGTACTTGTTGACGCGCGCGAAGGTGGCCAGCGAGTTGATCAGACCGATGTTCGGGCCTTCCGGCGTTTCGATCGGGCAGATACGGCCGTAATGCGTCGGGTGCACGTCGCGCACCTCGAAGCCGGCGCGCTCGCGTGTCAGACCGCCCGGGCCAAGCGCCGAGAGACGACGCTTGTGCGTGACCTCGGAGAGCGGGTTGGTCTGGTCCATGAACTGCGAGAGCTGCGAGGAGCCGAAGAACTCGCGCACGGCGGCGGCGGCAGGCTTCGCGTTGATCAGGTCCTGCGGCATGACGGTGTCGATATCGACGGACGACATGCGCTCCTTGATCGCGCGCTCCATGCGCAGCAGGCCGAGGCGGTACTGGTTCTCCATGAGCTCGCCGACCGAGCGCACGCGGCGGTTGCCGAGATGGTCGATATCGTCGATCTCGCCTTTGCCGTCGCGCAGGTCCACGAGCGCCTTCGTGACCGCGAGAATGTCCTCGCGGCGAAGCGTGCGCACGGTGTCCTCGGCGTCGAGGTCGAGGCGCATGTTCATCTTCACGCGGCCGACCGCCGAGAGATCGTAACGCTCGGCGTCGAAGAACAGCGAGTTGAACATGGCTTCGGCCGTATCGAGGATCGGCGGCTCGCCCGGACGCATGACACGGTAGATGTCGAACAGCGCATCCTCGCGGGAGGACGCTTTGTCGATCGCCAGCGTGTTGCGGATGTAGGGACCGACAGTGACGTGGTCGATGTCGAGGACCGGGATCTCCGTGTAGCCCAGCTCGATGAGATCGGCCAGCTTGCCCTTGCGGTCGCCGCTCTTTGCGTCGACCGACAAGTCGAGCTCGTCGCCCGCTTCGGCGTAGATCTCGCCGGTCTGCGGATTCACGAGATCCTCGGCGATGTACTGGCCGACGAGATCCTCGTCCGTCACGCGCAGATGCGTGAGGCCCTTCTCAGCGAGCTGGCGGGCGGCGCGGGCGGTCAGCTTCTTGCCGGCCTCGAGCACCACTTCGCCGGTCTTCGCGTCGATGAGATCGACGGAGGCCTTGAATCCTTTCATACGCTCGGCATCGTAAGGAATGGTCCAGCCATCCTTCGCTTTGGTGTAGACGATGCGGTTGTAGAAGGTGTTGAGGATCTCCTCGCCGTCGAGGCCGAGGGCGTAGAGCAGCGACGTGACCGGGAGCTTACGCTTGCGGTCGATACGGGCGTAGACGATGTCCTTGGCGTCGAACTCGATGTCGAGCCAGGAACCGCGATACGGAATGATGCGGGCGGCAAACAGCAGCTTGCCGGAGGAGTGCGTCTTGCCCTTGTCGTGGTCGAAGAACACGCCGGGCGAGCGGTGCATCTGCGAGACGATGACGCGCTCGGTGCCGTTGACGATGAAGGTGCCGTTGTCGGTCATGAGCGGCATGTCGCCCATGTAGACGTCCTGCTCCTTGATATCCTTCACGGAGCGGGCGCCGGTATCCGGGTCCACATCGAACACGATGAGGCGCAGCGTCACCTTGAGCGGCGCAGCAAAGGTCATGCCGCGCTGGCGGCACTCATCGACATCGTATTTCGGGGGCTCGAACGTGTACTTCACGAATTCGAGCAGAGCAGTGTTCGAAAAGTCCGAAATCGGAAAAACCGATTTGAAGACGGCTTGCAAGCCCTCTTCCGGCCGGCCGCCCTTTGGTTCTTCGACCATCAAGAATTGGTCGTAGGATGCCTTCTGAACCTCGATGAGGTTCGGCATCTCCGCCACTTCCTTGATTTTCCCGAAGAACTTGCGAATGCGCTTCCGGCCGATCAGTGTATTGGCCATCTGGACCTCGTTCCTCATACACGCCTAATCAAGAACCCCGGGGATCGGGACCCTGGATTAGCCGTCCGGCGAAAGCGCCGGCGCTGGACAAATCCGGGCTCGTGCAAGAGCCCTTTCGGAAGGCCGCCAAAGAAGCTCGACCTCTTTGACGACACAACGGCCCCAAGCGAAAATGCCTGGGACCGTGTGTTTTTGAGCCCCGATCGCTCGGGGGTAACCCTGCGGCCCGAAGGCCGCAAAATTACTTAAGCTCGACCTTGGCGCCGACCTTCTCGAGGGTCGCCTTGATCTTCTCGGCTTCGTCCTTGGATACGCCTTCCTTAACGGGCTTCGGCGCGCCTTCGACGAGGTCCTTAGCTTCCTTGAGGCCCAGGCCCGTGATGCCACGGACTTCCTTGATGACCTCGATCTTCTTGTCGCCGGCCGAAGCGAGAACGACCGTGAACTCGGTCTGCTCTTCAGCCGGAGCAGCAGCGCCAGCAGCGCCAGGAGCAGCAGCAACGGCCACAGCCGCGGCAGCGGAAACGCCCCACTTCTCTTCGAGCATCTTCGAGAGCTCGGCAGCCTCGAGAACGGTCAGCGACGACAGATCGTCAACGAGCTTGGCAAGATCAGCCATTTTTTACTTCCTTAAGTTCAGTTCGAACAATGTGGTGGTTGAGGTTACGGCCTCACGCCGCTTCGCCTGTCTTGGCATAAGCCCCGAATACGCGGGCGAGCTTCGCCGCCGGCGCAGTGCTGAGCTGAGCGATCTTCGTAGCCGGAGCCTGGATAAGGCCGACCAGCTTGCCGCGCAGTTCGTCGAGGGACGGCAGAGTGGCTAGCGCCTTCACTCCGTCCACGTTCAGGGCGGTCGTGCCCATCGCGCCGCCGAGGATAACGAGCTTGTCGTTAGTCTTGGCGAAATCGACAGCGACCTTGGGCGCCGCGACCGGATCGCTCGAATAAGCGATCAGGGTCGGACCTTTCATAAGGTCCGAGATGGACGCGACGTCCTTGCCTTCGAGAGCGATTTTGGCGAGGCTGTTTTTTGCGACCTTCACGGTAGCACCAGCCTGCTTCATCTGCGTACGCAGCTTCTGCATGTCGGCGACCTTGAGGCCAGCATAGTGGGCGACGACGACAACGCTCGTGCTGGAAAACACGTCGTTGAGAGTCGAGACGAGCTCGCGCTTTGCTGCTCTTTCCACTGGGCTCTCTCCGGTTGGCGGAAAATGTCCGCCGGTTGCATTTGCCGTTCAAGGCCCAGGCCTGCGCCCGAGGCACCCGAACGGCGCTCTCGCAAGCCCTGTCCCCCTGTCGCGCCGTGCGGCGCAAAGGGTGAGATGGTTCGAACCGAAACTCGCTGCCTGCGTTGAACAGGCATGAAACTCGGCTTCCCCGTCTATGCAGGCCCTCACGAATTAAGCCGGACAAGCCGGCACCTGCAGTCTCGGACAGGACATAGCCGGAACGCGCCAAAGGCTGCCCTTTGACCCGCCGGCCTGTCACCGCCCCGTCTCCGGAGCGGATTCACAGCCAAAAGCGCGCGCGAAAGCGCAGCTTCGGCATATGTTGGAATCTCAACGCGTTCTAATAAGCCTTCCCGACCCGGTTGCCAAGAGGCTTTTCAAGGAATTTTGACGCTTTATTGATGATACAGTGCTACCCTCAGGCAGCATCGCAGGCCCCTGCCCTCCGGAGGAGAAAGGCCCTCTCCCTCTCGTTGCGGCTCAAGGCCGCCGAGCGTTCGAACTGAGCCTTTGCTTCGGGCAGCCTGCCGGCACGGAACAGGCAATCGCCCTTTGCGGCCGGCAATGGGGCGTAGCCCTCCAGCGCCGAAGACCGCTCGATTTCGGCGATGAGAGCGAGGCCCGCCTCGGGCCCACGGGCCATGCTGTACGCCACCGCCCTGTTGAGATCGACCACCGGCGAGGGCATGACGACACGGAGCGTGTCATAAAGTGCTGCTATGCGGTGCCAGTCCGTCTCCTCGATCCGGGAAGCTCTTGCATGGCAGGCGGCGATTGCAGCCTGGAGGGCATAGGACCCGCTTGCACCCCCCAGAGCCTCCGCCCGGCGGAGGGCCGTAAGACCCCGGTAAATCAGAAGCCGGTCCCAGAGAGCCCTGTTCTGCTCGGTCAAGGGGAGAAGCTCACCTTCTGGCCCGCGACGGGCCGCCAGGCGCGAGGCCTGGATCTCCATCAGGGCGAGAAGGCCGAAGACATCGGGCTCCTCCGGAGCCAAGGCGGCAAGGATACGGCCGAGACGCTGGGCCTCGGCGCACAGGGCGGGGCGGATCAGGTCGCGGCCCGACGTGGCGAAATAGCCTTCGTTGAAGATCAGGTAGATCACCTCCAGCACCGATGGGAGGCGCTCCTCCCGCTCCCGGCCGCTGGGAACCTCGAAGGACAGACCTGCCTTCGCGATCGTCTTCTTGGCCCTGACGATGCGCTGGGCGATGGTCGCTTCGCTCGTGAGGAAGGCTCTCGCGATTTCCTCCGTCGTGAGGCCGCCGATCAGCCGCAGCGTCAGGGCCGCTCGCGCTTGTGGCGGCAGAACCGGGTGACAGGCGGTGAAGATCAAGCCCAGCACCTCGTCGCCCACATCATCGTCCATGGCCGCCTCGACCTGCTCCATATCGGCATCGCGCCGCTCGGATGGGTCGCGGCCGATCTCCGCATGCTTGCGCGCCAGTATCCTGTCGCGCCTCAACCGGTCGATGGCCCGCCGCTTGGCCACGGCCATGAGCCATCCGCCGGGATTGGCTGGAATCCCGGCCCTGCCCCATTCGGTGAGCGCGGTGAGGAAGGCTTCCTGGGCCAATTCCTCCGCCAAGCCCACGTCCCGCACCATTCGGGCCAGGCTTGCGATCAGCCTGGTCCGCTCGATCCGGAAGGTCGCCTCGATGGTTTGCAGGATTTCGGGTGCCGCCACGCAGATCTCATTTGGAGGGGAATGGAAGGCGGGGGCGTCCCCCGCCGACGGTGAGGCTCAGCAGCCTGAGATCTGGGCGCGAAGCCTGCTCTCCCGATCGGCGAGATCCGACGGAAGCGCATCGCCGAAATCCTCCAGCTCGTAGACCGGGCGGATCTCGATCTCGCTCGGACCGGGCATCGGGTTGGGGCAGCGCCTCACCCATTCGATCGCCTCGGCCATGTCCTTGACCTCCCAGAGCCAGTAACCAGCCACGAGTTCCCGGGTTTCCGCGAAGGGCCCGTCGATGATTGTCCGGCTGGGGCCGTCGAAGGCCACGCGTTTGCCCTGTGACGAGGGCTTGAGGCCGTCCCCGGCGAGGAGAATCCCGGCCTTTCCCAGCTCCTCGTTGAACTTCCCCATGGCCTCGAAGAGCTCTGCGGTGGGCATCACCCCCGCTTCGCTGTCCTCGGTCGCTTTCACCATCACCATCACACGCATCGTTCTGTCTCCCTTGGTGCAAGGAGGCCTCGACGGGCCGTCCTGCTCCTATGACGAGCGGGCCTCGACGGAATCGACATCCCGTCTGAACTTTTTTGCACGAAGACGGCGCGGAGGGGATTCCCAAAACAAAAAGCCCGGCGACGAGCGCCGGGCTTCCTGCATTCAATTCGTACAGCCGATCAGCCGTTGAGGACCGAAGACGGATCCACCTTCACGCCGGGGCCCATCGTCGACGAAACGGCGATGCGCTGGATGTAGGTGCCCTTGGCGCCCGAAGGCTTCGCCTTGGAGACGGCATCGGCGAAAGCCTTGATGTTCTCCACGAGCTTGCCCTCGTCGAACGAGGCCTTGCCGATACCGGCATGGATGATACCGGCCTTCTCGACGCGGAACTCGACGGCGCCGCCCTTGGCGGCTTCGACGGCGCTCTTGACGTCCATGGTGACCGTGCCGACGCGCGGGTTCGGCATCAGGCCGCGCGGGCCCAGCACCTTACCGAGACGGCCGACGAGGCCCATCATGTCCGGGGTGGCGATGCAGCGATCGAACTCGATCGTGCCGCCGTTGACGGTCTCGAAGAGCTCCTCGGCGCCCACGATGTCGGCACCGGCAGCCTTGGCCTCGTCGGCCTTGGGCCCACGGGCGAACACGGCCACGCGCACCGTACGGCCCGAGCCGTTCGGCAGGTTGCAGACGCCGCGGACCATCTGGTCGGCGTGACGGGGATCGACGCCGAGATTCATCGAGATCTCGATGGTCTCGTCGAACTTCGCCTTGGCGCGATCCTTGATCAGCTTCACCGCATCCTGGATCGGATACAGCTTGTTGGCATCGATGCCCTCGCGGGCGGCGCGGATGCGCTTACCTTCCTTAGCCATCGTGCCCTCCTTACGCCACTTCCATGCCCATCGAGCGCGCGGAGCCCTCGATCATGGCCATGGCGGATTCAACGGTGTCGCAGTTGAGATCGACCATCTTCTTCTCGGCGATCTCGCGGATCTGGTCGCGGGTGACGCGGCCGACGTTGCCGCCCTTGCCGGGGGTCTGCGAACCCTTGTCGATCTTCGCGGCCTTCTTGAGGAAGTACGAGACCGGGGGCTGCTTCATCTCGAAGGTGAAGGAGCGATCCTGGTAGGCGGTGATGATCACCGGGATCGGGGTGCCCTTCTCCATCTGCGCGGTCTTCGCGTTGAAGGCCTTGCAGAATTCCATGATGTTCAGTCCGCGCTGACCCAGCGCAGGACCGATCGGCGGCGACGGGTTGGCCGCGCCGGCGGGCACTTGAAGCTTAACGTAGCCCGCAATTTTCTTTGCCATAGGACTGCTCCCAATGGACCACCTGCCCGGAGCCAACCGAACCAGATGGGAGTTGCAGATCGCGGTCCAGCCCATCGCTCCCGGCTGGCGACCGGGTAGACCTCCCGCGGATGAAGGCTCTCGAGAGAGCCGGACGAGAGCGCCCGCGAGGCGCCCTCAGACGGTTCAGATCTTCTCGACCTGGCCGTATTCGAGCTCGACCGGCGTTGCGCGGCCGAAGATGGACACCGCCACCTTGAGGCGGGCCCGGGCATGATCGACTTCCTCGACGACGCCATTGAAGGATGCGAACGGGCCGTCGGAGACACGCACCTGCTCGCCGACCTCGAAGCTGACGGACGGCTTGGGATGATCGACACCCTCCGCCACCTGCCCCTTGATGCGCTCGGCCTCCCGGTCCGGAATCGGAACCGGCTTGGCCTTGTCGGCGCCCAGGAAGCCCGTCACCTTCGGCGTATTCTTGATGAGGTGATAGACCTCGTCGGTCAGGTCGCACTTCACCAGGACATAGCCCGGGAAGAACTTGCGCTCGGCATCGACCTTACGGCCGCGGCGCACCTCGACCACCTTCTCGGTCGGCACCATGACTTCGTCGAACTTGTCCTCCAGGCCGCGCTGCGCCGCCTGATCCTTGATCGACTGAGCCACCTTGTTTTCGAAATTCGAGTAGGCGTGGACGATATACCAACGCTTCGTCATGCCATCCACCCCTTAACCGCCAAGCCCGAGGATCACCGAACGGACGCCCCAGCCGATCGCCTGATCGACGACCAGAAAGAAGACGCTCGCCAGCACGACCATCACGAAGACCATCGCTGTCGTGATCATGGTCTCCTTGCGGGTCGGCCAGGTCACCTTCGAGGCTTCCGAGCGGACCTGCTGTATGAAATCGAACGGGTTCGTCTTCGCCATTTGCTTACGTCCACAGGCTTTGAGAGCGACCGCAAACGTTCCCTAAGGGCACGCTTGAGCCCAAATTGAAGGGGCGCGAGGCTGTTTCGCAAGCCTCGCGCCACCTGTTCAAACCATCTTGAGGACGCCTCTTAATCGAAAACGTCCATCTTGTCGACCCGCTGGCAGGAGTGGAGGGACTCGAACCCCCAACCCCCGGTTTTGGAGACCGGTGCTCTAGCCGATTGAGCTACACTCCTACGAGCGGGTCGACAGGTGGCGGCGGACCGCCACCCGGTTGTCTTAATCCATCACGGCGGCGACGACGCCGGCGCCGACGGTACGGCCGCCTTCACGGATTGCGAAGCGCAGCTTCTCTTCCATGGCGATCGGCGCAATCAGCTCGACTTCCATCGTGATGTTGTCGCCCGGCATCACCATCTCGGTGCCCTCGGGCAGCTTCACCACGCCCGTCACGTCGGTCGTGCGGAAGTAGAACTGCGGACGGTAGTTGCCGAAGAACGGCGTATGACGGCCGCCCTCTTCCTTGGTCAGGATGTAGGCCTCGGCCTTGAACTTCGTGTGCGGCTTGATCGAGCCGGGCTTGCACAGCACCTGGCCGCGCTCCACGTCCTCGCGCTTCGTGCCGCGCAGCAGAACGCCCACGTTGTCGCCCGCCTGGCCCTGGTCGAGCAGCTTGCGGAACATCTCGACGCCCGTGACCGTCGTCTTCACCGTCGCCTTCAGGCCGACGATCTCGACTTCCTCACCGACCTTCACGATGCCGCGCTCGACGCGACCCGTCACCACCGTGCCGCGGCCCGAAATCGAGAACACGTCCTCGATCGGCATCAGGAACGGCTGGTCGATCGGACGCTCCGGCTGCGGGATGTAGCGGTCAACCTCGGCCATCAGCTCGAGCACGCGCTCGCGGCCGATCTCCGGCTGACGGTCTTCCAGCGCGCACAAAGCCGAGCCCTTCACGATCGGAATGTCGTCGCCGGGGAAGTCGTACTTCGACAGAAGCTCGCGCACTTCCAGCTCAACCAGGTCGAGCAGCTCCGGATCGTCGACCATGTCGACCTTGTTCATGAACACCACCAGCGCCGGCACGCCGACCTGACGCGCCAGCAGGATGTGCTCGCGGGTCTGCGGCATCGGGCCGTCGGCCGACGACACCACCAGGATCGCGCCGTCCATCTGCGCCGCGCCCGTGATCATGTTCTTCACGTAGTCGGCGTGGCCGGGGCAGTCGACGTGGGCATAGTGCCGGTTCGCCGTCTCGTACTCCACGTGCGCCGTGGAGATCGTGATGCCGCGCGCCTTCTCTTCCGGCGCCTTGTCGATCTGATCGTACGCGGTGAACGTCGCGCCACCCGCCTCCGCCAGAACCTTCGTGATCGCCGCCGTCAGAGACGTCTTGCCGTGGTCGACGTGACCAATCGTCCCGATGTTGCAGTGCGGCTTCGTCCGCTCAAACTTTTCCTTCGCCATTGATCTCTACCTTACATAGGCCAGGAACAAAAAACCCAGGGCGTCCGATATTGCGGTTGCGCCAAATGCGCAAGTGGCAATTTCAGTCTTGCAGAACGTAATTATCGGACCAGCCCTTCTAAAGCCCCCCCTCGGCAGGGACGCTCAAGACTCGTCTGGTCGCGGATTGACGCCCTTAAAGCGAAGCTTCGCGTTCAAAGCAACACAAAACTTCTTGCGAGAAACTATTCTCGCGAAAAGTGAAACCTTTCACGCGAGAAACAAAGAAAACCCAAAGATAAAGAAAGAAGAAGTGGAGCGGGTGAAGGGAATCGAACCCTCGTATTCAGCTTGGAAGGCTGCTGCTCTACCATTGAGCTACACCCGCATGCTCTGCCGGTTGGATGGTGGGGGAAGTAGGACTCGAACCTACGAAGGCATAGCCAGCGGATTTACAGTCCGCCCCCTTTGCCGCTCGGGACATTCCCCCTTGCCAACCCTGACGCAGTGCGCCGAGGTCTTCACCCGAAGTGCCTCACCGGAGTGCGGCCGCTCGGTGGCGCTCTTATGGTGACCTGGATGCCCGGTGTCAACAGCAAAGAGCAATCTTTGTAAGGGAGATCGTGTCCGGCCTCAGCCTGTGGTATGGGCGATCCCCCATCAGACGAGATCGAGAGCCATGAGCGAGCGCCCCTTCCATTCCCGCAAGCCCCGTTTCCAGCGTCCGCAGGGGAAGAAGCAGGGCCGCCGCGATGCCCAGAGCTGGCGTCCGGCGCACGAGATCGACACGACGATCCTGTATGGCTGGCACCCTGTCGTGGAGGCGCTGCGCAACGACAGGCGCACGATTCGGCGCCTCCTGGCCACCGAGAATTCTTTGCGCCGCCTGCAGGAGGAACTGGGAGCGCCCCTGCCCCTGGAACCTGAAATGGTGCGCCCGGACGAGATCAACCGCCTCCTGGAGCCCGATGCCGTCCACCAGGGCCTCTATGCGGAAGCGGATCCCCTGCCCTCGCCCTCCGTCGACACGTTGAGCGGCAAGCGCGTGGTTCTCGCCCTCGATCAGATCACCGATCCCCACAACGTAGGTGCGATCGTGCGCACGGCGGCGGCCTTCAACGTGGAGGCCATCATCACCACCGCCCGCCACAGCCCGGCAGCCACCGGCGTACTGGCCAAGTCCGCCTCCGGCGGCCTGGAGCACGTTCCCTTCATGATCGTGAAGAACCTGGGCGACACCCTGACCGCCCTGGGCGAGCGCGGCTTCCAGCGCATCGGCCTCGATTCCGAGGGCGAGGCCAATATCGATGAACTCCAGCTCAGGCTGCCCCTGGTTCTCGTCCTCGGCTCGGAGGGCAAGGGCCTGCGGCAGAGAACCAGAGAATGCTGCGACGCGGTCGGCCGGCTCGACATGCCGGGAGAGATCAAGAGCCTCAACGTCTCCAATGCCGCAGCCATTTCGCTTTTCGCGGTGACGAAAGCCGTTGCGCGATCGGAATGATTCGCGCAACGTTCACCCAACCCTCTGAATATTAATGCATTTCTAGTCGGACCCCGCATCCTTAGACGGAAGTCGAAACTACGAATTGGCAATTGTGGAGAGTAGCAGCGGCGCTAGCCTCACCTTCCATGGGATTCTTGGCCATCCATCTGGCCACGACGCCTCAGCTCAAGCGAGCAGCCCTCGACTTGACGCGACAGACCCGGACCACCGGGCTGACCAAAAATGGAAGGGAACGCTATGGCAACAGCAGCCACGACAGCGCGTTCGGCCGCCGCACCCCGGCCGATGACGCGCGAAGAGCGGAAGGTGATTCTCGCCTCCTCGCTCGGTACCGTCTTCGAATGGTACGATTTCTATCTCTACGGATCACTCGCCACGATCATCGGCGCGCAGTTCTTCTCCGCGTTCGACGTGACGACCCGCAACGTGTTCGCGCTCCTCGCCTTCGCGGCGGGCTTCCTGGTGCGCCCCTTCGGCGCCATCGTGTTCGGCCGGATCGGCGATCTCGTCGGCCGCAAATACACCTTCCTCATCACCATTCTCATCATGGGCACCTCGACCTTCTTCGTCGGCCTGTTGCCCAGCTACAACCAGATCGGCTGGGTCGCCCCGGTGATCCTGATCGCGCTGCGCATGCTCCAGGGCCTGGCGCTGGGCGGCGAATACGGCGGCGCGGCCGTGTACGTGGCCGAGCACGCTCCCGTGGGGCGGCGCGGCTTCTACACCAGCTTCATCCAGATCACGGCCACCTTCGGCCTTCTGCTCTCCCTCGTCGTGATTCTCCTGCTCCGCACCTGGATGGGCGAGAAGGGCTTCCAGACCGGTGAAGGCTATGCCATCGCCGGCTGGCGCATTCCGTTCCTCCTCTCCGTCGTGCTTCTCGGCATTTCGGTCTGGATCCGCATGCAGATGCAGGAATCGCCGGCCTTCAAGAAGATGAAGGAGGAAGGCACCCAGTCGAAGGCTCCGCTGAAGGAGGCTTTCGGCCAGTGGCGCAACGTGAAGATGGTCCTCATCGCTCTCATCGGCCTCGCCATCGGCCAGGCCGTGGTGTGGTACACGGGCCAGTTCTACGCTCTGTTCTTCATCCAGAGCATCCTCAAGGTCGACCTGCTCACCTCGAACGTGCTCATCGCCTGGTCGCTGATCATCGGCACCGCGGGCTTCGTGATCTTCGGCGCCCTCTCGGACAAGATCGGCCGCAAGCCCGTCATCCTGGGCGGCTGCCTGCTCGCGGCGATCACGTACTTCCCGCTGTTCCACGCCCTCACCAGCGTCGTCAGCCCGCGACTGGAACAGGCTCTGGAAACGGCGAAGGTCCAAGTCGCGGCCGATCCCGCCTCCTGCGGATCGGTGTTCGATCCGGTGGGCATCCGCACCTTCAGCGCCGATTGCGACATCGCCCGCGTCGCCTTGGCCCGCGCCGCTGTCAAGTACGAGCTCGTTCCGGCTGCTGCCGGTTCGCCCGTGAAGGTCACTTTCAACGGGAAGGAGACTCCTCTTCCTCCGACCGATGCGCCCAATCGCCTTGCAGCTAGCATGACCAGCTTCACCAATGCTGCGGCGGAGGCAGGATATCCCAAGGCTGGCGATCCGAGCATCCTGAAGGTCGGCGGCTTCTTCGACGCCCTCGGCAATGCCCAGGCTCTCAAGGCGATCGGGATTCTCACCATCTTCGTGATCTACGTCACGATGGTGTACGGCCCGATCGCGGCGGCTCTGGTCGAGTTCTTCCCGACCCGCATCCGCTACACCGCGATGTCGCTGCCCTATCACATCGCCAACGGCTGGTTCGGCGGCCTGCTGCCTCCCACCGCCTTCGCGATGGTGGCGGCCACCGGCGATATCTACTACGGTCTGTGGTATCCGATCGTGATCGCCCTGGTGACCTTCGTAGTCGGCCTGCTCCTGGTGCCCGAAACGAAGGACCGTGACATCATGACCTACGAGGGTGCACGCTAGGGCATTGGACCCAAAAGCGGATTCTACCTTTGGGATCCATCCGATGCCCCATCCCCAGTGAGTGCATCGTGCAGTCTGAAATGGAAAGCCCCGCCTGAGGCGGGGCTTTTCGTATCTGCGTCAGGTGAAACCTTCGCTCAGTAGCAGATCGTGACCCGCCGCACGATCCAGCCCTCGCCCTCCACGAAGAGCCGCTTGCGGGAGCGATCGCAGGTCGAGGTGTCGGCCGCCTCGGTCTGAATGGAACCGGTCTCGTCCACATCCTTCGCGGCCACGGTCGTGCCTGTGGCCGTCATGGGTTTGGCAGCCGGAGCCTCGCGTGGCATGCGGGCCGCCTCTGCCGGGAACGATGCCAATGCCACCCCGGTCGCGATTCCGAGAGAGGCGATGAATACAATCCTGCCCCCGAAAATGGAATTCCATGTTTCAGTTAAGTCACTTAGACCTTTCACAACACCGTCTCCTTAGCCATCCTTTCCCAGACAATTCCATAATCCGGGGATGGTTGCGGTGCTCTGGAACACTTAATTTTTCGCTTGCGATGGAACTTGCGTCGCGGGCAGGCTGCTGCTACCTCAACATCCACATGAGAGCCGGTGTAGCACAGCGGTAGTGCAGCGGTTTTGTAAACCGAAGGTCGGGAGTTCGATCCTCTCCACCGGCACCATGTTTCTTTCCCCTACCCATATGCAGCGCAAACGATCCGCTTGAACCCTCAGCGGATCCGCTCCTTGCCCCAATTCTCGTGCGCGCCGCGCTCGGACACCTCCCGCTCGACCCGGTTCAGGCGATTGCGGCGATTGGCGAAGAGAAGCATGAAAATCGCGATCAGCACCGGGCCACCGATGATCACGAAGGCCCAGACCCACCCATCTGCAATATCGACCATTCTCGAACTCCTTCCTGAGGGCCGCGAAAGAGAGGCTCCCCCGAATCTGGAAGGCTAACCGGAAGTGAAAGTCGTTGTTCCGCCGGCATTGCTGCCATAGGAGAATGCGCGCCGCGAGCTGTTGCGGTCTATGAAGGACAGCCAATGCCGATTGCCATTTCCGATCCTGACGATCTGCGGATCGAGCCGTATCGCGCCGTGCGCGAGCGGGATCTGGTAGGACGGCAGCACCGCTTCATTGCCGAGGGCGAGGTCGTTCTGCGCGTCCTGCTGAAACAGCGGCGCTTCCAGATCGAATCCCTTCTGCTCGCCGAAAACCGGCTCGAGAGCCTGACGGACGCGCTCGGGAGCCTGCCCGAGGATGTGCCGGTCTACACGGCCAATCGCCAGGTCATGGACGCCATCGTGGGCTTCCCGATCCATCGCGGGATCCTGGCCGTGGCGCGCCGCGAGCCTCTCCCGACCGTCGAAGACTTCCTGGCAGGACTTGCGCAGGACGCGCTGGTCGTCGGCCTCGTCGGATTGGCGAATCACGACAATGTCGGGGGCATTTTCCGCAACGCCGCCGCCTTCGGGGCGCAGGGCGTTCTGCTCGATCACGACAGCTGCGATCCGCTTTACCGGAAAGCGATCCGCGTGTCCGTCGGCGGGGCGCTCGTGGTGCCCTTCACCCGCGCGGCCTCTGCCGATGCGATGGTGCAGGTCCTCCATGCCGCCTCCTTCGAGATCCTGGCGCTCTCGCCTTCCGGAAGCGAAATTCTCTCGCAGGTGAAGCCTTCGCGCCGAACGGCGCTGCTGCTGGGTGCGGAAGGTCCCGGACTGCCGACCGATCTCCTTGCACGGACGCGCACCGTCTCCATTCCGATGAGCGGCGGGTTCGATTCGCTGAACGTCGCCACCACGAGCGGCATCGCCCTGCATCACCTGACCTCCCGAGCCTGTTGAAGGGCCCGGCCCGCCCTCGAGGAACCGTTCCCTGCTCGCCTAGTTGTGAAGAACCGTTCTCTTGTCCGGAACCTTGGCCGTTCTACGCTCATGGCGTCGCTGTCGAGAGGACCCGCTTCATGATCGTCACACGCCGTACCATCCTGGCCGGAACCGCCCTTGCCGCCGCTCCCATCGGAGGATCCATCGCCTTGGCCCAGACCAATACCGCCACGCCCAGCACCTCTCCCTCCCCTACCACCACGGGCCCGCGCCAGGCCCCCGGCTTTTATCGCTACAAGGTGGGCGACGTCGAAGTGACAGCCGTCAATGACGGCTTTGCGCAACGTCCGCTCGAGGGTTTCGTCAGGAATGCGGAGATCAAGGACGTCCAGGCCGCCATGCAGGAGGCCTTTCTGCCGAACGATGCTCTGCCGATCACCTTCAACACCCTCGTCCTGAACCGGAACGGGCGGCTGACCCTGATCGACACGGGCAACGGCGACATGGGTGCGCCGACCTCCGGCCGGTGGATGGAGAATTTCCGCGCCGCGGGCTTCGAACTCTCGCAGGTCGACGCGGTGGTGATCAGCCATTTCCACGGCGATCACATCAACGGCCTGCGCCTGAAGGACGGCACGGCTGTGTTCCCCAACGCAGAGGTGATGGTGCCCGAGGCGGAATGGGCCTTCTGGATGGACGATTCCCGCATGAACCAGGCCCCGGAAGGCATGAAGGGCGCCTTCCAGAATGTGCGCCGGGTGCTCGGCCCCATCGAGAAAGACGTCAAGCGCTACGGAATGGACAAGGAGATCGTGCCCGGGCTCACGAGCATCGCCGCTCCCGGCCATACGCCGGGCCACACGGCCTATATCCTCTCGTCGGGCTCCGGCAAGCTGATGATCATGTCGGACGTCACGAATCACCCGGCCCTGTTCGTGCGCCATCCGGACTGGTCCGCGATCTTCGACATGGATGCCGATCAGGCCCGCGCCACCCGCCGCCGCATGCTCGACATGGCGGCCACCGAGCGGGCGCAGGTTGCGTTCTACCATGCTCCCTTCCCGTCGACCGGTTATATCGCCAAGGACGGCAGCGGCTATCGCTTCGTGCCGGTCCAGTGGAGCCCGGCGGTCTGACCCATCACGCAGGCGGCTCTATCCGCCCGCCGTCTCGGCGACCAGCCAGTCCAGGGTGGCCGCATCGGCGCCCGCGGGTTCGATGAAGAAGATGACCGGCGTCTCGTAGGGATGCCGGTCCTTCAGGGCCTCGTGGACCTGATCCCGGAGGCCGATGCGGGTCTTGAGAATGCCCACGGCCTCCTCTCCCCGCTCGATGGCGCCCTTCCAGGCATAGACCGAGCGCATTCCCGGCAGCACGTTGATGCAGGCGATCAGGCCGTCGCGCACGAGGCTTTCCCCGATCGCGAGCCCGGTGTCCACATCCGGAAAGGTCGTATAGACGAGAAGTGGGCGTTCCATGTTATGCCTGTGCCTCGTAGCCCTTTTCACGAGCAGCGAGGGTATCTGGGCATGGCCCGTCGTTTCAACAAGATTGCATTCGTGGCCAGCGCTGCCCCTGACGCGCAGAGCGCGCTCAAGACCCTGACCAGCGCGTATGAGAGCGTCGCCCCTGAGGAGGCGGACGTCATCGTGGCGCTGGGCGGCGACGGGCTGATGCTGCAGACGCTCCATGCCACCATGGGCACGTCCAAGCCCATCTACGGCATGAACAAGGGCACCGTCGGCTTCCTGATGAACGAGTTTCGGGAGGACGACCTGTTCGAGCGCCTGGAGAGTGCCGAGCGCAGCGTCGTGCACCCGCTTCTCATGGTCACCTGGGACGTGCACGGCGTGGCGCACACGGCCCGCGCCATCAACGAAGTGTCGATGCTGCGCCAGACCTATCAGGCCGCCAAGCTCCGCGTGAGCATCGACAACCGCGTCCGCATCACCGAGCTGATCGCCGACGGCATTCTCGTCGCCACGCCCGCCGGATCGACAGCCTACAATCTCTCCGTCGACGGGCCGATCCTGCCGCTGAACTCTCCTCTCCTCGCCCTGACTCCGATTTCCGCATTCCGTCCCCGCCGCTGGCGCGGCGCGCTGCTGCCGGATTACGCCAAGATCGAGATCGAGGTTCTGGAAGCCGCAAACCGCCCGGTGAGCGCCGTGGCCGACCACACCGAATTCCGCAACGTTTCCCGCGTTCATGTTTCCATGGACCGGAGCGTCGACCTCGTGATGCTGCACGACCCCGGGCACAGCCTGGACGAGCGCATCCTGCGGGAGCAGTTCGGTTATTGATTTCGAAGAGGCATGATCGAAATGCTCTTTCCGGCCCAAGGAGGACAGCATCATGAACGATGAGAACAGGCATCCACGCGGCGGCCTCTATTTCGAGGATTTCGAGGTGGGCGCCGTCATCAGGCACCGGCTGACGAGAACGGTGACGCAGATGGACAACATGCTGTTCTCCAACATGACGCTGAACCCGCAGCCGCTCCACATCGACGCGCATTTCTGCGCGACGGAAACGGAATGGGGACAGCCGCTCATGAACTCCCTGTTCACGCTCGGATTGATGATCGGCATCTCCGTCAACGACACGACCGTGGGCACGACGATTGCCAATCTGGGCATGACGGACGTGAAGTTTCCCGCTCCTCTCTTCGAGGGCGATACCGTCAGCGCGACGACGGAGATCGCAGCCAAGCGCGAGTCGAAATCGCGCCCGAACGCAGGCATCGTCGAGTTCATCCACCGCGCCTACAAGCAGGACGGCACCCTCGTGGCCGAATGCCGCCGCCAGGCCTTCATGCGGAAAAGGAGCGCCTGATGCGCTCGCTTCTCTTCGTTCCCGGCGACAGCCACAAGAAGCTCGGAAAAGCCCTCCTATCGAGCGCCGATGCTCTTCTGATCGACCTGGAGGATTCCGTCGATCTGAACGCGAAAGAGGAGGCACGGCGCGTCACGGCCGAGTTCGTTTCGGAGCATCGTTCCGACGCCGAGCGTCCTCGCCTCTACGTGCGCGTGAACGGGCTCACCACCGGCCTGATCGACGCCGATCTCGATGGAGTCATGAAGGCTGCGCCCGACGGGATCGTCCTGCCGAAGGCCGTCGGCGGCTCCGACGTGGCGCATCTCGGCGCGAAGCTCGCCGTACGCGAGGCCGAGTTCGGCTTGGGCGACGGCGTCACCCGCATCCTTGCCATCGCCACGGAAAACGCCGCGGGCGTCTTCGCGCTCGGCACGTTCGGCGGCGCGAGCCATCGTCTCATGGGGCTGACCTGGGGCGGCGAGGATCTCTCCGCCGATCTCGGCGCGGAAACCAATCGCGATGAGAGCGGCCGCTACACCGACCCCTACCGACTCGCCCGTTCGCTGACCCTTTTCGGCGCGGCCGCCGCAGGCGTCGACGCCATCGATTCCGTCTTCACCAATTTCCGCGACATGGAAGGCCTGGCCGGGGAATGCCGGGCAGCGCGCCGCGACGGTTTCGTGGCCAAGATGGCGATCCATCCGGCGCAAGTCCCTGTCATCAACGAAGCCTTCACGCCGTCGCCGGAGGCGATCGCGCGTGCGCAGGCCGTGATCGACGCCTTCAAAGCCCATCCGGGCGCGGGCGTGGTGGGGGTCAACGGCGAGATGCTCGACCGCCCGCACCTTTTGCGCGCAGAGCGGCTGTTGAGGCGGGCCGGGAAGCTCTAACCGCCCGGCCGCGTCATCGAGAACTTCGTCTCCGGCGTCGCGGCGAAATAGTCGCGATATCCGGCCCGGGTGATAGGGCGCATGGCCGCCGTATCGACAAATCCGTCCACGATGTAGCGGTCATCGACATAGACCCCGACCACCTGGCCGATCACCATGAAGTAGGACGGCTCTCCGCCTCCGAGCGGCGCCAGCGGCACGGTCTGCAGCCACTTGCATTCGAGGGCCGCCGGAGCCTCGGCCACGCGCGGAGGCCTCACGAGGCGGGAGGGCGCGGCAGTCAGCCCCGCAAAGTCCAGCTCGCTTTCGCCGCGCGGCAGAACCTTCGAGGTCGCGTTCACCTGCTCGCGCAGGTCGTAAGCAGCGAGATTGCAGACGAACTCCTGCGTCTCCTCGATGAAGGTCAGCGCATCCTTCCTTCCCGCCGACGAGAACATGACCATCGGCGGGCGTTCGGAAACCGCGTTGAAGAACGAATAGGGCGAGAGGTTCACCTCACCCTTCTCGCTCATCGCCGTGATCCAGCCGACGGGACGGGGCGCGACGATGGCCTTGAAGGGATCGTGCGGCAGGCCGTGGGCGTTGCTGGCGGTTTCGTAGTACATGCGCTTAGAACCGGGTCACGATATCGGTGAGGTTCGGGCGATCCCGATCCGTGGGTTTTTCCTTGGCCGTGCCGATATGGACATATCCGGCCATGCGCTCCGTGGGGCCCAAGCCCAGCGCATCGAGCACCCGGCGGTCGAAGCAGGCCCAGCCCGACAGCCACGAGGCGCCATAGCCCAGAGCCGTCGCCGCATTCAGAAGGTTCATGCACACGGCGCCGGCGGAGAGCACCTGTTCCCATTCGGGGATCTTCACATGAGGGACGACCCGGGACACCACCGCGACCACGAGCGGCGCGTTGGAGAACCGTTCCCGCTCTGCGGCGACCTTCTCCTGGTCCGCGTCCGGATGGTCGGCCAGGAAGGCTTTCACGAGAACCTCGCCCATCCGCTGCCGGGCCTCGCCTTCGATCAGGATGAAGCGCCAGGGCACCAGCTTGCCGTGGTCCGGCACCCGGGCCGCCGCCGTGAGCATGGCCTCGATCTCCTCAGCGCTCGGCCCCGGCTCTCCCAGCCAGCGCGGCGGAACGGAACGGCGGCTCAAAAGGCGGGAAAGGCTTTCATTCATGGGATCTTCATCCGAGCTGAATATTGTGGGACAATGCTTGCGAATGTCCGTGAAGAATAGGGCGGACGGTGGAGGCCTGCCTTGGTCTCGCCGCCTTGCTGCTGTTGAGAGCACGGGCGTTCCAAGACGCGATCCGTTGCACAGTCAACAACCGGCAACGGATGTATAGGGGGAGTGCGGTGATACGCCAAGCCGGTTTTGGTCCTGCGGCAGCTCGGAGAGCTTGCTGAGGATGGAACTGACGCGCAGCGCCGCTTGAAACACATGCAGACATCCGTGTTCGGATCTCACACTTCCGCAGCGACCCTGGCATGGTCCAGGCGCCAGACGCTTTTGGCCGTCGGCCTCATTCTCGCTGTCTGGGCCCTGGCGGCGGCCGTCTGGCCCCTGACCGGCTCCGTCGTCCCCTGGGATTCCAAAAACCAGTTCTACCCCACCCTGCGCTATCTCGGATCCGCGCTCTCCAACGGCGAGCTGCCCCTCTGGAACCCCTACCATTTCGGCGGCCACCCTTCGGCGGCCGATCCCCAGTCGCTTCTGTTCACCCCGACCATGCTGCTGTTCGGATGGCTCGTGCCCGAGCCCTCCATGGAACTGTTCGACTTGGTGATCTTCGCCCATTTCCTTCCCGGCGCGCTGGCCTTCATCCCCCTTTTCCGGCGGCGCGGCTGGCATTGGTCGGGCGCGGTGGTGGCTGCCATCGTGTTCATGCTCGGCGGCTCGGCCAGCGCCCGCCTGCAGCATACGGGCATAATCCTGAGCTACGGCTATTTCCCCCTGGCCCTCTGGCTCCTCGAAGAGGCCCTGGACCGGCATTCCTACCGCTACGGTATTCTCTTCGCCGTCTCGGCCACCCTGATGGTGATCGGCCGCGATCAGGTGGCCTTCCTCTGCGCCCTGACCCTGATCGGCGTGGCGGTTCATCGCATCTGGTCGGCCCCCCGGCGTCTCGCTTACCTGCGCTCGCGCCTCGGCCTCCTGCTCACCATGGGGCTGATCGGCGGCGCGCTGCTGGCGGTTCCGGTCATCCTGACCATGCAGTTCCTCGCCACATCGACGCGGCCCTCCTTCGGCTTCGGCGTTGCGGCCATGGGGTCCCTGCCCCCGGAGAGCCTGGCGACGATCCTGTTCGGCAATATTTTCGGTTCCCTGCGCTGGACCTACGACTACTGGGGGCCGGACTGGCACAGCCTATCCGAAGGCACCTGGACGGACAGGGCGACGAACTATCTCTTCATCGGCACGATCCCAGCCCTGTTCATCCTCTGGCATGGCATCGCCGGCGGCAGGCTTTTCGCCCGGGAGTTCCGGTTCTTCCTGATCGTGGGCCTGGTGGCGCTGTTCTACGCGCTCGGCCGCTATACTCCCGGCTTCGAGGTGATCTTCGATCATCTGCCGGGCGTGAATCTCTATCGCCGTCCGGCTGACGCCACCTTCCTCATCAACATCGCGCTCGCCTTCTCCTCAGGTTACCTCGTCCATCGCTATGCGGCCGAGGGCATGCCGAGCTGGAGCGATGCCGCCCTCGGCCAGACCCGGATCGCGCTCACGGCCCTGGCCTTCGCCCTGGTGATGGCGGCCATCGCCAGCGGCGTCGCCTTCTCCATCGAGGGCGGTCACGTTCTCTCCTCCCTGATGGAGGCGGGCGGCGGGCTGCTTGCGGCGGCGCTCGTCATGGCCCTCCTGGCCAAGCTCAGCGGCAGCCCATATCGGCGGGAAGCCCTCGCGTTCGCCCTCGTGCTTGTGACAGGCGCCGAACTGATCAGCCGACACGCCGCCTCGGCGCTCAATGCCGAGCCTGCCGAGCGGTATACGGTCTTCGCCAAGCTGCCGCCGGAACAGCTGCAGGGCTTGCAGATCCTTAAGCGTGAGCTGGCGGAGCGGCATCGCGAGGGAGAGTATCCGCGCGTAGAAATTCTCGGTCTGGCGGGTTCCTGGCAGAACGCCTCGATGGTTCTCGAAATCGAGGACATCATCGGGTACAACCCCTTGCGTCTCGCCGATTACGAGCGGGCCATCGGCCCCGGAGAGAACGCCGAGGACCCGAACCTGCGCCAGTTCCCCGCATCGTTCCGGGGCTACGAATGCGAGCTCGCGGGCCTGCTCGGGCTCGACTATCTCGTCCTCGACCGCCCGGTCCAGAAGCTGCCTCGCCATTTCCCCCGCCTGGCGGATGCGGAAGTGGTCTACGGAACCGGCAAGATGTGGATCTACCGCCTCAACACCACCGGTCGGCGCGCCTATGTGGCCCATCATGTCCAGGCCGTGGATTCGGAAGCGGTCGTCGGGGCCGACGAATTGCCCGACTTCGACCGTGAGACGGAAGCGCTGATCGACCATGCGAGCATGCCGCTGCTCAAGGCCCATTACGCTCCGGTTCGTCCGACCGCGGAGAAGCCCGCAGACAAGGTCAAGATCGTCAGCTACCGGCGCAATTCGGTGACGCTCGAGGTCGAGAGCCAGGAGCATGGCGTGCTCGTGCTGCACGATATCTATTATCCCGGCTGGGAAGCCCGCGTCGACGGAGAGCGCCGCCCGGTGCTTCGCGCCAACCTGCTGTTCCGTGGCGTGGAGGTTCCGGCCGGGACCCACCGCGTCGAATTCTCCTTCCGCCCCCTCTCCCTTGAGAATTTAGTTGCGGCGGCTTCCGATCTCGTGGAAACCGAGGAGGCACCGATCCAGACCGCAGTCGCCGCTCCTGTCCGGTAGCAGGATTTTTGAACTCTTTTTGATGATGACGTTCCTGATCTCCCGCCTCTCGTTTGTGAGCCTCCTGATGGGGCTGACGGCTTCCGTCGCCTCGGCCCAAACGCTGACTCGGCCCCTCGGAACGGCTCCCCAGCCGTTTGGTCCGCCCGCCCCCGGCGTGCCTTCGCTCTCCCAGGGGCTGCCCCCTCCGGTCGCGGCCAAGCAGGTCGCGGTCAGCACGAGAGCGGTCTTTTCCGAAACCAACGAGCCGATCCGCTCGGGCCTGCTCTGGCGCGTTTTCGAGGACCGGGGCGACACCTCGCAACCGAGCATCGTCGCGCGCTCCAGCAGTCCCATGCCGAATTTCACCCTGGCTCCGGGCAACTACATCGTGCACGTGGCCTATGGCTTCGCCAGCTCCTCCAAGCACATCAGCGTGCAAGCCGGCAGTTTGAACGAGCGCCTCGTCGTCAGCGCGGGAGCACTCAAGCTGAAAGGCGCCGTCGGCGACACCCCGATCGCTTCCAGCCGCGTGACCTTCTCGGTCTACGTGCCGGAGGCGCAGAACTCCGAAGGCCGCCTGGTGATCGCCAATGCCAAGTCCGACGAGGTGATCCGCCTGCCCGAGGGCACCTATCACGTGGTGTCCACCTACGGGGACG
Source organism: Microvirga sp. HS2 (assembly GCF_055792805.1). Lineage (NCBI taxonomy): Bacteria > Pseudomonadati > Pseudomonadota > Alphaproteobacteria > Hyphomicrobiales > Methylobacteriaceae > Microvirga > Microvirga sp. HS2. Next base: position 75,348 of record NZ_JBVVAJ010000002.1, read on the forward strand.
CCAACGCCATCATGCGCAGCGACCTGAAGGTGGAAGCCGGAAAGGTGACGGAGGCGACCCTCAATCACCGCGCCGCCACCGTGACGCTCAAGCTCGTGGCTTCCGAAGGGGGCGAGGCTTTCGCGGGAACGGCGTTCAGCGTGCTGACCCCCGGCGGCGACGTGATCCGCGAGGCCATTGGCGCATTCCCCTCCGTCACCCTGGCGGAAGGAGAATACGTCCTGATCGCCCGCCACGAGGGCAAGGTCTACACGAAGGACTTCAAGGTCGAGAGCGGTCTCGACCGGGATATCGAAGTTCTCGTCACCGACAACCCCTGAACCTTTTTCACCCTCGCGGCATTGACCGGGCACGAATTCGGTCGCGCCGGGCATGCGCCCGCACCTCCCGTGCATCGTGGTTTTCCTTCTCGGATCCGATGCCGGGGCGCGACCCTGCGAGGGATGACGCTCATGAGAATTTCAGACATCATGACCCGCAACGTGCGCGTGGTCTCGCCCGAACGAACCATTCAGGAAGCCGCCCGGCTGATGGATGAGATGAATGTCGGCGTCCTGCCCGTCTGCGACGGGCGCCGCCTGCGTGGCATGATCACGGACAGGGACATCACCGTCCGCGCGACGGCGGCGGGCCTACCGCCCGATACGACCCACGTGCGCGACGTCATGTCCGACAATGTCTGGTGGTGCTTCGACGACGACGATGTCGGCCACATCGTGCAACTGATGAGCGATCATCAGATCCGCCGCCTGCCCGTCGTCGATCACGACAAGCACCTCGTCGGCATCGTGGCGCTGGGCGACCTTGCAACCGACAGCGAAGGCGACGCCTCCCGCGCCCTGCACCGCATCTCTACGCCGTCCGAACCCGACCGCACGGGCACGCCGAGCTCGGCCCGCGCCGATCAGACCCGCCAGGGCGGACAGCCGCGCCTGAGCAACGACGAGCGGCGGGAGCTGGATCAGCGCCTGGGGCGCGAAGACGACGACTGGCGCCACCGCCCTCACGACTACCATGAAGGCGTCCGCCGGTATGCGGAGCGCGACAGGCGGCGCGGCGGCGTCGAATTCCGCTACCGCGACGAAGACGATGTGCGCGCCGCCTTCGGCAGCTTCGGCTATCCCGGCGAGGAAGGCATGCGCGATGCGCGGATGCGCGGCGGCTTCGGCGGCGAAGGCTATCAGAACTACGGCGACGAATATGCGGGGCGCGGCTCCGCCGGTCGCGGCTATCGCCCCAAACGCTACGGCGCTTCCACGATCACGGGCGAGCGGGCGCGCCCCGGCGACGACAGCAGCGAGAACGACCGCCTCATGCAGGATCGCGAGCGCACTTGGAGCCTCGTGAATGAGCGCCGGGATCACAGCAACTACGGAGTCGGCCCGGGCAATACCCGCTTCGACAACGATGCCACCGCGAGCCGCGGCGAGGTTCGCCGCGAGGATCATCGCGGGCGCGGGCCCCGCAACTACCAGCGCTCGGACGACCGCATCCGCGAGGACGTGAACGAGCGCCTCAGCGACGACGTGCGGGTCGATGCATCGGAAATCGAGGTCATGGTGCAGAACCGGGAGGTCACCCTCACCGGCACCGTGCGCGACCGGAAAGAGAAGCGCTGGGCCGAGGACATCGTCGAATCCGTCTCGGGCGTCGCGCATGTGCAGAACAACCTGCGCATCGGCCAGCGCCAGGGCGAGCACAGGACCGGCACGGAGGCCGGCGACGCCGTCGCCGCCAGCGGCAATCCCGGTAGTGGCACCGCAGGCACCACGGCCGGAACGGCTCCTGGCGGACGCAAGAGCGGGCGTCAACGGCAGGCGACCTGAAAGATGAAACAAACCTTATCCCCTCCCCCTTGTGGGGAGGGTTAGGGTGGGGGTGTGAGCGATAGCCTATTCAGGTCTGGCGCCCACACCCCCACCTCCATCTCCTCCCCACAAGGGGGAGGAGAGTCACCAAAGCACTTCAGGCCACCGTGCGCGCGACCACGTGATGACCATCGAGAGTGGCGTGGGCGTCGGGCTCGGACACGGCCTGCGCGGCGCGCCTGCGGTCCGGCGTGATCGCCTCCACGGCGAGCGCCCTCAAGGCGTCGTCCAGCCCCATGGTCTGCTGGTTGGGGCTGCCGAGACGGCGGATCGACACCGTGCGCTCGGCGGCCTCCTTCTTGCCGACCACGAGGAGTACCGGCACCTTCACCAGCGAATGCTCGCGGACCTTGTAGTTGATCTTCTCGTTGCGAAGATCGGCCTCCACCCGCAGGCCCATGGCTTCCGCCGCCCTGACCACTTCCATGGCATAATCGTCGCCCTCGGAGGTGATGGTGGCGACGACCGCCTGCACCGGCGCGAGCCAGAGCGGGAAATGACCGGCGAAGTGCTCGATCAGGATACCGGTGAAGCGCTCCATGGAGCCGCAGATCGCGCGATGCACCATGACAGGCGTCTTCTTCTGGCCGTCCGCATCGACATAGAACGCGCCGAACCGCTCCGGCAGGTTGAAGTCCACCTGCGTGGTGCCGCACTGCCAGTCGCGACCGATGGCGTCGCGCAGCACGTATTCGAACTTCGGACCGTAGAACGCGCCCTCGCCCGGGTTGATGGCGGTCTTGATGCGCCCGCCCGACTGCTCCTCGATCTGCTTCAGGACGCGGGTCATCACCTCTTCGGCGTGGTCCCACATCTCGTCGGTGCCGACGCGCTTCTCGGGGCGTGTCGAGAGCTTCACGACGATCTCGTCGAAGCCGAAATCGGCGTAGGTCGAGAGGATCAGCTCGTTGATCTTCAGGCATTCGGCGGCGAGCTGATCTTCGGTGCAGAAGATGTGCGCATCGTCCTGCGTGAAGCCGCGCACGCGCATGAGGCCGTGCAGAGCGCCCGAGGGCTCGTAGCGGTGTACGTTGCCGAACTCGGCGAGGCGCAGCGGCAGGTCGCGATAGGACTTCAGGCCGTGCTTGAAGATCTGCACGTGTCCGGGGCAGTTCATCGGCTTGATCGCGAAGACGCGATCATCCTCTGTCTGGGTCGCGAACATGTTCTCGCGATACCAGCCCCAATGCCCGGAGGTCTCCCACAGGGCCTTGTCGAGGATCTGCGGCGCGTTGACCTCCTTGTAGTCGCCCTTCAGGCGGCGGCGCATGTAGGAGATCAGCTCCTGGAACACCGTCCAGCCCTTCGGGTGCCAGAAGACGACGCCCGGCCCCTCCTCCTGGAAGTGGAACAGGTCCATCTCGCGCCCGAGGCGGCGATGGTCGCGTTTCTCGGCTTCCTCAAGCTGCCGGATATAGGTGTCGAGGTCTTCCTGGCTCGCCCAGGCGGTCGCGTAGATGCGGGTGAGCATCGCGTTGTTCGAATCGCCGCGCCAATAGGCGCCGGCCACCTTCATGAGCTTGAAGGCGTTGCCGATCTTGCCCGTGGAGGTCATGTGCGGACCACGGCAGAGATCGAACCAGTCTCCCTGGAAGTAGATCTTGAGATCCTGGCCTTCCGGGATCGCGTCCACGAGCTCGACCTTGTAGGCCTCGCCCTTCTCGGCGAACACCTTCTTGGCCTTGTCGCGGCTCCAGACCTCCTTCGTGAAGGGTTTGTCGCGCGCGATGATCTCGCGCATCTTGGCCTCGATCGCCGGGAAGTCCTCCGGAGTGAAGGGCTCGTTGCGGGCGAAATCGTAGTAGAAGCCGTTCTCGATCACGGGACCGATGGTCACCTGCGTTCCCGGGAACAGCTCCTGCACCGCTTCCGCGAGCACGTGCGCGCAATCGTGCCGGATCAGCTCCAGCGCGCGGGGATCCTCGCGGTTGAGGAATTCGATCTTGGCGTCCTTCGTGATGGGATCGGCGAGATCCGTCACGGTGCCGTCGAGAGCCATGGCGACGGTGCGCTTGGCGAGCGACTTGGCAATGCCCTCCACGATCTCGCGGCCGGTGGTGCCGGGGGCATATTGGCGCTGGGCGCCATCGGGGAATGTCAGGTTGATCATCGTAAAATTGTCTCCTGGCTCACTCCTGCCAACGGAGCAGGTAAGCGGGGGCCGACGGGTTCTTGGACAGGGCGGGATCAGTCGCCGTCAGGTTCGACTGACTCGCAGGTGATCGCAGAAGGGTTTTCCGGCGCGTTCACGCCCCGCCAGCGACCATAGGCCCACGGCTTATACCAGCCGGAGCCTTCGGGCAATGTTTCGGGAACATTGTCGATGCCGTGGGTGCCGAACGGGCCGCAGCGGCAGATGCGGGCGAAACCCATCCAGCCTCCGGCCCAGAAGCCGTGCCGCTGGATCGCCTCGTCGGTGTACTCGGAGCAGGAAGGCAGGTGCCGGCATTGACGGCCGACCAGGCCCGAGAGGCTCAGCTGATAGCCCCGGATCGCCCAATGGGCTGCCCGCTGGACGGGATTGGGCATCACTCGCTGTCCTGCGAGCGGCGCGCCTCGATCCGGTCGAGGGCGTCGACCACCGCGTCGAAGGTGAGAAGAATCGACGCATGGCGGGCCTTGTAGTCCCGCAGCGGCTCCAGGACCTTCAGGTCCTCCCACTTACCCTGCGGCGTCTCGCCGCCGGCCTTGAGGAGACGGGTTGCCGCCTCTCGCACCTGCCGCAGCTCGGCGGCGGTCGAGCCGATGACATGCCGCCCCATGATGGCCGAGGAAGCCTGGCCGAGGGCGCAGGCCTTCACGTCATGGGCGAAGGCCGTCACGATGTCGCCATCGAGCCTCAGATCGACCGTCACGGTGGAGCCGCAGAGCCTGGAATGGGCCGTTGCGGACCCGTCCGGCTCGGGCAGCCGCCCGAGATGTGGAATATTTGCCGCAAGCTCCAGGATACGGCGGCTATAGATATCGTTCAGCATTCTGGTCTATTGAGTTGCTCATGGGAATGTGCTCCGCTCTCCCATCTATGCCTATATAGAGATCATAACCGAACTCCGCGACAGGCTGTGTGTTGGCTTTAGATCGGAAGACGGAAGTGGATACGCCGGAAGCGCTCCCCCGCTTCCACGAGGTTCTAGTGTGAGAAAGAGGCTCCACGTGAGTGATGTGGTTAAGTCCTTGTCCCCGCGTCTGATTCCAGCCGCCGACAAGCCTAAGGAACGGCCTACCCGCGAAGAGGCCGAAGCGGCTGTTCGCACCCTGATCCGATGGGCAGGAGACGACCCGCAGCGGGAAGGCCTGCTCGAAACCCCGAAGCGCGTCGCCAAAGCATTCAAGGAATTCTATTCGGGCTACGACGACGACCCCAAGGACGTCCTGAACAAGATCTTCGCTGAGGTCGAAGGCTACGACGACATCGTGCTCGTGCGCGATATCCCCTTCTACTCTCACTGCGAGCACCACATGGTGCCGTTCTACGGCATGGCGCATATCGCCTACTACCCCACGAAGGGCGTGGTGGGCCTGTCCAAGCTCGCGCGCCTGGTGGAGGTTTATGCCCGCCGTCTCCAGACCCAGGAGACCATGACATCGCAGATCGCGACCGCCATGGTGCATGCCCTCGAGCCGCGCGGCGTGGCGGTGATGATCGAGGCCGAGCATATGTGCATGTCCATGCGTGGCGTGCAGAAGGCCGGCGCCATGACGCTCACGACGCAGTTCACGGGCGTCTTCAAGGAAAATCCCGCAGAGCAGGTCCGCTTCCTTACCCTCGTGCGGCAAGGTAAGGGGTGAGGCTTCCTCCTCACTCCTGCAGAGACCTTACCATGTGCGCGTCCGGTACCGGCTTATTCCCCGCCCCAGGCTCGAAACCCGACCTCGAAGAAGGAACCGTCCTCACGCCGCGCTTCGGCGCGGACGGGCTCGTCACCTGCGTGACCACGGATGCGCAGACCGGAGAGCTGCTGATGGTCGCGCACATGAACGCAGAGGCGCTCGCCAAAACCCTTGAAACCGGCGAGGCCTGGTACTGGTCGCGCTCGCGCGGCGAACTCTGGCACAAGGGCGCCACGAGCGGGCAGGTCCAGACAATCGTCGAGATGCGGGTGGATTGCGATCAGGACGCCCTCTGGCTCAAGGTGAACGTGGCGGGCGACGGCGGCTGCTGCCACACGGGCCGCCGCTCCTGCTTCTACCGCACAGTGGAGATTTCGGACGGAACGCCGGCCCTCGTTCGGGACTGATGCAGCCTCCTTTCATTTTCCCTCCTTATACGGGAGGGATCGAGGGCCTAGATCGGAACGCGATACGCAATTCAGCGAGCGCGCCATCTCCCCCTGCCCTTCCATGGCTGCGGGCCTCCCTCACACCGCTGGCGGCTTTCAAATCACTCCGCGCCCGCTAAAAGCGTTGCATGACACGACGCGATCTTCTCCCGGCCCGCGCAGCCGCCAGCGCTGCCTTTTTCGGTAACGGCTTCGGCATCGGCATCTGGGCGGCGCAGCTGCCCCGCTTCAAGGCCGCGCTCGGCCTGTCAGACGGACAGCTCAGCCTCGGCCTGCTGGCTTTCTCCATCGGCGCGGTCGCGCTCATGCCTGTCGTTGGATGGGCGGTCACAATCGTGGGGAGCAGGCTTGCGACCCTGACGGCAGCCTTCGCCTTCACGGTCACGCTCCTCCTGATCGGACTGGCTCCCTCGCTCCCTCTCTTCATCGCCGCCTCTCTCCTGGTCGGGGCCTGCAACGGCACCATGGACATTTCCATGAACACCAACGCCACCGTGGTCGAGAAGGCCTGGGGATCGGCGATCATGTCGTCCTTCCATGCCTTCTTCAGCCTCGGCGGCCTGGCGGGAGCGGCTCTGTCCGGACTGCTGATCGCGCTCGGCTTCTCGATTTTCGGCACATTGCTCGTTGCCTGTCTCGGCATGGGGACGCTCTTCGCCGCCGCAGCCTTCGGCATGATGGGCGAGGCGAAACCGGCGCAGGACGGGGAAGGCCACGGCTTCGCCTGGCCGCGCGGCCCCGTCGTCATCGTCGCCGTGCTGGCCATGTTCTGCTTCGTCGTCGAGGGCGCGATGGTCGATTGGTCGGCGATCTACCTGCAGACCGTCACGGGCGCGGACCTGCAGGCTGCCGTGACAGGGTTTGCCGCCTTTTCCCTTGCCATGACGATCTGCCGCTTTCTCGGCGACGCGGTCGTGCGCGCCCTGGGCCGCGCGCGGACGGTGCAGCTCGGCGGTTTTCTCGCGGCCACCGGCCTGTCCCTCGCGATCGCCCTGCCGCAGCCGGTCCCGGCCATGATCGGGTTCGCCCTGGTCGGCTTCGGACTCGCCAATGTCGTGCCGGTGCTCTTCAGCACCGCGGCGCAGATGGAGGGGATTCCGCCGAGCGTGGGCGTGGCGATGGTCGCCACTCTCGGCTACGGCGGCTATCTCACGGGCCCGCCGCTCATCGGTTTCGGCGGCGACCTGTTCGGGCTGCGCGCCATGCTCGGCGTTCTGATCCTCTTTTCCGTCACGATCATCATCTTGTCGCACCGGGCCCTGCGCTCTTCTGCTGTTCAGTTTTCGGCGACGCGACCTAAGTGAAACTTGAGGGCCGCATTCATGCGGCCTTCACAACCTGGGCGCATGATCGCTTAAAGCGGCCTTGGAGTTGAGCGATGTTGTGGGACGGAATAGCCCGGCGCAACGCCGGAATGGGCGGCGGGGGCGACGTGGACATCAAACAGCCTGTGGAGCGTGTTCCGCGCACGAGGGTGAAGATCGGCCTGGCTCTCGGGGGCGGCGCGGCCAGGGGCTGGTCGCATATCGGCGTGCTGCGGGTTCTCGAAGAGGCGGGCATCGTTCCCGACGTGATCGCCGGATGCTCCATCGGGGCGGTGGTGGGCGGCTGCTACGCTGCCGGCAAGCTCGACGAGCTCGAAGCCTTCGCCCTGTCCCTCACGAAGCGGCGGGTCATGGGCCTGCTCGATTTCCATTTCAGCGGCGCGGGCCTGATCGCGGGCGGGCGCCTGCAGCGCCTTCTGGATCAGGACCTCACGGATCGCCGGGTTGAGACGCTGCCGATCCGGTTCTGCACCATCGCCACCGAGCACACGAGCGGGCACGAAATCTGGCTGACCCGAGGGCCTCTCGTGCAGGCCATGCGGGCGTCCTACGCTCTTCCCGGCGTGTTCGACCCGGTTCTCGTCGGCGGACGATGGCTCATGGACGGCGCCCTGGTGAATCCCATCCCCATCACCGCGGCCCGCGCCCTCGGCGCGGATCTCGTGATCTGCGTGAACCTCAACGGGGAAGTGCGCGTGCGGGGAACGGTGATCCAGTCATACGACGCGGAGACGAGCGACGAGAAGGAGATGGAAGAGGTTATCGAGGAGGCGCCGCGCAAATGGGCCCTCTTCTCGGGGTCCCGAGCCGACAGGTCCCGCAAGCCGAACGCGCCGGGCATGGCGACCGTCATGGTCGATGCCTTCAACATCACCCAGGACCGCATCGCACGCTCACGCCTCGCGGGCGATCCGCCCGACGTGATGATCGCGCCGAAACTCGCCAAGATGGGCCTGTTCGAGTTCCACCGCGCGCAGGAATGCATCGGCCTCGGACGGCAGGCCACCGAGCGCGCCCTGCCGGATATTCTGGAGCTCATCCAGGAGTCTCAGGGGGCCTGATCAGGCGGTCGCGATATATTCCTTGATCGCCTGGCTTTCGGCCTCGACCTCCTCGACGTGCTGCTTCACCACGTCGCCGATGGAGATGATGCCGACGAGCTGGCCTCCCTCGACGACGGGCACGTGCCGGAACTTCTGCTGCGTCATCAGCTCCATCAGCTCGTTGACGGAATTCTGGCCCGTGCAGGTGACGACCTCTCCGGTCATGAAGCGCGACACCGGCTCGTCGAGAGCCCTCGCGCCCTGCGCGGCGACGGCCCGGACGATATCGCGCTCGGAGAGAATGCCGGAAACGGGCTGCCTGCCATCCACCACCACGAGAGCGCCGATCCTCCGCTCGGAGAGAAGCCGCGCGGCTTCGCTCAGGGAGCGGCCCGCTTCGATGGAGACGACATTGCGTCCTTTCAGCGAAAGGATCTGATCGACATTCATGTTTTTCCTCCCGTTATGCGCAGGCGAGGATAGTCAGCCCTCGCGAGCGCCCAGCCGACGGACGGCATCCCAGGCAGGAGATCGCCCCTCCATCAGCCAAAAGGATGATTGGGCGCAACCAAGGCGCTTTCAAGCCGAGAGGCGGTTTCGGTGCGCCGGCAGCGGGTCGAACCACGGAAAAACGACAAGGCCTACGAGAAAGCCGCCTACATGCGCCTCCCAGGCGATGGTCCCCTCTCCGATCCCGATCGGCTGAGCAAAGGCGAACAGGTAATTGGTGGCGAACCACACGCCGAGGAAGATCAGAAAGGGCCGGTTGCGGACGAGATCGCCCAAGGCCTGCCGGGGTCGCTCATGAGGTTCGGTGAGCCGCCCTTCCCAATGCCAGGTCGCCGGCGCGAACATGAACCAGGAGGCAGCCGCCATGAGGCCGGACACCGCGCCCGAGGCGCCGATCAGCGGGAAGACCTGCATCGGGTTCATCGCCACATAGAGAACGGCCCCGCCGATCGCCGACAGCGCCGATAGAAGGAAGAACCGGCCGGCTCCGCAGCGCCGGGCGATCGGCGTGCCGAAGGCCGCGAGCCAGATGCTGTTGATGAGCACATGCGCCCAGGATCCATGCAGCAGCGCGTAGGTCAGCGCCGTCCAAGGGCGTCCCTCGCCGTCGCCGAGGACATATTGGGCATAGGCTGCGATCGGCCCACGGGCCTCCTCCGATGCGCCTTCCTGCAGCATCCGGACGATCTCGTGACTTTCCACACCGCCATAGGCAACGGACCAGCGGGCCGGGATCACCGCCCAGTCGATCACCACCTGGAAATCGGTTTCCTCGGCAAGGAGGAACATGCGCAAGGCGTGGATGGCGACAAGAGCGAGAATGCTGAAGGTCACGATCGACGGAAGATTGAAAATCGGCTCGCGAGCGCGGGGCTGAGGCAGGGGCATGGACAACTTTTTCTCGGGCTGGCAGCATAAGGGAATCGGGGCCGCCAGCAGCGGTGACGTTTCACTTAAGCCTTCTATGTGGCCTGCAGCGCAAGCGAAACCAAGCGCTTAGCTCGACCTTACGATCCCCGTCGAGGAAAGTTATCCTCGCCAAGGCTGGCATCTCACTTTTTGTCAACCATAACGGAACCACCTTGGGGCGCGACGCGTTAACTCACCTTTTACTTTCTGCTTGAGCCTCAAATCCAACCATGTCAGTTTGGTTAAAAGAACATTAACCGGCTGGTGGGGCATGCGGCAGGATTCTTTCACAAACGGCTTTTTCAACGATCTGAACGAGAAGTTTTCCCTTTCTCACACTCTCATCAAAGCAGTTACCGCCTCAGCTCTTCTGGCTTTCGCAGGAGTGGCGGCCGAGGCCCAAACCGTTGCGTCCCTGCCCACCTCCAGCAACCCAATTGCGAGCATGGGTCCGGCCAAGCCCCTCCTGGCCTGGACGAAGTTCTGCGACAGCAATCCCGTCGAATGCGCCGTTGATAAGACGGAACCGGACGTGATCGAGCTGACCCCGCAGGTCTGGAAAACGATCGTTTCGGTCAATCAGCGCGTCAACTCCACGGTCAAGGCCGTGACGGATGCCGATCACTGGGGCACCGTCGACGTGTGGGACTTCGCCGAGGACGGCCGGGGCGACTGCGAGGATTTCCAGCTCCTCAAGCGCCGCATTCTCGCCGAGAGCGGCCTCCCGCGTCGCGCCATGCGTATGACGGTCGTGATCGACGAGCTCGGCGAAGGCCATGCGGTCCTTCTGGTTCGGACCAACAAGGGCGATTACGTGCTCGACAACAAGACGTCGTCGGTTCTCCCCTGGACCCGCACCGGATATGTCTACATCAAGCGCGAGAGCCAGTACCAGACGGGCTGGGTGTCGCTGGGCGGCATCGCCACCTCGCCGACCACCACCGCGAACCGCTAAAAAAGAAACCGGCGCCAAGACGCCGGTTCACATCGCCTCAGCATCATCCGAGGCGGGTCAGTCGATCCGCCTCATTCCGTTTGCGAAGCGTTTCCAGTTCGCCACGTAACTCTGCGCCGCCCAGCGCAGGTTCTCGATCGCGGCCTCGTCCAGGACGCGGATCGCCCTGGCCGGGGCGCCGACGATGAGGGAATTGTCGGGAAATTCCTTACCTTCCGTAACGAGCGCGCTGGCGCCCACAAGGGAGTTTCGGCCGATCCGCGCATGGTTGAGCACGGTAGCCCCCATGCCGATCAGGGAATTCTCCCCGATGGTGCAGCCATGCAGAATGGCGCTGTGGCCGATGGTGCAGCCGTGACCGACGGTGAGCGGCGCTCCGATATCCGTGTGGAGCACCGCCCCTTCCTGAATGTTGCTGCCCGCGCCGATGTCGATCAGTTCGTTGTCGCCGCGCAGAACGGCCCCGAACCAGATGCCCACATCGGCCCCCAGCCGCACCTTGCCGATCACATGAGCGTCGGGAGCGACCCAGAAGCGACCCTCTTCGGGAAGGATGGGAGCAACATCGTCGAGGCTGTAGATCGGCATCGTTGGGTCCGGATACGAAGGCGGCAGAACCTGCGAGAGTTCTGCCGCGAATGGTGCCGCTTAGTCCTCGAGGTCCGTATCGAGGATGGCCATGGTGAAGTTGAAGGAACGGTCCCCGTCCTCATCATCGACGAAGAGCACGCCGACGAATTCCTCACCAATGTAAACTTCCGCCGAGTCGGTCTTCTTCGGGCGACCGACGACTCGGATCGAGTGGTTCGCAAAGGTCTGGCGCAGGTAACGCTCGACTTTCGCCATCTCCGTTTTGTCCACTAGAGGTCCTTTCTGAATATGTCCGGCTTCAGCCATTGCCACGCCATGGCAATGCGGGCAAGCGGGGCTGGATCCTTGTAGCCTCCTTTTCTCTCCCGTCAGTCCCCGTCCGCTTCCGAGATCAGGTGATCCATGGCGCGGGCAGGCTCGTCGCATCCAGCGGTCCCGATCACCTTGGCCGGAACGCCGGCGACGGTCGCGTTGTGCGGCACCGGCTTGAGAACCACCGAGCCTGCGGCGATTCTCGCGCAATGGCCGACCTCGATATTGCCCAGGATCTTGGCGCCGGCCCCGATCAGGACACCGTGCCGGATCTTCGGGTGGCGGTCCCCGCGCTCCTTGCCGGTGCCGCCGAGGGTCACGTCCTGAAGCATCGATACATTATCCTCGATGACGGCGGTGGCTCCGACCACGAGGCCGGTGGCGTGATCGAGGAAGATGCCGCGCCCGATCCGGGCGGCCGGATGGATGTCCGTCTGGAACGTGTCAGCGGAGCGGCTCTGGAGATAGAGCGCCAGATCCTGCCGCCCCCGGCTCCAGAGCCAATGGGCGAGGCGGTGCGTCTGGATGGCGTGAAAGCCCTTGAAATAGAGCACGGGCTCGATGGCCCGGGTCACGACCGGGTCGCGGTCGAGCACGGCGCTGATGTCGGCGCGGAACGCCTGGCCGATGCCCTTGTCCTGCTCCGCCGCCTCGAGGAACACCTGTTCGATGATGTCGGCAGGCAGCGCCGCATGGCCGAGGCGGGACGCGACGCGATGGATCACCGCCGCTTCCAGGTTCGGCTGATGGAGGATGGCGCTCAACACGAAGCCGGCCAAAGCGGGCTCGCTCTGGACGATCGCCTCGGCCTCCGAACGGAGGCGGTTCCAGATCGGATCGACCTTGCCGGCGAGAAAATCCGGACGTGCGGACTTCAGGCGGGTCTGTGTCATGCTAATCTCCTGCCGGCTCGCTCTTTCAAGGGCATACACGGGAAGCAAAGGGAATACATAAGAAGCCCCTGCCCCTTACCATAGGTCTCCGGACGCCATGAACGCCTCTTTTTCGCCTAGCAGCTCCAAGCTCAACGCATCCGTCGACGGCCCCGTCGCGACGCTCTCGATCGACAATCCGGCGAAGCACAACGCCCTCGACCTCGACATGTGGCGAGCCCTGCCGGGCCTCATCGCGGACCTTGAACGGGACGAGCGCGTGCGGGTCATCGTCCTGCGCGGAGGCGGAACAGGGTCCTTCGCCTCCGGCGCGGATATCGCGGAGTTCGAGACTGCGCGGGCAAACGCCGAAGGCGGACGGCGCTACGAGGCCATCAACGAGGCGGCCTTCTGGGCCGTGGCCCATTGTTCGAAGCCGGTGATCGCCATGATCCGGCGCTTTTGCCTGGGAGGTGGGTTCGGGCTCGCCCTCTCCTGCGACCTGCGCATCGCCTCCGAGAACGCCATCTTCGGCGTGCCCGCGGCGCGGCTGGGCATCGGCTACCCCCCTGGAGCCGTGAAGCTGGTGACGGCGGCACTCGGCGCGCCGGCAGCCAAGGACCTGTTCTACACGGCCCGCCGCATCGGCGCGGAGGAAGCGCAGCGCCTCGGCGTCGTTCAGCGGGTCGTGCCCGACGAGGCGCTGGAGGACACCGCTTTCGCACTTGCGCGGGACATCGCGGCGAATGCGCCTCTCACGATCCGCGCCGCGAAGGCCGCCATCGATGCGGCCATGGGCGTTGCCCATCCCGATGTCGATCCGATCGAACTCGCCGATCGTTGCTTCGACGCCGCAGACGCCGTGGAGGGGCGCAGAGCCTTTCTCGAAAAGCGCAAACCCGCCTTCACGGGACGGTGAATCTCAGCGCCGGTAGACGAAGTAGCGCCCTTCTGCAACGCCGGTCCGGGACGAGATGTCGGTGCACGAGGGAAGATCGAAGGAGCGGTCCGCAATGAGCAGGCCGCCCGGCTGCAGGAGGGTTTCGAGCAGAGGCGACAGACGCTTCACGAGCCTGCTGTTGGCCTCTTCGTCGCCGGTTCCGATGTCACTGTGAATCAGCGCGGCGGAGCCAGCCCCGAAACGCTCGGTGAAGAGCGGCAGGGTCTCGAAAATGTCGCCGACGATCAGGTATCCGTCCGGCGGGATGCAATCGGGATGCGCAGCGGGCGAGCGCTCGAACACATAGATCTCGCGCCCAGGCATCCGGGACCGCAGATGGTCGTAAGTGCGCCCGTTGCCGAGGCCGAGTTCGAGCACGAGCCCCTGCGCGGAAATTTCGCGCGTGGCCCAGTCCAACAGATCGCGTTGCGCCGTCAGCCGCCGGATGACGCTGTCGAGTCGTGTCATTCCCATCTCCTCCGCAGGAGGGAACTGGGGTTGCCGGGCCCTAAATCAACGATGGAATGCTCAGGGGCGTTGGGCGAGGAACGCGAGCACGCCCTGCTTGTGAACCTTGTCGCCGACGGCGAGATTGTGGTCGCGGCCGGGAATGTCGAGCGCGGTTGCATTCGGCATGAGTTTTGCGAGCTCCGGCCCCGATCCCGCCACGTCGTCGCTGGTGCCCACCGCGACGAGGGTCGGCAGGGAGATGGACGCCACTTCTTCCCTCGTCAGTGCCTGGCGCGACCCGCGAATGCAGGCGGCGAGCGCCTTCAGGTCACTGCCGGTCTGTTCCGCGAAGGCGCGGAACATGCGCTGCATGGGATCGGTCAGTTCGTCGAGCGAGCGCGCCTCCATGGCATCGGCGATGCCGAGCGGGAGACCGACACCCTCGACGAGATGAATGCCGAGGCCACCGAGCATCGCGGAGCGCATGCGCTCGGGCGAGGCCAGCGCCATATGCGCCGTGATGCGCGCGCCCATGGAATATCCCATCACGTCCGCCCGTTCGATGCCGAGATGATCGAGGAGCCGGCGCGCATCCTCCGCCATGCGATAGGAGTGATAGCTCTCGGGATCGTAGAGCTTCTCGCTTTCCCCATGCCCGCGATTGTCGAGCGCGATCACACGGTAGCCCTCTCGCGTCAGCGTCTTCACCCATAGGGTGTTCACCCAGTTCACCGCATGGTTCGATGCGAAGCCGTGAATGAGCAGAACCGGCTCGCCCTGCCCTTCATGAGGCGGAACGTCGATATAGGCGATGCTGACGCCGGCGGAATTGAAGTAGCGCATGAACGGACCGGAAAGCTGGTGTCGGGTGCGGCGAACCTAAGCACCCGCCCTCTCAAATACAATCGTCTTGGCCGCCCGGGGGGCCTGCGTGCCCCGAGACCGAACTGTCCGTCGTCCAGCGCTGTCGTCCCCGGATCGGATCCGGCCATGAGGCGCGGGGCGGAGCAGGGGTCATTTTGGGTCTAGGCGCATGGCGCTTCGGCCATTATGGTGCGCCCGAATTTCACAGTTTCAGAGCAAGGGCAATGGCTGACAAAGGCACACCCCATTTTCACAACGATGCTGGCGTTCCCGTCATTCATGTGGGCTCCAAGGAGTTCATGTGCATCGGAGCCACGCCGCCCTTCGATCATCCTCACATCTTCATCGACATGGGCTACGACACGGAGACGATCTGCTCCTATTGCTCGACCCTGTTCAAGTACGACCCGTCCCTGAAGGCCGACGAGGCGCGCCCGGCTGAGTGCGTCTGGGAGCCGGATTTCGCAACCGATCCGTCCTCGCGTTAAGGTGCCCAGGCTCTCCATCGCCATCGTCGGAGCGGGAATCGGCGGCCTGACGGCGGCCCTGAGCTTTGCCCGCCAGGGCCATTCGGTCACGCTGATCGAGCGCCGCACGGGGTTCAGCGAAGTCGGGGCGGGCCTTCAGCTCTCGCCCAATGCGAGCCGCATCCTGGTCAAGCTGGGCCTTGCCCCTGCCCTGCGCCGGGTCGCCACGGTGCCCGAGCGCGTGGTCGTGCGCGGCATCTCGTCCGGTCAGCGCATCGGAGAGGTCGCCCTCGGCGCCTATGTGCTGCAGCGCTATGGCGCCCCTTATTGGGTCATCCACCGGGCCGACCTGCAGACGATCCTGCTCGATGCCGTCCGATCGGAAGCCTCGATCCGCATCATGACGGGACGGAAGATCGAGGAGGTGCGGGAAAATCCCAAGGGCGTGGAACTCGCCTGGACCTCCTCCAGCGGAGCGCGGGAGACTCTGGCGGCGGATGTCGTGATCGGCGCGGATGGGATCTGGTCCAAGGTCCGGCAGGTCATCGGCGATACCGCCCTGCCGACATTCCACGGCTATGTCGCCTGGCGCGCCACCTTCGACCGCAAGCTCGCCCCGCCCGAACTGGCCCGCAACGAAACAGGCCTTTGGCTCGGAGCCAAGGGTCATGTGGTTCACTACCCGATCTTCAGCGGCAATCTGATCAACGTGGTCGCCATCGAGAGAGCCAAGGAGCCTGTCGAGGGCTGGGCCGCTCCAGGACGCCCGGAAGAGCTGCTCTCTCACTATACCAAGGCCGCTCCCGCCCTGCGCGAGCTTCTGGGCAGGCCCCAGGAATGGCTGCGCTGGTCCCTGTTCCGGCATCCGATCAAACGCCTCGCGCAAGGCCGTATTGCCCTGATCGGCGACGCCGCTCACCCGGTTCTGCCCTTCCTGGCGCAGGGCGCGGCGCTCGCCATCGAGGATGCAGCTACGCTCAGCGCCCTTCTGGCCCGCCATCCGCAGGACCCTGCCGAGGCCCTCGCGGCCTATGAGAACCAGCGCCTCGAACGGGTGACCCGCATTCAGTCCGAAGGACGCCGGAACGGCCGGATCTATCATTCCGGCGCCCTCGTCGCGTTCGGCCGGGACAAGGTCATGCAAATGATCGGTCCCGAGAGCATGTCGAATCGCTACGACTGGATCTACGGCTTCCGGACACCCGAATGAACGGCCGGGACATGCGGCAGACTTGCGCTCCAGGGCAGAGACCGATAACCCTCATCACAGCGCGGACGTGGCGAAACCGGTAGACGCAAGGGACTTAAAATCCCTCGGGCACTGCCCGTGCGGGTTCGACCCCCGCCGTCCGCACCAACCCTCCTTAGCCCACAGAAGGTCCAGTGTGGGCGATCCGATCCAGCCGGGACGATCGTGGGCGGTGAGGCCCTAGGCCCTTGCGGAGTGGGTCCAGGGATTGGCTTCAGAGCCCTTATGTCCGGCCGATCATGCACGGCGTCACACGTTCGAGCAAAAAGCCGAATTGGAAGCCGAAGCAATCTTTCCCGACATGCGACATGGCCTGCTTTGGGCAATGAAAAGGGCGGCCACTCGGGCCGCCCCTCAGCGTCGACGGAAAGGCGCTTCTTACTCGATCACCTGAATGACCTGGCGGGTCTGGGGATCGACCAGGACCGTACGGTCGTTCACGACAGAGTAGCGATACGGGGTCTGTACACCGACGTCGGACGGAACCGCGTACAGCTCCACCTGGCGCGGGAGCGGCTGACCGACGACCACCTGCTCCTGAACCCGAACGGACGGGGTGCCCTGGGTCACGACGTATTGCTGAACCTGTGCAGCCTGGGGCGGAGCAAGAGCTCCCCCGGCGATAGCACCAATCGCCCCACCGACAACCGCACCAACCGGGCCGCCGACGATAGCGCCTGTAACGGCACCGGTCGCCATGCCAGCACCGGCGCCGGCATTCTGGTTGGCCGTTTGGGCATTAACGGCAGCCGGAAGAGAAACAGCCGCCACGACAAAAGCAGAAAGAAGAATACGCATCGCATGACCTCGTTTATGTCCGGATGGCAAACGCGTTTTACTTGTCGAGGTTCCTACGAGTCTGCCGGATCAGCGCAGCGGCAGGTAAATCATGATCACAAAACATTAATGAGCATTACGAAAACGTCTATAAGAACGAAAACGACGTGATCGAAGTTGGCCTATGGCCGTCGAGGCTTGGTCCCGACTTTGTCTGTCAGCTTCGGCAGTTCCTTCGTCATCCATGCGACCATCTCTGAATTCGTTTTGAGATGGCTCGGCATCGGGATGAGGGGCTCGTCGTCACCAGCAGCCGCAGGGAGCCCCTGCTCTTCTGCAGCCTGCATGTCATCGAAGGGAATTGCGGGAGACGCTGTCCACGCGCCGAACCGCGCCAGGAGCAGCCAGAGCATTCCAAAAGCGCTGGCGAGGATCGCGAGGACATCGAGCGTGAAGCTGGCGAGCAAGTGCGGCCTCCGGTGAGCGGCCTAATTTAGCAGGTCCATCCTGAGCGCGAAAAGTCCTCTTCGTGCCACACCGTTCGCTGCCGTTGGCTTCGGCCGTGTCTTCAGTTCGAAAACGGATCTCTCCGTTACATCCGCGTGGTTGGGTCAGCCGGCAAGCGGCGCGTCGACCGAGCACAGGACGCCCGCCGGAGCGAATTCGATCCGCACTTCACCATCAAGGTCATGAGCCAAACTCCGCTCGATGAGCCGGGTCCCGAAGCCGCGCCTGACCGGCTTGTGGACGGTCGGTCCACCCCTCTCCTCCCACATCAGGTGCAAACGGTATGGAGCGTTCGCGTCGTTCAGTTTCCAGAGAACCCTGATTTGTCCGGTGCCGTTCGACAATGCCCCGTATTTCACTGCGTTGGTGGCCAACTCCTGCAATGCCATCGCGAGCGCGAGGGCCATACGCGGCGGTATTTGGATCAACGGACCCTGCACGTGGATGCGGTCCTCCCCGCGACTGCGGTAAGGCTCGACGGCCTGCGCGACGATGTCGTGCAGGCCCACGCGAGCCCAGCTTTGGTCGGTGAGGACGTTGTGGACGTGGGACAGAGCGATGAGGCGGCTTTCCATGGCACTCGAGGCGTGTTCCAGGTCTGGCGCATTGCGGAGGGTTTGGGAGGCGATGGACTGTACCGTCGCCAGAGTGTTCTTCACCCGATGGTTCAATTCGCCGATGAGAAGGTCCTTCTCTCTCACCGCCGCCCGTAACTGATCCACCACGCGCAGGCGTTCGATGGCAGCGCCGAGCAGATTGGCGTAGCTCCTGAGGAAATCGATATCCGCTTGCGTGAAATCTCGCGGCCGTTTGCTGTCGACCTGGAGAACGCCGAAGGGCTTGCGTCCGTTGCTGCTCAAGATCAGCACATTCGCGAACGCTCTCACCCCATGCTCTTTCATGAAGTCGTGGTAGTCGAAGCGCACCTCCTTCGCGATGTCGTTCGAGATGACCGCGCCGTCCTTGAGGGTCAGGCCCTCCGGTGAGTGTTCGTCAGCTGTGACGAGCGCGTGCCCGATGACGCCCGGCTCCCAACCATAGCCTGCGCGAGCTTTGAACGTCTTGCCGTCAGGCAGGAGCTCCATGACCTTCGCGAGAGAAGTATCGAGGGCCCGGCCAACAAGTTCGCTGCCCTTGTTGAGGATGTCGTCCAAGGCTTCCGTTTTGAGCGCAAGCTCGCCGAACTCCGCCAAAACGCGCTGATGCTCCAGCACATCGTCTTGATTTGTGTCCTGTCGGTCAGCCATCTCGCTTCTTGCCAAGGTCGTTACAGCAAGGTTTCCAATCCTGTTGATCGGCTTATGGTTCCAAGCGAGAACGGCCAAAAGCTACGAGGGAACGCTGGCGGACGGCGTCGCACTTCGCCGCGGGATGTCTCACTCTGCGACGGCGACAGGGTGTGTCGTCACGGTGCAACGACCGCCGCTGCCAGGATCGTCGCCGCGTAGGCAGACAAGGCAACGAACGGCACCAGGACCGTGGCTCCGACAAGGAGGCTGAGGGCTGTTTTGAGGGTATGCATCGCGAGGTTCCTTTGTTCAGCCTCAACGGTGGCCCCATAACGCTAACCAAAGGTTAACCTTGACAGTAAGGCAGCCTCATCGAGCACGCGCGCAACTGAGGCCCGCGAAGCCAATGGGCATTTTAAAACAAGGCCTTCAGGCTAGGAATTGACCGAGGATGAAACGGTCCCTGCATTGATGCTGCGCCCACGGTCGATCAGAGGAGCGACCGTCTTGGCAAGCATGATCGCGTTAGGATCCTTGCTGCCGGCCTGGAGAAAAGAGACGTACTGCCGCATGAGCTCGACCGTCACATAGCGGAAGGCCGCATCGGAACCGCGGGCGGCTTCCATGCGGCGGGCCGCGGTCTCAAGTTTCTCCACATAGGCTTGCTGCTCGATGGCTGAGGCATCCTGAAATGCGCTCACGCCGCCGAACCCATCGATGAAGGCGTCCCATAGGAGGGCGAGGCTATGCGCGACCTTGTGGTGCTGGTCACAAGGGAGGCTCTCAAGATCGCTCAGCACCAGCGCAACGTGGTCCACCTCCGCAATCTCGTCTGCATTGGACGCCGCCGCTACGAAGCGAGAGGGAAGCAGCTTGCGAATATCATAAAGGGCAACGGCCGGGATCTTGTTCTGCGCCGCCTGAAGCTTCCAGACAAATCCCTGAGTGAGCAGAACAGCCCGAGCAGCCCATCCATTGACTTCAAGCCTGACGGGATAAGCACCGAGATCCTTGCACAACCGAAGGACACGATCGAGCGCCAGAGTATAAATTTGTGGAGGCAATGTACTTTTATCCCTATGGGATAATTTACCTGCCTCTGGAGCATAAGTATCGGTCGGTTGTGCCGAGCTAACCATCTACGAACTGCCCCTCTTGTTGGTACGTCTTTATTAAATTTTTGAAATCGGCCCGAACCAATCTGGAGAACCACTTGGCGATTTAGCCGAAATACGCTCTAGCTGTATGGCGATTTGGAGGCGTTACCCTACCCCAAAGGTGGTAGCCGCAGGATGGATCAGGCCTTGGAAAGGCCCGAGAACTGATGGCTGCGGCGCTGACCGGCTGGATGAAAGCCTACAAGGGATGAGGATGAGCGCCGATGGGGCGGAGAACTCGGCTTCATCGTGTGCGGGGATGAGGTCGTCCGAGTTCCGACAGCAGATACTTCTTAAGGTGTTTTTAAGGGCTTTCCTGCCGGTCTCGGCCCCGTCATCACCCAATCGATTCGGCAAAAGCGCTGCCGCGGGTCTATTCCTATCCTTTGGTCAAGGCTCCTACAGCGCCCTCGCGGCCCTGGCGATTTCGGATTAGCACTTCGCCGGCGAGAATTGGCCGCCGCACGAACGGCGAGCAGGCCCCCACTCCTCTCCTACCGGAATCGCACTTCAAGAGAGCGCTTCGAGCGATAGACCGTTTGGTCTAGTTGCCCGCTTCAAGGGGCCCGCGTAAACAGATTCTATTGATGAAGATGACGACCGTTGCAATCATATAGATATTATCTATCGAGACCTGCCGTGGTTTCCTCAATGCACGGCTATTACCGCGATCAGTGAAACACCTGATCGCGGTTTTTCTTTCAATGCCAGCCATGAATTGAAAAGAAGAAGAGCCGCGCCTGCGCTTTATTATTGGAATGCAGGTCGCGGCTCTTGTGACAGAATGCCCCTAACGGCAAGCTAAGCACTATCTGATTTGCCTTTGCACGGGCAACACGGAAAAGCGCAGCGGCACCCATTATGGATAGGACCTTTAGGAGTAATGCTTTTGATCCTGCAAAGCAGGATGGCTTTTTTGAAAAGAATCAATACCTAGGAGAGACGATCCATTACTTGCCCCTACGGATCGCAACTCAAGGCGCCCCTACCGGGCGCTTTTTTTTAAGACCGCCGATGATGCTCCAGTCTTTGGTTGCGTGCGTCGTTCGGAGCCCGCACGACACGCCACGATGCGCTACGTCGTTTCCAGGGAGATCGGCTCCCTACCCCCGGCCCCCATCCAGAATCCGCCCGATGCTCTCGATAAGCCCCACGGCCGAGAAGGGCTTGGTGAGGAGCTGGACGCCGTCGTCCAGCCGCCCGTGGTGGATGATCGCATTGCGGGTATAGCCCGTGGTGAAAAGAACCTTCAGATCGGAGCGCATCCTCAACGCCTCGTCAGCCACCTGACGGCCGTTCAGCGGCCCCGACAGCACCACGTCGGTGAACAGAAGCGCGACCTCGTCACGATGCGCGCGAAGCAGTTCCAGAGCCTTTGCTCCATCCTCTGCAACGAGGACGCGGTACCCGGCCTCTTCGAGGATCGAGACCGAGAAATCCCGGACCATCTCCTCATCCTCGACGACCAGGATGGTCTCCCCCTCCACGACGGTCGTTTGCGGCCAGGGAAGGCTCTCCGCGGGAGACGGTGTTTTCTCCGCATCCCGCATCGCGCGCGGGAAATAGAGTTTCACCGTGGTTCCCTGGCCCGGTTCCGAATAGATCGCCGCATGTCCGCCGGACTGGCGCGCGAACCCGTAGACCTGGGCCAGCCCGAGACCCGTGCCCTTTCCGACCGGCTTCGTCGTGAAGAACGGCTCGAACACCTTCGCCTGCACATCGGGCGTCATGCCGGAACCCGTGTCGGACACGCTCACCATCACATACTGACCAGCCTTCACCTCGCCTCCGGTCCTGGCGGCATAGACTTCGTCGAGATGGGCATTGGACGTCTCGAGCGTGAGCTTGCCGCCTTCCGGCATCGCATCTCGGGCGTTGACGGCAAGATTGAGAATGGCGCTCTCGAGCTGGTTCGGATCGACCTCGGTGCGCCACAATCCGCCTGCGAGCACCGTCTCGATGGAGATGGTCTCGCCGATGGTGCGCCGGAGCAGCTCGGACATGCCTCCGACGATCTTGTTCAGGTTCACGATCTCCGGCTGCAGCGGGGATTGCCGTGAGAACGCCAGGAGGCGGTGCGTCAACTGAGCGGCGCGCCTGGCCCCTTCCACGGCGTTGTCGACATTGCGCACGAGCCGCGGATCGCCCACGTTCTCCACCTTGCGCCGGAGCATGTCGAGATTGCCGGTGATCACCGTCAGGAGATTGTTGAAGTCGTGCGCGACGCCGCCGGTGAGACGCCCCACCGCTTCCATCTTCTGAGCCTGGCGCAACTGCGCCTCGACGTTCTCGCGCTCGGCGATCGCCTCCGCGATGCGCTGCTCGAGGGTGGCGTTCAGCGACCGCAGGGCCGCTTCCGCCTGCTTCTCGCTATCGACATCGAGACATGCGACGACACCGGCAATGATCCGGTTTGCCCCGTCCCGGATCGGAGCCGCCATGAGACGCAGCCATGCCTTGCGCCCATCGCCCCGTTGGTAGAGGAGCTCCATCTCGGGACGCTCCTCCTCGCCACGCAGCACCCGCGACATGGGATATTCCAAGGGCTGAACCTGGCGGCCGTCCGGATGGTAGCCGATCCAGTCGCGATAGCTTTCGAGGTTCTCCGACGGAAGAATGGGGTGGCCGAAGATGCGTTCCACCTGAGCGTTGCCGCCGATCACACGCCCCGAGGGCGCCTCCGCAATGAGGATGCCCACAGGAATGGTATCGAGAATGGCCTGCAGGCGCCGCTCGCTCGCGATGAGCGCCTCTTCCGTCCGCTTTCTTTCGGTGACGTCGATGGCGATGCCCGGAAATCGCAACGGCTTGCCGGCTCCGTCATGATAGCAGCGCCCGCGGACGGTGATCCAACGCGTCAGGCCATCGGAGCCAACGACCCGGTACTCGGCGGAAAGATCCGTTCCCTGTGCGAGCGCCTGCTCGATTTCCGCGCCGGCGGCCAGCCGGTCCTCCGGATGCATGCCGGCGACGAACGCGGACAACGGCGCACCATCCGCCGCGAGCTTCGGATCGACGCCGAAGAACATGGCGAAGGTCTCGTTGGCATAAACTCGGTCGTTGACGACATCCCAGTCCCAGCTGCCGACTCCGCCGGCGGCTTCAAAAGCGAACCGAAAACGCTCCTCGCTCTCGCGCAGAGCCGACTCGGCGCGGTCACGCTCGCGCTCGCGCTCGCGCAAGTCCGCAGAAGCAGCGGCGAGGGCATCGCCGACCTTGGCCATCTCTCGCAACGGCGTCTGCAGGGGAGCGACTCGTTCTCCTCGCCCGAGGGCGGCCGCCCGCGCGGAGAGCATTTCCATCGGCGCGGTGACGTGCCGCCCGAACAGCCATGCGAGCGCCGCTGAGAGAACGGCAAGCGCCGCACCGAGCCAAGCGAAGTAGCGAAGCGACCGGACCAAAGGCGCGATCAGTTCCGCATCCTGAACTCCGACGACAATCCGCCAATCCGAAACTTGCGAGCGCGCATAGGCGCCGAAGACGGACTGGCCCTCGATCGTGGAGCCCTCCCACGTTCCTTCGGGGCCGGTGGTATTGTCCTGAAGGTCGCGCGTCGCCGATTTGCCGACGAACTCGGTGTGCCTCGTATTGCGCGCCACAATCTGCCCCTGGCGGTCGACCACTGCGACCGTCCAACTGCTTGGCACCCCTGCCTGCGCGGTGAGCTCCCGGATGCGATCCGCAGATCCGCTGACCGAGAGCAGATAAGCGATCTCTCCATTGCGTATGACGGGCGCGACGATGGCGAAGAGAGGCTGCTCCGAAACGGCTCCCAGAAACAGATCCGTCACCATCGGCTGCCTGAGCTCGACGGCGGCCCTGTCTTCGGCGAGGAAGGTTTTGGGCAGGGGTTCGCCCCTCGGCATGCGGCTGTTCACGACCTGCTGGCCGTCGGGCGTCCGCAGCACGACGTTGAGACCATTCTGCAGATTCGCTTCTGTCACTTGCTGATAAAAGCCATTCAGATCGCCGGCCTGCAGGGATCTCGAATAGACCAGAACGCCGAGTGCGGAGCGCAATCCGGTCAATTCGCGATCGACATTTGCCGCAATGGCATGCGCCGTTGTCAGCGCGTCACCTTCGAGGCGCGTCCGTTCCGCCTGGGCGAATTGCCAGAGAATGGTCCCGACGAAGAGAAGAATTGGGAAAGCGAGGCCCACGCACATCAGAGCCAGATAGAAACGCAGCGACAGCCGGCCCCGTTGTGCCGGTGACGGGCTCGCCTCGCGAGATTGCCTGTCCAATGTTGGCCCGGTTCTATGCATGACGATCCTGTTGCGCCCGAACCGCTTGCAAGCCTCGAAAGGCTCCCTGTTGCAGCAGGCGCATTTCCGCTGCCCGTTATAGGGGCTCGCCCTATCTTGGGAAAGAGATGCAGGAAGAGGAAGGATGCAGAGAATGCTTCCGGCCGCTCAACGGCTGCTCCAGGCTTTCAGCGCAAGAAGGGATGTGAAGATCGGCCATCCGAAGGCGGCGATGATGAAGTGATTGAACCCGACCTGCTCGTCATCATCGATTGTAGTGCAGACGGCCAGAACGAGAATGACCCCGCACAAATAGACTCCAAAGACTTCACGCATGTCACATAGCCCCCACCTCTGTCGGCAAAGTCGAGCTTGTGAACGAGAGATCGTGTGAAACCAATGCGACCGGCAGTCGCCATGTGGCGCCGGCCAGGAGATGAATGTGGTGCGTCCGTTCTAGGAGCTTTGTCCCTCAAGGCAATTCGACTACCTCCGATTAGTCGAAAATTTAATTTTTCCAGAAGCTTAGCCGAAACCGAAAGCAACTTGCCCCGTTCTTAGGCTCAGGATGAAGCACTGAAGGAGGAAGGAATGCCGAAGCGGCTCCACCAAGCCGATGGGCCGCCTTTAGCCACGGAGAAGCATACGGCCTGGAGCATAGGCTCCAATGGGCTGACAGCGGCTGGCCAGAACGCATTGATGAAGCAGATCGGACATCGGCTCCAAGCCGATTACCAGGATATCTTGAAGGAGCCCGCTCCGGATTCCTTCAAGGATCTGATCGAGAAGCTGGAAGCTCGCGGCATTCCGTCGGACCGCCACGGGGGCGACGAGGATATGTGAGAGCCCTTCTTCTGCATCAACGGCGAGCGCTCCGTGTGCGCTGACCCGACCGTGCCGTCCGTTGCCTGCGGTGCGGGGACTCTTCCTGCGAGGCGGAGCGCGGAATCAGATTGTAGAGCACGAAGCCTGCGAGAAGTCCGGCGCCCAGCATGATGAGGGGATGAGACTGCGCGCTCTGCACGGCTCCGGAGGCAGCGCGCCCCATATTCATCGCGGACAGCGGCGACGAGCCATTGATGAGGCGTTTGGCGCGCCTGATGTTTTCAGGGCGGGTATGAATTTCGAGATCGTATCCGTCATCGTCGTCGTGACGGAGGAGTTCGATGCTGTTGCGTGCGAATCCGCTGGAAACAAGACGCTGGACAGCCTGGTTGGCCTCCTTGCGGGATGGGAAAGATCCAGTGGCGACTGTCGTATGCGGCATCGGTGTTTTCCTTTCTGCTGACGGAAATACCCGGCGAGCGCCAAGGTTCCCTGAAACGGCACACAGAAAGGACAACGAACCGGCATGCACGCCGCGGTTCGACGTCAATGATGGCGATAGCTCTGCGTCGCGGCCCTCTCGGCCTCCATCAGCACCTCAAGCGCGCGCCAGGGCTTCGGCATGAAACGCACATCCCTGGGCATGTCGCCGAGATCTTCCTCCGGAGAAAGGCCCGATGTCAGGACGGTACGAACCCATGGCCACTTGATGCGCACGGTCCGGGCCAGATCCACGCCCGACATGAGACAGGGCAGTCGAACATCCGCGAAAAGGAACGCCACCTCCTCCGCGTGGCGGCGAAGGAAATCCAGGGCCTCTTCGGCGCTGGCCGTCTCCACGACCCGCAGATCGGTCTCCTCCAGGAGAGCGGCCGCCAGTCCTCTGACTTCGAAGTCGTCCTCAACGATCAACGCGATGCGGCGTGCCTCAACATTCTGTCCCATGCGGCGTCTCCATCTACCCGCCTTGTTCTTCGGCAACCGCAGCAGCTCGGCTGCTTGTCGGCACACATTGCCGGCGATCCGGGCGCCTGCCGGCTGGAGGACCGCACCATGCAATCGTCTGGCTACAGTTGGTCGCCACTTCTCGACCCTACGCATCTCCGGCGGAAGCAGCACACAAGCCCCCCAGGCGGGGCCGTGGATCGGCTCCCCGCGCTGAAGGCCGCTGTTCACAGAACGGTGAGCAGAGCGAACCGTTTCAGCTTGGCTGTTGAGAAAAGTGCTCCGCCTGCGTTTTTTATGCCTGGAGGAACCCGGTCGACCCATGTAGTTTTAGCTCATGGACCTGCTTCGCATACGGGATTCAATGGTGTTTAAGGAGACCCAGCTCCATCAGGAATTCCTGGACTTAGAGCGTGCCATGCGCCTCCTGGACATGCAGCTGGCCGATGCCCTTCGGCGAATCCGTCATGGCTCGTCCGAAGATCTCGTCGAGAAAGCCAAGCAGGACGAACAGTTTCTCTTAAGGGAACTTGATCGCCTGATGACTAGAATGCGCGCGATCGAGGGCCAGCTCCTGCAGATCCAGAAGGCTGCGACACGTCATTAATGGCTTAAGATAAGGAAAACCGTGCTGCGAGGTGCGGAACCGCACCTCCCGTTTGCACGAGCGGGTTCAAGGTGCGAACGCTCTCCCTGAGAGCTGTTTGAGGAGATGAGCAATGGTCACCCAGCGCTCTCGACTTTCGCCCCGTCCCACCCTCGTGCAAGACGACGACCGGCGGCCTCGACTGCGGGTTCCGGTCATTCCCGCTCTCGTCGGAGCGCTTGCGCTCGTGAACATCGCCTCCACCATTCTGGTCCTTATCGACTGAGGA
This sequence comes from Microvirga sp. HS2, assembly GCF_055792805.1. Classification (NCBI taxonomy): domain Bacteria; kingdom Pseudomonadati; phylum Pseudomonadota; class Alphaproteobacteria; order Hyphomicrobiales; family Methylobacteriaceae; genus Microvirga; species Microvirga sp. HS2. The sequence continues at coordinate 102,542 of NZ_JBVVAJ010000002.1, forward strand.
GGAACGGCCTCGATCAAGGCCACGGCGCGAGTAAGAAGGCTGCAGGGCAACCCAGGGCTGCCCTTCCAGCACATCGGCAGCGCTTAGCGCAGCCCCAGGAAAGACAGGATCGCAAGGACGACCACGATGGCGCCGATCAGCCAAATGATGTTGTTCATGATGATGTTCTCCTGACGAAGTATTGACGCTATGCCAACCGCTACGGTGGGCGTTCGTTCCCTCGTCTTGCACGTGGTCGCTCGAGCGCGGCATCCCTTTCGGCCCGATGCTCCGCTGCCTTGTGCAGCCGTGAAAGCTCCCGTCAGTGAAAGCGCTCCCGCTTGACGGCCCGCTGCTGCCAGACGGTGAGGACGAGGCTTCGACTGCCTTCCCCGTCATCCGCACATGTCGTGAGGATCCACGTCGCCCCGCCTCTCATGGCCTTCTCTCATGGCCGGCATGGTCCGGCCATCCCCATCCTGAAAGCGATACGCTGAGAAGATCGAAGGCCCGGCATAAGGTCGAGCATGAAGGCGGCGGCATGGTCGCTGATTAGAAGGCAGCAAGGCAGCACGATGCGCGGGACCAGGCACCGCCTTTTGACGGACACGGCTCTTCCCGTTTCTGGAGCAGCCATCCGTGTTACGGAAGTGGCGATTGCGATCCGCAAAGATCGTTGCGCTCACAGGAAAGCGACAAACGGACTTTGAATCGCAGGCCCCCGTCTCACGTCCGATGTTTTAGTCGCAGACGGTCTCTTCCGAAGAGGAGAGCCGCCCGAACGCATCGGTGTGCCGCCTCATAACGGTTCGGCAGTTTTCGGCCCCGATCCCTTGCTGCGTATCCCCATAGACACGGCTCTCATAGACCCGGCCGGATTGATATCCTGGGCCGAATTGATAGGACCCGTAAGAGACGTCGGCCGAGGTCGAGCAGCCTGCGAGGGCCATGCTCATCGCACCTCCGAGGACCGCCCCGATGAAGCGGCAGTCTGAACGCCGGTTCCTCCGCCAATGCATCAATTTCCTCCCGGTTGTCGCAGGACGCGGATCGTCGCCCGCGCCGATCGAGACACATATAGGGGGCATGCCCAAGCTGACGACACGCCAGCGTCGCACTTCCCTACGCTGAGGTCTCTCTAGCGCATTGGACGTGAAAAGTGGATCTGCACTTTCGGGACCCATCCGATGCTCTACTCCTTGGAAGAGCGCATCATGCAGACCCGTCGGGCCGCTCAAACAACGTGCCGGGGCCTAACCGAACCAAGGTGTCGCCACGAGGCTTCGACTTCGTGGTTCATTGCCCTGCACGGCAACGCGGAGGCCGCGATGGTGGAGCTGTTCTGGCTCCCCGACGCGCCGTGATCGGTCATCGAGCCTTCATGCCGTAGAACCGGCCCGGTTCGGAGGCGAGGACGAGCGGGGTATCATCTGCGGCCCGCCCGCGTTTTGACACGGCCCCGGTCGAAAGCGGGCTCTCCGCAGCCGCGCAGACAGCGTGCCCGGACTGGCTATGCGGGCGGCAAATCAAGGCCGTTCGGGAGCGAGATCCAGATGACGGTTTGCGCCTCTGGGGAATGGCGTGACAGGTGGCCCTTGCCGTGTGTGTCCTCCACCAACACGAAGCTACCCGCCTGAACGTGGCGCACCTCCCCGTCGCTCGTCTCGTATTCAACCGAACCATCCAGCCTGACCGTCAGCACCGGCTCCGGGACCGTATGCCAAGCAACCTCGCGCATGCCCGCCGGAATGCGGGTGATGCGGACGCGGGACGCCGGATAGCTGCCCGTCACTTCGAATGGCACGGCATCGGGGTGGACCTGCCTCTTCGTCGTCGGCAGTTCGACCTCATCGAAATGCGACTCACCATCTGGGGTGGCATAGATGCGCAGGCACTTCATTGCGACTGTCTCCTTCCGGTTCGGCAGCCCGAAACGGAGCATGCCTACCATGAAGAGAGCTGGGAACACACGGGTCTGGCGCGAGAGCACGGAGTAGGTCGCAAGTGGAACCTCGCCGTTCGAGCGGTCGAGCCCTCTGCCTCGGGCATCTGACGCAAAACCGGCGCCCATTTTTGCGTGGAAAGCTGCACATCAATCAGCAGCTTAAAGCGCTGGACATGCGGGCGATGTCTCGTCCGATGTTTTAGAGCGGGAGTGGAGCACCGGACGCGCGAATGGGTCTCGGCTTTTTACGTCCGAGGCTCCAGAAAAACGAAAACCCCGATGCTTCCACCGGGGTTTTCGCTAAACGGACGGCGTGAGCCGATTAGAAGTCGCGCTGCACGCGCAGACGGCCTTCCCACGATTCGGTCGTACGCTCGCCGGGAGCACGCGGGTTGACGTTGGCGTAGAGAACTTCGACGCCGAGGTCGAGGCCCGCGACCGGCGACCAGATCACGTTCGTGCCTGCGCGCCACTCGTTGAAGTCGCTGCCAGGGATGCCGGCGCCCAATTCGACGTGAGCATACGACCCGAACAGGTTCTGGCGGATTTCAGGGGTCCAGTAGTGACGCAGACCGCCGGCGACCGACCATGCACGGGTCTTGTCGATATCGCCATCCACGGCGTAGCCGGCATCCGCGACGCCCTCGCCCTCGCCATAGCCGACATAGGCGGGAGCGCCGTCAGCATAGGTCGCGGCGATCCACAATGCATCGCCCGGAGCGAGCGGCAGGTTCACAGTTGCCTGACCGGTCACGGCGAAGCCGTACTCGGTGTCGGGCAGAACAGTGGTACCGGGAACGCCACCAACCGTCGCGAGGATCGGCATGCCGCGGAGCTGGTGAAGAGCGCCGGCCACGGTGGCCGAACCCCAGGTGCCGGTATAGGTCAGGTTTGCCACGACGTCAGGCGTGCGCTGACCGGCGACGAGGTCAGCGCCTTCACCGACGATGGTGCCGGCGAGAGGGCCCCGATCCGTGAAGCGGCCTTCTTCGAGCGACAGGGTGGCCGAGAGGCCGTTGCCGAACGAGAAGGTGTAGGCCAGCAGGTTGACGTTCGGCTGATCCGACCAGCGGAGAGTGCCGAAGGACTGAGAATCGATGTCGCCGTTGTCGAAGAAGGTCTGGGCGCGACCGGCGGTCAGGCCACCGAACTGCACGAAGGCCTGGTCGACGTCGGGCGACGTGGAGACGGTGCCAGGCACACTGTTGTAAACGCCCGTGTTGCGGGTGATCTCGAAGCGGACGAAGGTGCGCAGCAGGCCGTAGGCCGTCGCCGTGCGGGCGTCGAGCTGGATACGGCCGCGGGCGCGGAAGCCGATCGCGTCATCCGCGCGGTCCTCAGGCTCGACGTAGCGGTATTCGGCGCGGACGCGACCGCCGACGCGGAGGCAGGTTTCCGTGCCGGGGATGTAGAAGAAGCCTGCGCCATAGGTGGAGCAGACGCGAACGTACTCCACAGGCGCGGCCTTCGCGACAGGAAGGTCAGCAGCCTGAGCCCCTGCAACCGCGGCGAGACCCGCAACCGATCCGAGGAGAAGGCTCTTAACGAGCTTCATTGTATAGCTCCGATATTCAAAACGTCTGAGTCCGGGACCCATATGCAATCGTGACAATACTCACCTCCCGCCCTCATGCAACATTCCATCACGCGGGTCTTGCCTACGAAATGAACCTAATGCACAGTAAATAGGCAATTTTCCGGGCCTCTCGCAGCTTTCTTGCTGGGTGTGTCATATTCTCAACATGCCCAATCGCGCCTCGGACCACGGCTAGCTCAGGATGTCCACACTCGGAAGCGGCTGCCCGGCCCATCGCGGGCGCGGAACCCCATACGCAAGCTCCCGAGTGAGCCCGGTTTCGCCCAAAATCATGCTCGACCTCGGAAGCCTGAAGCATGGGACATGGATCCGTTTTCCTTTCCGAAACGGTCGAACACTTTTCGACGAAATGCCCCAGTTCGCCGTCAAAAAGCGCGGCGAACCCGAGAAGAGAAATGATTTCAGACACATGGACAGCTCTAGTCGTCGAACCAGTCGAGCTGGGTCTCGCAACGATACCCGATCGGGCATTGCGGAGTATCCCGCGTCGGCACCAATGCGAGTTCCAGCCCCTCGTTGAACTCACAGAAACTTCGGTCGGCGACGAAGCGATCATAGGTATGAGGGCCGGTGCTCAGAACGGCGGCGCCTCTTGAGCGGATGATCTGCTGAGCCTGGCCACATGTGAGACCGAGGGTCGAAAGGCGCTGCTGGGCCTGGACGCCCGAGGCCACGACGATGAAAGCCAGCAAGGCGAACGCGAACCGTTTCATGACGCTATCCATCGATACGACGCTGCCCCCTGGGCAGCCTTGGTGCGGGACAACGCGAAAGCGGCGGCTTTGTTACGCCTCCTGGGAGATCGGTCCTAGGCCCCTCAGAGCATGGCCTGGAGGCGGCGGGCCATCTCCACCGTGGCAGGGTAGTCGGTCTTGCCGGACCCCAGCACGGGAATGGCGGAGACGAGGATGGCCTTCGGGACCCAGAGCTCGGGGAAACCCTGCGCTCGGGCATAGGCCAGCAGCGCGTCGCGATCGGCCTCGGGCTTGTCGGTCACGAGGACGAGCTGCTCGCCCTTACGGGGATCCGGCAGGGACACGACCACGTGGTTGAAGTCGGGCCAAAGGGCCTGGATCATCGTTTCGATGGCCGCGAAGGACACCATCTCGCCGCCGATCTTGGCGAAGCGCTTCGCGCGGCCGCGGATGGTGACGATGCCGTTGTCGACGGTGACGATGTCGCCCGTATCGTGCCAGCCGTCGGGAGGCGGAACGAGATGTCCGGGAGCGGCGGGATCGAGATATCCCCGCATTACGTTCGGGCCCCGCACATGCAGGCGCCCTCCCTCGTGAATGCCCTCGACGGGGTCGAGACGCCATTCGACTCCGGGCAGGAGCGGTCCGACGCTCCCGGGACGGTTGCGATCCGGAAGGCTGACGCTGATCACCGGCGAGCACTCGGTCGCGCCATATCCTTCGAGAATGACGGCGCCGTGCTTGGCCCAGAGCGCTCGGGTCTCGTCCTTGACCCGCTCGGCCCCGGCGATCACGTAGCGCACGCTGGCCAAGTCGTTGTCGCCGGCGGCGCGGGCATAGCCCTGGAGAAAGGTGTCCGTTCCCAGCATGAAGGTTGCGCGCGTGCCGGCAACGAGCTTCGGGATCTGGCGGTAGTGAAGAGGGCTCGGATAGAGCACGGTCTTCATCCCGTTGAGAACCGCCGTCAGGAGCCCCGCCGTCAGGCCGAAGGAATGGAAGATCGGCAACGGGTCGAAGAACACGTCGTCCGGCGTCAGGATATCGCCCGCCAGCGCTTTGACCTGGTAGGCATTGGCGACCAGATTGGCGTTTGACAGTACCACTCCTTTGGGCACGCCCTCGGTACCCGACGTGAACAGCACGACGGCCGGATCGTCCGGGGCGACCTGCGCCCGGGCGTGAACCCTGCGGGCCCTCCAGGAATCCCAAACACCCCGCAGCTTGTCGAGGCTGGTCAGCGTGCCGCGCACATCCTCGAGCCAGAGGATTTGTCTTCCCTCGCCCAGTTCCGCGACGATCTCGTCGAGCTTGCCCTGCTCCACGAAGCGGCGTGACGTGACGATGGTCCTGATCCCGGCGACCTCGCACGCCGCCCTCAGGTTCTTGAGCCCCGAGGTGAAGTTCAGAAAGGCCGGAACGCGCCCGAAGGCGTTCAGGCCGAACAGCGTCACCACGATGGCCTGGACGTTCGGCAGCAGAACGCCGACGGTCTCACGGGCTTCGGTCAGGCCCGCGAGCTTGCGCCCGAGCACCAGGGATCCGAGAACGAGCCGCCCGAACGTGACGGGCTGCCGCTCCAGATCCTCCAGGGCGACCTTGTTCCGCCCGAACCGGTCGCGGGCGTCGAGCAGTGCTTCGAACAGGCTTTTGCGCGTCCGCGCGATATCGAATTCCGCCACGGGCGCTCTCTTTCGCTCAGCCTGCCGAGCCTTCGCGGATCGGCGCCTGGTAGGCGAGGCCCATGTCCCACGGGAAATAGATCCAGGTGTCCTGGCTGACCTCCGTCACGAAGGTGTCGATCAGCGGGCGCCCGGCCGGCTTGGCGTACACGGCCGCGAAATGGGCATTCGGCAGCATGTCGCGGACGATCTTGGCGGTCTTGCCGGTATCGGTGAGGTCGTCGATCACGAGCACGCCCTGCCCCTTGCCGTCGCCGATCGCCTTTACGGAAGGCGCGATGTCCTTCAGCACCTGCAACTCGCCCTGGTTCTTGTAGTCGTGATAGCTGGCGATGCAGACGCTCTCGATCAGGCGCACATCGAGTTCACGCGCCACGATGGCGGCGGGCACCAGGCCGCCGCGGGTGATGCAGACGATCGCCTCGAACGGGCCTGCCGAGGCCAGACGCCACGCGAGCGCGCGGCAATCGCGGTGGAACTGGTCCCAGGAGACGGGGAAGGCTTTCGGAGAGGTGGGGGACATCGGTTTGCTCGTGTGGCTGTCGTGATGAGGACGGGTTACAGGGGGGCCCGGTCGCCTTTCAGGCGGCCGAGCAGATCGCGGATAGCGGCGGCGGCGCTGCCGACGGCGGCGGGGTCCTTGCCCCGCACGACGATCTGGTTGCGAAAGCCGCTCGCGGAGAACGAGGGATAGGAGCCGATGGAGAGACCCGGATGCGCGGCAGCGATCTGAGTTAGACCTTCGGCATAGATGCCTTCGGCGAGGCCCTCGGCCTCGATGGTTTCAATGACCATGCGCGCGCCGGTCCGGAGCGTCGGCGCGATATTGTCGAGCATGGCCTGCATGATCGCGGGCACGCCTGCCATGACGAAGACATTGCCGATCCGGAAACCCGGAGCCTTGGAAATGGGGTTCTCGATGAGATCGGCCCCCTCCGGAATGCGGGCCATGCGCATCCGCGCCTCGTTCAGCTCCTCTGGCGTATAGCGCTCCCGCAGCATCCCGACGGCGCGCGGATCATGGCCGATGCCGACGCCGAAGGCCTTGGCCAAGGAATCGGCGGTGATGTCGTCATGGGTCGGGCCGATACCGCCCGTGGTGAAGAGATACGTGTAGCGGCTGCGCAGGGCGTTGACCGCGGAGACGATCTCCTCCTCGACGTCCGGCACGATGCGGACCTCGCGCAGGTCGATGCCGATGCCGGTCAGGTACTCGGCAATATAGCCTGTGTTCTTATCCTTGGTGCGGCCCGTGAGGATCTCATCGCCGATGATGAGAAGGGCGGCTGTGACGGAGACGGCCATGCGCATCGATCCCTTTTGAGGGCCTTTACCTTCAGAAACGGCAATTCTCAAGCAAGGGTTCAGTTGAAGACGACGCTTCTCCCCTGCTACGGGGGTCTGCATCAGCAACGATGGATTTCAATGCGTTTTCAGGAAACCCTGCTCGAAGGACGTCTCATCGAGCGCTACAAGCGATTTCTGGCCGATGTGGAACTCGATTCCGGTGAGGTCGTGACGGCCCATTGCGCCAATCCCGGCGCGATGATGGGCCTCAAGGAGCCCGGCAGCCGAGTGCTCCTCTCCCGGGCCTCCAACCCGGCCCGCAAGCTCAAGTACAACTGGGAATTCGTGGAGGTCGCCGCCGGCGGCGGCCCCCTGCAGCTCATCGGCATCAACACCTCCCGCCCCAACCTGCTCGTGGCGGAGGCCCTGCGCGAGGGGCGCCTTGCGCCGTTCGCGCATTACGATCGGGTCCGGCCGGAGGTGAAGTACGGCCGGAACAGCCGGGTGGATTTCCTCCTGGAGAAGGACGGGCAGCCGCCCTGCTATCTCGAGGTCAAGAACTGCCACCTGATGCGGGAGGCCGGCTTCGCGGAGTTCCCGGATTGCGTGGCGGCCCGCAGCGCCAAGCATCTCTACGAACTCGCGGACATGGCCGCCAGCGGAGCCAGGGCCGCCCTCGTCTATGTCATTCAAATGAACGCCGAGCGTTTCGATGTGGCCCGCGACATCGACCCGGCCTACGACAAGGCGTTCCGCCATGCCCTTGCGTCAGGCGTCGAATCCTATGCCTATGTCTGCAGGATCACGCCGCAGGAGGTCACCATCGACCGGCCGGTGGAGATCGTCACGCCGCGGTAGGGCTCCGTTGGAACAATAAGGGCGCACAGTCATACCCTCGTCATGACCGTCCCCGGACCTGAGCCGGGAATGATGCTGAGAGTTGGGAAAGTCCTACGCCCGCTCGAAAACCAGGTTCATGCGCGTCCGGAGGATCTTGCGATACCCCTTTTCCTTCAGCAGCTTCGGCACATCCACCTGCCAGCGGTCCGGAACGTCGGGGATGATGAGGAGCGCGGGATAGAGCGAGGCCGGGGCGTCGCGGAAGAACGGATCGAGGATCAGGTCCTCGGCCCCCTCCACGTCGAGCTTGACCGCGTCGAGATGAGCGAAACCCTCCTGACTTGCGAGATCGAGCAGGGTCACGGCGGGCACCCGGATCGTCTCGGTCTGGCTCGAATTCACGATCTTGAGGCTCGCCTCGCCTTTGTTGAGGGGGTCGAGGAAGAGCGTGAGCTCGCCGGTCTTGTCGGCGATGGCGCAGGCTACCGCCTTGATCGTCCCGAAGGGGTTCAGGCGGATATTGTGGATGAGCCGGTCGAAAATCTCGGGCTGCGGCTCCACGGCCAGGATCCGGGAGGAGGCGTCCACCTTCCGGGCCACGAGGAGCGAATACCAACCCACGTTCGAGCCGACGTCCACGAAGGTGAACCCCGGCCTGTTGCGGGCGGCGATGAGCTTGATTTCTTCGAGGTCGAAATATTGCGGAGTAAAGAGAATCCGCCGCTCGCAGACGTTCTTGTAGGGAACGACCCGCATGCGCACCCCGAAGGTCTCCAGATCGAGGGGCTGATCCTTGAGCGACCTCATGACCACCCGGCGCAGCATCATGGCGATGCGCCTCGCCACCCAGCCGCCCGGCAGACCGCGCGTGCGGTCGATCACCCAACGGGTGAGGCCTGAAGGCGCAAATGTCCCGAAGGGACGGGGGTCATTCATTACGGAAGTATCCAAAGCCCAAACCGGATGAACAGGGTTGCTCATGACACCCCTGAGGCTTATTCGCAAGCCATCGAACCAGGATCCTTGCTTGCGCCGGGCAAGATGATCCTTACATTCGGGCTTGAAAGCAAGGATCCAGAATGACCGAGACCGACATTGTCGAGCGCAAGCGCTCAGGCGATATCCCGCTTCATGGCCCCGAGGATTTCGAGGGAATGCGGCGCGCCGGGCGAATGGTGGCCGAGTGCCTGGACATGCTCACGGAGCATGTGAAGTCCGGCGTGACCACCGAATACCTCGACCGGCTCGCTTTCGAGTTCATCCGCGACAACGGCGCCTATCCGGCCTGCCTGCACTACCGCGGCTATACCAAGACGATCTGCACCTCGATCAACCACGTCGTCTGCCACGGCATCCCCAACGACAAGCCCCTGCGGGACGGCGACATCATGAATGTCGACGTGACCCTGATCCTGGACGGATGGCACGGCGATTCGAGCCGCATGTACTATGTGGGCGAAGTGCCCCGCCGAGCACAGCGCCTTTGCGAGATCACCTACGAATGCCTCCTGCGCGGGATCGCGGTCGTGAAGCCGGGCGCCACCACCAACGACATCGGGGCCGCCATCCAGGCCTATGCGGAGGCCGAGCGCTGCTCCGTCGTGCGCGATTTCTGCGGCCACGGCATCGGCAAGACCTTCCACGCCTCCCCGACGATCCTCCATTATGTGGAGCCGGCCTACAACGTGGTGCTGGAACCGGGCATGTTCTTCACCATCGAGCCCATGATCAACTTGGGCAGACCGCAGGTGAAAGTGCTCGCTGACGGCTGGACCGCCGTGACCCGCGACCGTTCCCTGTCGGCCCAGTTCGAGCACATGGTCGGCGTGACGGAAACCGGGGTGGAGGTCTTCACCTACTCGCCCAAGGGGCTGGACAAGCCACCGTACAATCTTGGCTGAGCATGAAGCCATAAAGCAACTTTGTATCTTATCGCCGCTGAGCTAAAGCTTCTTCGTTCCTTTGTCAGAGAGCGAAGATTCCTGCCAGCATGAGCGGCGACGACACTCCCCATTATCACGGCCATCGCGACCGCCTGCGCGCCCGTTTCATGGAGATCGGCGGCGATGCGCTGCCGGATTACGAGCTCCTGGAGTTGGTGCTCTTCCGCTCCATTCCCCGCCGCGACGTGAAGCCGCTGGCGAAGGACCTCCTCCGGCGCTTCGGCACCTTCGCCGAGGTTCTGACGGCCTCCCCCGGGCGTCTCCTGGAGGTCGAGGGAATCAGCGAGAAGGTCGTGGCCGACCTGAAGATCGTCGAGGCCTCGGCCCGCCGCCTGGCCAGGGGCGAAGTGGCGAAGCGGCCGGTTCTGTCATCCTGGGCATCGGTGCTCGATTACTGCCGCACGGCCATGGCCTTCATGGACAAGGAGCAGTTCCGCCTGCTCTTCCTCGACAAGCGCAATGCGCTGATCGCCGACGAGGTGCAGCAATCGGGAACCGTGGACCATACCCCGGTCTATCCCCGAGAGGTGGTGAAGCGGGCCCTCGAGCTCTCCGCCTCCGCCCTGATTTTGGTGCACAATCACCCCTCGGGCGATCCCACCCCCTCCTCCGCCGACATCAAGATGACCCGGGAGATCATCGACGTGGCGAAGCCTCTGGGCATCACGGTTCATGACCACATCATCGTCAGCCGCGAGGGCCACGCCAGCCTGAAGGGGCTGCGCCTCATCTGAGATCCGGGAGCCTGAACGGCCTTTATTCAGAGGAACGTGTCGAGCCCGGTAAAGATGGCGTAGACGAAGCCGAGGCTGAGCACCATGCCGATGGAGCCGACGATCAGCCCGCCGATGATGACCAGGCCGTCCCGCTCCACGAGGCCCAGGCCGACGAGGCAGACGGCCAAGCCGAGCGGGATCTGCCCCACGAAGGGAGGGGCGAAGAGGAGCCCCAGGGCCATGATCAGGATGATCGCGCCCATGACGCGCATGGCGAGCGGCGTGTCGAGGAAGGTCATGCGCGGCCGCGAGAAACGCTCCAGCTTCCGGAAGGCCGGCATGGCCCGGGCCACGGCCCGTTCCACGTCCGCGCTGGCCAGAGAGCGGTTCAAGAGCGCCCCAGGGAGCCAGGGCGCGTCGCGGCCGAAAAGGATCTGGATGGCGACCAGGGCCAGCAGCAGGCCGCAGACCAGCGGGATCGGCGGCGGCATGGGCAGACAGTTCGGCAGACCGAGCAGAACGATGAGGAGAGCGAAGGCGCGGTCCTGCAGGACGGCCATGATGTCGCGTACGGTCAGGCGATCGCCCGGCTGGGAGGCAAGGGCAAGCAGGATTTGCGATGTTCGAGCGTTAGAAAACAAGGAGTCCTGGCCAGTTCGAGGCGACGAGCCTCTCTATCCCATCGGACTCAAAAGTGAAATGCACTTTTGGGTACCATCCTATGCGCTTTCTCAAGGATGGGACGCGCTAATGAAGGTTGATCTCCCCCGAAACGGCCCTGAACTCGGCCGGGCGGATCAACTGCGCGTGCGTGATCGTGACCGAGTGCAGCGGCCCGGCCAGCTCCCGTTTCCAGAATTCCAGAAAATCGATGAGGACCGGGAAGCGCGGGGCCAGGTCGTAGTCCTGCCAAATATAGGTCTGAAGCAGCGTCGGATGGTCCGGCATCCGGTAGAGTATCTGAGCCGTCGTCAGCCCGTAGCCTTCCATTTGCCGGATGAAATCCTTGGATGCCATGCGAACTCCCTCTCTCATCTCGAGATCCAGAGGCAGGCATCCACCCGATCAGAGGGCGCTCTCCTGCCCTATGCTCAAGGCTAAATCTTGATCATTGCTCCGGGTTCCCGCAAGAGCCCGGAAGGCTCGATCCACCGCGCTCAAGCGGGCGTGATCTGCTTGTGGAAGTAGGTCGTGTCGCAGAGGCCTCCCTGCGGCCACAGGGCATAATTCGGGATGACGCCCACGCGTTGCCAGCCCAGGCGGGCGTAAAGGCGCTCCCCGTCGCTTCCGGTGACGGTATCCAGGACGAGCACCGACTTGCCCGCCAGGCGGGCAGCGTCCTCGGCGGCCTGCATGAGAGCCGCGCCGACGCCGCGCCTCCGGGCCCTGCGATGCACCAGCATCTTGGCGATGTCGGCCCGGTGAGGTTGGTTTTCCGGCTGATCGAGGATCACCTGGACGGTTCCCACGATCGCTCCGCCCGCCTCGGCCACGAGCAGGATGCGCTCGCCGAAGGCGACGCCATCGGCGACCCTTCTCCAGAAGGACTCCGCCTTGTCCCGCGTCATCGGCAGCATGAAGCTGACGGACGCGCCTCCCTCGACGCAGTCGATCAGAACCTCGGACAGGGCTTCGACCTGTCCGGCGGCTTCGCCCGGCGACAGGGTGCGGATCGTGACGGTGTCGCACAAAGGAACCTCCTCATCGGGTCGAGGACTTGGCGTCGGTGGTCAGCGCCACCAGGTAGCGGGCCGGTTCACCGGACGGATTGCGGAAGACCGTCGGCCGCTCGATGTCCATGCACAGGCAGTCACCGGCGAACAGCCGATGGATCTCGTCGCCGAGGCCCAGCTCGATCTCGCCCTCGACGATCCAGATCTGCTGGCTGACGCCCACGCTGCGGCGACCGGTGTCGTACGCCACGCGTGCGCCGGCCGGCAGGACCACCTCGACGAGTTCCAGAGGAGATGGGAAGCCCGGAGGAGACAGGTTGCGCCGCAGATACCCGCTGTCCGGATCGCGCCAGACGCGCTGGTCGGCTCGGCGGGCCAGGGGCGACGCGACCTCGCTCTCCTTCTCGGCGAACAGGGAAGCGAGCGTGACGCCCAGCCCTGCTGCAAGCTTGTCCAGAACCACCGCCGTCGGGCTGCTCTCCTCACGCTCGATGAGAGAGATCATGGAGCGGCTGACGCCCGTGCGCTCGGCCAAGGCATCGAGCGTCAAACCCCGCTCGATCCGCAATTCGCGGAGCCGGGCGGCGAGATGCGCGTTGATGTTGGAGGTCCCTTCCATGAAGATAGAATGCATTTCCAATATACTAGAGTCAACGGCCCAGCTCCATCGTTCCGGACTGAAACCCGGTTGACGACGATGCTCTGCAGGGGCACAGGAACGTGCCTTCGTTGAGCGCCCAGCCGGAGAGGAGTTCACCCGGAATGCGCTTCGCCTTCGCCGGTATCGATTTTCTCGGGGACGTCTTCGAAACCTTCATCGGCCAGGGTTGGCAGCCCGTGAAGCTGTTCAGTCGCCCCTGCGACAGCATCTACGATTTCAACGAGACCACCGTCGCCCGCGCCCGATCCCTGCGCATCCCGGTTCAGATGTCGCGGATCGTCCCGGCCGACCTCGCGGGGCTGAAGGCTTCGGGCTGCGAGGCTCTCGTCGTGGCGGGCTATCCGTGGCTCGTGAAGGGGTGGGAGCAGCATCTGCCCTATGCGTTGAACTTCCATCCCTCGCCGCTTCCCGACGGGCGCGGCCCCTACCCTCTCTTCAAGGCGATTCTCGACGGGCTTCCGGAATGGGGCGTCACGGCCCATGCTCTCGCGCCTGCTTTCGATACGGGCCCCATTCTGGCTCAGAAGCATTTCAACCTGAGTCCGCAGGAAACCCACGACACTCTGCTCGCCAAGTGCCAGATCGCCGCGAAGGAGATCGCCGCGCAGTTGGCCGAGGATCTTCCCCGGCTTTGGCGCGAGGCACGCCCGCAGGGCCCGGGCACCTACTGGCCGCGGATCACCCAGTCCGAACGAACGATCGACTGGGCGGGAAGCGTCGAGGACGTGCTGCGCACCATCCGGGCCTTCGGCTCCATCGAGGCCTTCGGCCGCGTCGATTCCCGTTACGTGTACGTTTGGGAAGCCTCGGGCTGGCGGGAGGCGCACCGCTACAGGCCGGGAACCCTGGTCCACAAGCACCGCAAACACATGGTTGTGGCGGCGAGCGACGGTCTCGTGCAGATCACAGGCTGGAGTCCTTTCGCGCCGGGACCGGCGCGAGGATCGTGAGCGCGCCGCTCACAACTCGTGATAGAGCCGCCCCTTATAGACGAGCGCAGGATTCGTCTCGCCGAGCCGGATGCTCACAATCTCGCCGATGATGACGTGGTGCGTGGCGACCACCCGCGCATCGCTCAGGCGGCAATCGAAGGAGACGAGGCTGGTCGCAAGGACAGGCGCGCCGGTGACGAGCTTGTCCCACTCGCCCGCCGAGAATCGGGCCGGTCCGTGCAGCTCCGTGCGGCCGGCGAAGACGTCCGCCAGATCCTGATCCGACGCGGCCAGGACGTTCACGCAGAACGCCCTGTTGGCGAGCAGCGCCTGCGCCGAGCGGGCGGCCGTGTTCACGCAGACCAGAAGCGAGGCCGGACTGTCGGTGACGGGCGTGACGGCGGTCGCGGTGAAACCGGCGAGGCCCGAGGGCCCGTCGGTGGTGACCACGTGGACGGCTGCGACAACACGGCTCATGCCCTCACGGAAGAGGACGGGATCGAGGCCATGTGCACCGGTTTCGGCGAGTGGGACAGGAGTCTTCAACATTTTATTCCAAGAAGCCTCTCCCACTCTTTCGAGCAGAGCACAAGGCCGTTGCGATGCATATGGGACTCAAGGAAAGGCTTTGAAAGCCGGCGTTCGTGCCTGCCCTTTATCGGGTCGGACTCTGCTACATATTCCATCAAAGTTGTAGATCCGAGACATAACAGTCCGTTGTCGAATGAAACAGCGTTTGCTACAGACGCGCTTAAGCAAACGTCCGGCTTGGCCTCGCACCCTCATCGTGCTTTGCTGAGCCGTTCCCAAGCAAGACCCGCTTCCAGAGGGCTAAGGGTAGGACATGGAAATTTTTGTGCAGCAGCTCATCAACGGGCTGACGCTGGGGTCGATCTACGGCCTCATCGCCATCGGCTATACGATGGTCTTCGGTATCATCGGCATGGTGAACTTCGCCCACGGCGACGTCTTCATGCTTTCCGCATTCATCGCGCTCATCTTCTTCTTGATCCTGACGACATGGCTCGGGATCTCGTCGGTCGTGCTGGCGCTCTTCATCGTGCTCATCATCGCGATGGTGCTCACCTCCCTGTGGGGCTGGGCGATCGAGCGGGTCGCCTATCGGCCCCTTCGCGGCTCGTTCCGCCTGGCGCCGCTGATCTCGGCCATCGGCGTCTCGATCTTCCTCTCCAACTTCGTTCAGGTCGCCCAGGGCGCGCGCAACAAGCCGACGCCTCCCATGATCCGCGACGTGATCGTCCTGTTCCAGGGGGAGAGCGGGTACAACGTGGCCATCTCCTACAAGCAGATCATCATCATGGTGATGACCGCCGTCCTGCTCTCGATCTTCTGGTACGTGGTCCAGAAGACGTCGCTCGGCCGCGCCCAGCGCGCCTGCGAGCAGGACCGCAAGATGGCCGCCCTCCTCGGCATCAACGTGGACCGCACGATCTCGCTCACCTTCGTGATCGGTGCGTCGCTCGCGGCCGTCGCTGGCACCATGTATCTGCTGTATTATGGCGTCGTGAGTTTCGCCGACGGCTTCGTGCCGGGCGTCAAGGCCTTTACCGCAGCGGTTCTCGGCGGCATCGGCTCCTTGCCGGGCGCGGTTCTCGGCGGGCTGATCATCGGTCTCATCGAGACTTTCTGGTCGGCGTACTTTTCGATCGAGTACAAGGACGTGGCCGCCTTCTCGATCCTGGCCATCGTCTTGATCTTCATGCCCTCCGGTATTCTCGGACGGCCTGAGGTCGAGAAGGTTTAAGGAGCAGCGAGCATGAACGCTCCTTCCATCACCACGACGTCCCAGACGGAAACCGTCACGAAAACATTCGACCTGACGGCCGCTCTCAAGGACGCCTCCAAAACGGCCCTGATCACCTTCGGCCTGTCCATTCCGATCCTGTCCTTCAAGACGGAGCAGAGCGGAGCCGATCTGTTCATCGCCTCCCGCTGGGGCCTCGCCCTGATCGTCACCGCCCTCGTGTTCGGCATGCGCCTTCTGGTTCATGCCTTCACCGCGACGCGCGCCTACCGGCAGGCGATTCCCAGCCCCAGACAGGCGACGGAACTCGTGCACGCCCAGCCGAGCGCGTTCCAGCACGTCTCGAAATTCGCGATTCCCTTCTTCCTGGGCGTGGCGATCGCCTTCCCGGTCCTGATCTATCTCATTCAGGGCGGGCTGAACGAATCCCGCTACTGGATCGATCTCGGAATCCTGATCCTCACCTACGTGATGCTCGGCTGGGGCCTGAACATCGTGGTGGGCCTCGCGGGCCTTCTCGACTTAGGGTACGTCGCCTTCTATGCGGTCGGCGCTTATTCCTATGCCCTCCTGTCGACGACCTTCGGGCTGTCGTTCTGGATCTGCCTGCCGCTCGCGGGAATCCTCGCCGCCTTCTGGGGCATGATCCTGGGCTTCCCGGTGCTGCGCCTGCGCGGCGATTATCTCGCCATCGTGACGCTGGCCTTCGGTGAGATCATCCGCCTCGTTCTCATCAACTGGGTGGACCTGACCAACGGCGCCGCCGGCATTTCCTCGATCCCGCGCGCGACCTTCTTCGGCATCCCGTTCAGTGCGGGTGAAGGCGGCTTCGCGGCGACCTTCGGGCTCGAATTCAACGGCATGCACAGGATCATTTTCTTCTATTACCTGATCCTGGCGCTCGCGCTGCTGACGAACTTCGTCACCATGCGCCTGCGCAAGCTGCCCGTGGGTCGCGCCTGGGAAGCCTTGCGCGAGGATGAGATCGCCTGCCGCTCGCTCGGCATCAACACCACCAACACCAAGCTGACGGCGTTCGCCATCGGCGCGATGTTCGGCGGCTTCGCGGGCTCGTTCTTCGCGGTCCGCCAGGGCTTCGTCTCCCCGGAGAGCTTCAACTTCCTGGAATCGGCGATCATCCTGGCCATCGTGGTCATGGGCGGCATGGGCTCCCAGATCGGCGTCGCCATCGCGGCCATCGTGCTCGTCGGCGGCCCCGAGGTCCTGCGCAACCTGACCTTCCTCAAGGCCGTGTTCGGCGAGGGCTTCGATCCGAACGAGTACCGCCTGCTGATCTTCGGCGCCGGCATGGTGGCGATGATGGTCTGGCGTCCGCGCGGCCTGATCTCGGAACGTGAACCCTCGGTGATCTTGAAAGAGCGCAAGGCCATTTCGGGCTCGCTCGTGAAGGAAGGACACGGCTAATGCGCTGGCTGAAGGATCCCATCCTCGACGTACAGCATCTCACGATGCGCTTCGGCGGCCTCGTCGCCGTCAACGACCTCTCCTTCCAGGCCGGGCGCGGCGACATCACCGCGCTCATCGGTCCGAACGGTGCGGGCAAGACGACCGTCTTCAACTGCATCACCGGCTTCTACAAGCCGACGGAAGGCATGCTCGCGCTGCGCAAGCCCGACGGCTCCCACCTGCTGCTGGAGAGGCTCCCCGGCTTCGACATCAACTGGAAGGCCAAGGTGGCGCGCACCTTCCAGAACATCCGCCTGTTCTCCGGCATGACCGTGCTCGAGAACCTGCTGGTGGCGCAGCACAACCCGCTGATGATCGCCTCCGGCTTCACGTTCCTCGGCGTTCTCGGAATCGGCGGCTACCGCAAGGCCGAGAGGGAAGCCATCGAGAAGGCGAAGTTCTGGCTTGAGAAGACCCGTCTCACGCACCGGGCCGACGATCCGGCCGGCGACCTGCCCTACGGCGACCAGCGCCGCCTGGAGATCGCCCGCGCCATGTGCACGGATCCGCTCCTGCTCTGCCTCGACGAGCCGGCGGCGGGCCTCAATCCGCGCGAGTCGCTGGAGCTGAACGAGCTCCTGCTCTCGATCCGCAAGGATCAGGGCACCTCCATCATCCTGATCGAACACGACATGTCCGTCGTCATGGAGATCTCGGATCACGTGGTGGTGCTCGATTACGGCACCAAAATCTCCGATGGCCCGGCCATCGAGGTGCGGAACGATCCCAGGGTCATCGCCGCCTATCTCGGCGTGGCCGATGAGGAAGAGGTGCAGCAAGTCGTAGCGGAGATCGGCGCATGACCGCTGGAGCAAGCATTCAACAGACCGCGCTCAATGCGGGCCGTCAGCCGCTCCTGAGCGTGCGGGGCGTCAAGACCTATTACGGCAACATCATCGCCCTCAAGGGCGTGGACATGGACGTCCACGAAGGCGAGATCGTCACGCTGATCGGCGCCAACGGCGCCGGCAAGTCGACGCTGATGATGACGATCTTCGGCAACCCGCGGGCGCGGGAAGGCACGATCACCTATGCGGGCCGCGACATCACCAAGATGCCGACCCACGAGATCGCCCAGCTGTCCATCGCCCAATCCCCAGAAGGGCGGCGCATCTTCCCGCGCATGACCGTCTTCGAGAACCTGCAGATGGGAGCCTCGATCAACGGCTTCGCCCATTTCAACCAGGATCTCGAACGGGTCTGCACCCTGTTCCCGCGCCTGAAGGAGCGCCTGCAGCAGCGCGGCGGCACCCTCTCGGGCGGCGAGCAGCAGATGCTGGCCATCGCCCGCGCACTCATGAGCCGCCCCAAGCTCCTCCTCCTGGACGAGCCGTCGCTGGGCCTCGCGCCCCTGATCGTGAAGCAGATCTTCACGATCATCAAGGAACTCAACGAGAAGGACGGCATGACCGTGTTCCTCGTGGAGCAGAACGCCTACCACGCCCTCAAGCTTGCTCACCGCGGCTACGTGATGGTGACGGGCAACATCACCATGAGCGGCACCGGCAAGGAACTGCTGGAGGATCCGCAGGTCCGGGCGGCCTATCTCGAAGGAGGGCATCACTGATGCAGGGCATTCTCTACGAAGAGCCTTCGATCTGGCTCTTTCTTCTCATCACCGTGATCATGGGCGGCTGGGCGGCCTGGATGACCGGGCGGGCTATCGCCCTGACCTGGCGTCCGTTCTGGATGCTCATCCTGTACCTGTTCATCCTCGGGGCGGCGGTGCGCTTCATCCACTTCGCCCTGTTCGGCGGGACGCTGCTGTCGGTCCACTATTACGCTGTGGATACGATCGTCATGCTGATCATCGGCTCGCTCGGCTTCCAGTATCGCCGCGCCCGGATGATGACCACCCAGTACCGCTGGCTCTATGAGCGGAGCGGCCCGTTCTCCTGGCGGGAAAAGGCAGCTGCGACGAAGGGTTAACGTTGCGTACGGACAGATGGGACCGGCTTCCCGCATGTCCGGCGCACTTATGAAGAAAGCGGAGCAACGGATTGACCCTAAAGGGAATTTCCAATTTTAGGACCGCTGCGCCGGCTCAAAAGATTCCCAGGTGACAACCGCTTAAAAAACGGCATGATGTTACCTTGGATGACGGGTTTCCCGTCAAACCGGCTCCTGAGGAAGAGGGGCCTAATAAAACCACCAGAGGAGTGACCTCATGAAAAAACTGCTGTTGACCGGCGTGGCGCTTGGTCTTGGCCTCGCCTTCTCCAGCGCAGCCAGCGCGCAGATCAAGATCGGCGTCGCAGGCCCCATCACCGGCCCGAACGCGGCCTTCGGCGCGCAGCTGAAGAACGGCGTCGAGCAGGCTGTTGCGGACATCAATGCCGCTGGCGGCATCAATGGCCAGAAGCTGGAACTCGTCGTCGGCGACGACGTGTCCGATCCCAAGCAGGGCGTGTCGGTGGCGAACAAGTTCGCGGCCGAAGGCGTGAAGTTCGTGGTCGGCCACTTCAACTCCGGCGTCTCGATCCCCGCCTCCTCCGTGTATGAGGAAGCCGGCATCGTCCAGGTTTCGCCTGCTTCGACCAACCCGCAGTTCACCGAGCGCGGCCTGTGGAACACCTTCCGCACCTGCGGACGCGACGACCAGCAGGGCAGTGTCGCCGGCGCCTACCTCGCCAACAACTTCAAGGGCAAGAAGGTCGCGGTTGTCCACGACAAGACCCCCTACGGCAAGGGCCTCGCGGACGAAACCCAGAAGGCCATGAACGCGAAGGGCCTGAAGGAAGTCGTCTACGAAGGCATCAACCCGGGCGAGAAGGACTACTCGGCTCTCGTCTCGAAGCTGAAGCAGGCCGGCGTCGACGTCGTGTATTACGGCGGCCTCCACACGGAAGCTGGCCTCATCATCCGCCAGATGCGCGACCAGGGCCTGAACGCCCCGCTCATGTCGGGTGACGGCATCGTGTCGGCGGAGTTCACCTCCATCGCCGGCCCGGGCGCCGAAGGCACCCTGATGACCTTCGCTCCCGATCCGCGCAAGAACCCGGCGGCTCAGGAAGTCGTCAAGAAGTTCCGCGCGAAGAACTACGAGCCCGAGGCTTACACCCTGTACTCCTACGCTGCGGCCCAGGTTCTGGCCGAAGCTGCGAAGCAGGCTGGCAGCACCGACGGCAAGAAGGTCGCCGACGCCATGAAGGCCGGCAAGCCCTTCAAGACCGTGATCGGCGATCTCACCTTCGACAAGAAGGGCGACATCACCCGTCCTGACTACGTCATGTATGTCTGGAAGAAGGGCGCCGACGGCAAGATCGACTACACCGGCAACGAGATGAACATGTAATCGATCGGCCTCGAGCCGACCAAACGGACCCGCCCTGGCGACAGGGCGGGTTTTTTCATGGAAGCACGCGCCCGGGAACGATCATGCCAGTCCTGACTCTGCAACTCCTCGAGAGCCCCTATGCGGTCTGCCGCCTTCCCGCGGGCGCTGCCGCGCCCTCCCCTTCGCCCGGCTCGTTCTCCTTGCTCGTCCAGGCCGTCGAGGAAACGACGATGGTCTGCCCTCTCGAGCAGGCTCCCGGCCATGCCGAGGTCGATTCGGGCTGGCGATGCCTTCGCATCCTGCAGGCCTTCGACTTCAGCGTCGCCGGGATTCTCGCCTCCGTCCTCGCCCCTCTCGCGCAAGCGGGCATCGGCATCTTCGCCTCGTCCACGTTCAGCACCGATTACGTGCTCGTGAAAGCGAGCGATCTGGACCGTGCCGTCGAGGCGCTCACAAGGGCCGGGCACACGGTCACGACCTGAACTCAGGCGCGCTCGATGCGAGCCCCGAAGCAGCCGCGCCGGGCGAAATGCGCATCCACGTGCGCCACCTTAGGATCGGCCAGAAAGCGCTCGATCACCCTCACGACCGCATCGCCCTCCGCCACCTCCGCATCGACGATCAGGGCTGCCCCATCATAGGCGCGCAGGGACAGGAGCCTGTCCCTGAGGATGGGAGCGAGTTCGCCCCGGTAATGACCGGCCGAGGCCGAGCGGCTGACGAAGATCGGCCCGCTGGCGCGATAGGGCGACGAGGGCGAGGGCTGGTGGACATGGTTGACGAGGAGGAGTTCCTCCCCCACGGCCACCCGCGTCAACGAGATGCGGCAGGGAAAGGCATCGGCCTCGTCCGCAAGGACCCGCTGTGCGCCGAGAGCCTGAAGCTCTCCGTCACTGAGCTGGAACAGGGGCGCGAAGGTTTCGGCCTCGAGGCCGCGCATTTGAAACGTCATGGATGGTCTCCTTGGTCAGACCCATCCCATGTGCGTCCCTTCCCGCAAGAGCGCGACCCGTTTCCTGTGATGTCGAAAGCGCCTCCCCTTTTCGCGGAGGAAGGCGCTAACCCAGCGTTCCCAGAACCGGAAACGTCTCGAGCAGCCAGAACGACATGTTGGTGATCCAGCCAGCCAGGAAGGCGATGCCGGTGAGGATCATCAGGACGCCCATGACCTTCTCCACGAGCCCGAAGCGGGAGCGCATGCGTTTGAGAAGGGCGACGAAGGGCTTCATGGCGAAGGCGGCGAGCAGGAAGGGGATGCCGAGCCCCGCCGAATAGGCGGCGAGCAGCATGGCGCCATAGGAGACGCTGTTCTCCGATCCGGCGACCGCCAGGATTGCGGCGAGGACCGGTCCGATGCAGGGCGTCCAGCCGAAGGCGAAGGCGAGGCCCATCACATAGGCGCCCCAGAGCCCGACCGGTTTCTCGACCGAGAACCGGGCCTCCCGGTAGAACAGGCCGATCCGGAAGATTCCAAGGAAGTGCAGGCCCATCACGATGATGGCGATGCCTGCGATGGTGCTCAGGACATCGAGATATTGCCGGATCACCTGCCCCAGCGCGGACGCCGTCGCGCCCAGAAGCACGAACACGGTCGCGAACCCGGCCACGAAGAGCAGGGCGGCCAGGACCGCGCGGCGGCGCACGGCCCGGTCATCGCCCGCGTGGAGCTGGTCGAAGGTCGTGCCTGCGAGAAACGACAGGTAGGGCGGCACCAGCGGCAGAACGCACGGGCTGAGAAAGCTGATCAGGCCGCCGAGGGCCGCGGCAGGAAAGGAAACACTGAGCATGACGCCTTCTAGCCTTTTCCGGACAAGGGAGAAAGCCGGTGGAAGCAGGGCTCGCCTGCTTGTGAAGCCGGCCGTTTTGAGGTTGCCTTGAGGGATGACGGATTTGCGCAATCTCATCACCGACGTCGCGGGCCTTCGGGTCGGCAACGCCCAAGACGCGGCTCTCGCCTCGGGCGTCACGGCCGTGCTGTTCGACGAGCCCGCCGTGGCCTCCTACGCCGTCAACGGCGGCGCTCCGGGCACGCGGGAGACGGATCTGCTCGAACCGGACAAGGCCGTGGCCGGGGTCAACGCCATCGTCCTTTCGGGAGGATCCGCCTTCGGCCTCGACGCGGCCAGCGGGGTGCAGGCGTATTTAAGGGAGAAAGGCATCGGCTTTGCGGTCGGCTCCGCACTCGTGCCTCTCGTCCCACAGGCGATCACCTTCGACCTGCTCAATGGCGGCAACAAGGACTGGGGCCGTTTCCCGCCCTATCGCGAGCTCGGCTATGACGCCGCCAAGGCCGCGGATCTCGATTTCTCTCTCGGCACGGCCGGGGGCGGATACGGCGCCACGACTGTCGACCTGAAGGGAGGCCTCGGCTCGGCGAGCGCCGTGACGGGCGCGGGCCACACGGTCGGCGCGCTCGTCATCGTCAACGCCCTGGCCTCGACCGTGATCGGCGACGGGCCCCATTTCTGGGCCGGGGCTTTCGAAGAGGACCGCGAGTTTGGCGGCCTGGGGCTCCCGCCCCGGATCACGCCGGAGATGCGCAAGCTCGACTGGAAGGGCCGCGTCAGGCAGACGCCTCCTCCCCTGTCCACGACCATCGCTCTCGTGGCTACGGACGCGGTCCTCACCAAGGCGCAGGCCAAGCGCCTCGCGGTCGTGTCCCATGACGGCCTCGCCAAGGGCCTGCGCTTCGCGCATGCGCTCTTCGACGGCGACACGGTCTTCTCGGCCGCGACCGGACGCAAGCCTATGAAGGACGAGGCGGCGGACTTCATCGAGATCGGCGCGCTTGCGAGCGACTGCCTCGCCCGCGCCATCGCCCGCGGCATCTACGAGGCGACCGCCCTGCCCTTCGATGGAGCGCTGCCCGCCTGGAAGGACAGATTCGGCGGGCTCGTAAAGATTTAAGTTGAATTCGTCATGGCCGGGCTTGTCCCGGCCATCCACGCCTTGAGAACCGCCCTGGCATAAAGACGTGGATGCCCGGCTCAAGGCCGGGCATGACGGGAACTCTCAGAACCGCTCGACGCGGTACGGCTTCGGATCCACCACCGGGGTCTCGCCCGTGATCATTTCGGCGAGCAGGCGGCCCGTGACGGGGCCGAGGGTCAGGCCGTGATGGGCGTGGCCGAAGCCGAACCACAGGTTCTTGTGGCGGGGGGCCTTGCCGATGATCGGCATCATGTCCGGCGTGCAGGGGCGCATGCCCATCCACGGTTCCGGATCGACCCTCTCGCCGAGCGGGAAGAACTCGCGGGCGATCGGCTCGGCGCGGGCGAGCTGGACCGGCGTCTTGGGCGCATCGCGGACGGCGAATTCCGCACCCGTGGTGAGGCGGATGCCCTTCACCATGGGGGCCAGGAAGTAGCCGCGGTCGAAATCCAGGGTCGGCTTGTTGAGGACCGCGTTGCCTTCCGGCTTGTAGTGCATGTGATAGCCGCGCTTGACCGCGAGCGGCAGATTGTAACCCAGACGCTTCGTCACCACGTCGGCCCAGGCCCCGAGGGCGACGACCACCGCGTCCGCCTCCACGGGCCCCTTCTCGGTCTGGACGCGCCATCCGGTCGGGGTTTCCTCCAGGGTCTTGGCGTCGCCTGCGGCCAGTTCGCCGCCGAGGCGCTCGAAGAGGCCCACATAGCCCATGGTGAGCGCGTGGGGATCGGAGACGCTTGCCGGGTCGGTCCAGTGAATGCCGCCCTTGGTCTCGACCTTCAGATGAGGTTCGCTGTCCGCGACGCCCTTGGTGTCGAGAGCGTTGAAATTCACGCCGAAATCACGCTTCACCTCTTCCGCGTCGTGGAACTGCTCGTCCCGGGTCTTTTCGTCGCGGAAGACCTTGAGCCAGCCCGTCGGGCGGATCAGGTGCGTGGAGCCCGATTCCTCGGCCAGCGCCATGTGCTCGGTGACGCTGCGCTCGATGAGCGGCGCGTACATGCGCGCGATCGCCTTGTGCTGGGCCGGACGGGAATGCATCCAGTACTGGAGCAGGAACGGGGCGATCTTCGGAAGCGCGCTCCAGTGATAATGGGCGTCGATGGTGTTGTTCAGGGCATAGCGCAGCAGCGCCCCGAAATCGTGCGGAAACCCGTAGGGATACACGCCCTCGCGCTGGATGAGGCCGGCATTGCCGAAGGAGGTTTCCTCACCGGGCTTGCGCCTGTCGACGAGGAGGACCGACCGGCCGCGTTTCTGCAAGTGCACGGCAATCGACACGCCGACGATGCCGGCGCCAAGAACAACCACATCCTTACGCATGAAGCCCTGCCTCTGTTGTTTCCTCTCGCGGAGAGAGCGGAGCTTTTCGCTCCGTTTCAGAAGGACTTCTACTCCCCTTCCAGAGAGGCCGCCATGCAATTCGTGCGGGAGAAGCGCCTCTCCCCAGGCAAGTGGTATCGGATTGGATCATGACATCCGCGAAACCCCGTTGCCGTCGAGGAAAGCGCGTGCTACCGCGCGTCCCATGACACGCCCGCTTCTCATCGCCCCCTCCATTCTCGCCTCCGACTTCTCCAAGCTCGGCGAGGAAATCCGCGCCATCGACGCCGCCGGCGCCGACTGGATCCACATCGACGTGATGGACGGCCATTTCGTGCCCAACATCACCATCGGCCCCGATGTGGTGAAGGCCCTTCGCCCCCACACCGCGAAGGCGTTCGACGTCCATCTGATGATCGCCCCGGTCGACCCCTACCTCGAGGCCTTCGCCAAGGCGGGCGCGGACATCATCAGCATCCATGCGGAAGCAGGGCCCCACCTGCACAGGTCCCTCCAGACCATCCGCAAGCTCGGCAAGAAGGCGGGCATCGTCCTCAACCCGGGCACCCATGAGGCCGCGATCGAGCCGGTGCTCGACGACGTGGACCTGATCCTCCTCATGACGGTCAATCCCGGCTTCGGCGGCCAGGCCTTCATCCCTTCCGTCTGCCCGAAGCTCCGGCGGATCAAGGCCATGGTCGGCAACCGGGACATCGACATCGAGATCGACGGCGGCGTCACCCCCGAAACAGCCCCGCTGGTCGCGGAAGCAGGCGCCAACGTCCTTGTGGCCGGCTCCGCCGTGTTCAAGGGCGGCCCCGACGCCTACGCGCCCAACATGGCAGCCATTCGCGAGGCCGCTACGAAAGCCCGTTGAGGTCGAAAGGCCATCATGCCGCCGCGTGGGCACATCACCCGCGCGGAAGAGAACGCTCCCATTCTCAATCCCGCTCGAGCTGCTGGTGTGCATGAAGGTAGTCGGGGTTGTACTGCCCCACCTGCTGGAGGCGCTGCCAGTCGATGATGATCAGGGTCTTGCCGCGTGAGGTGATCAGCCCCTCGGCGCGAAGGTCCTGAAGCACCCGGTTCACATGGACGGTGCTGGTGCCGAAAGCGTCCCCCAGCTCCTCCTGGGTGATCGGTAGTTCGTAGCTGTTGCCCTGCGTCAGACCGATCGCATCGAGACGGTCCCGCAACTCGCAGAAGAAATGCGCGAAACGTTCGCGCGCCTCCATCCGTCCGAGCGTCGTCATCCAGGCCCGATGGACGGCAGCATCGATGAGGGTCGTGAACCAGAGCGCACGGGTCAGGTACGGGTACTTCTTCGTGATGTCCTTCAGGTCGCTGTGGGCCACCATGGCCACCGTGCAGGTGGTGAGGGCCGCAACCCCATCGTCGATCGGGTGGAGCAGAAAGCTGTGCAGGTCTGCGAAATCGCCCGGAACATGCAAGGCGGTAATCTGGCGCCTCCCATCAGGGGAATGGTTGTTGCGGATGGCAAAGCCGGACATGATGAGGCTGCTGTAGGGCGGGCTGCTGCCCTCTCGCACGATGTCCTGGCGCGGCTCGTAGCGGGCCGTTCGGGATGAAATCTGCCGAAGGACCTCCTTCTCCTCCTCGGTCAGAGGGCCGTGCCGTTCGAGCCTGCCGATCAGCGAGTGGGACATGGTGGTTCCCCCCAAAGATTATGGTTTGGATGAGAACGTAGCGTCAGTGGAGGCTGCAGCAAGCAAGGCCCTTTGCAGGCGCGGAGGCAGGGCCTCGACGAAGGGGATCGTCATCAATTCCCGCCCCGCCTCGTCCGTGATGACGAGGGCATCGTCGAGCCAATCGTCACTTCCCTGTCGAATGACCGCGCCGAGAAGATCCCGAATGCTGGCAAGGGCCTCGGCCCGGGCGGCGTTGAGGTTCGGGCGCTCGACGCCTTCCGGATCTTCGATGATCTGTTCGCCTTGGCGGATATGGCGGTAATACCGAGGCATGCACCCCAACGAAGGCCTCCCTTCGTTGTTCCGTCAATCATCCGCACGATGGCCTCGCATAGCCCAAACGGGCCTTTCCCCGGGATGCCGGTGGCGGCGCCATCAGAGAAAGCCCAGTTGGAGGAACGAGCATCCAGGGGCGGCACGAACGAATTTGTCGAAGGGCCCCACATTTCAGGACCCGCTCCGAATGAGCCCGAAGAACAAGCACTTGGATGGCTTTCGAGGATACGGCATCGGCACGCCGAGAGCCCACGAGGCTTGTCATCGCCACGGTCATCACATAGTCACCACTCAATCGTCCCTGGAACCGTTCTCCCGACCGTTGGCGCCGCCCCTCAAAGGCGGAAAGGCAACGGTTTCCAACGGTTTCGTTGAGCATCGCGTCTTGCCCGCTGGAGAAGAGCAATGATTCCCCGCTACAGCCGTCCCGAGATGGTGGCCATCTGGTCGCCCGAGTCCAAGTTCCGCATCTGGTTCGAGATCGAGGCCCATGCCACCACGGCGCTCGCCAACCTCGGCGTGGTGCCGAAGGACGCGGCGGAGAAGGTCTGGGAGATGGGCTCCAAGGCCACCTTCGACGTGGAGCGCATCGATTCCATCGAGCGCGAGGTGAAGCACGACGTCATCGCCTTCCTGACCCATCTGGCCGAGATCGTGGGCCCCGAGGCCCGCTTCGTCCACCAGGGCATGACCTCCTCGGACGTGCTGGACACCACCTTCAACGTGCAGCTCGCGCGCGCCACCGACATCCTGCTGCGGGACATGGACGAACTGCTCGCCGCCATCAAGCGCCGCGCCTTCGAGCACAAGATGACGCCGACCATCGGGCGCTCCCACGGCATCCATGCGGAGCCCACCACCTTCGGCCTCAAGCTCGCCCAGGCCTATGCGGAGTTCGAGCGCTGCAAGCTGCGCCTGATCGAGGCGCAGCGGGAGATTTCCACCTGCGCCATCTCGGGAGCCGTCGGCACCTTCGCCAATATCGACCCGAGCGTGGAAGAATACGTGGCCGAGCAGATGGGTCTGCAGGTCGAGCCCGTCTCGACACAGGTCATCCCGCGCGACCGTCACGCCATGTATTTCGCGACGCTGGGCGTGATCGCCTCCTCCATCGAGCGCCTGGCGACGGAAGTGCGCCACCTCCAGCGCAGCGAAGTCCTCGAAGCGGAAGAATATTTCTCGGCGGGCCAGAAGGGCTCCTCCGCCATGCCGCACAAGCGCAACCCGGTGCTCACGGAAAACCTCACAGGCCTTGCCCGCATGGTGCGCGCCTATGCGCTGCCCGCCATGGAGAACGTGGCGCTCTGGCACGAGCGGGACATCTCGCATTCCTCCGTCGAGCGCATGATCGGCCCCGATGCGACGGTAACCCTCGACTTCGCACTGGCGCGCCTCACGGGCGTCATCGACAAGCTCGTGGTCTATCCCGAGAACATGCAGAAAAACCTGGACCGCCTCGGCGGCCTCGTGCACTCGCAGCGCGTTCTGCTGGCCCTCACCCAGAAGGGCGCCTCCCGCGAGGACGCCTATCGCTTGGTCCAGCGCAACGCCATGCCGGTCTGGCGCGGCGAGGGCGACTTCCTGACCCTCCTCAAGAACGATGCCGACGTGACCAAGTACCTGTCCCCCGAGGAGATCGAAACCTGTTTCGATTTGGGGTACCACTTCAAGCACGTGGACACGATCTTTACGCGGGTCTTCGGTTCCGCAGGGGCATAGCTCGGCTCTGGACATTTTTGCCTAAAGCGCAACAATCCCCGTGCAGGCGATCAATGGCACGGGGATTAGGTCCATGCTGTCAGAGAAGATCCTCGCCACCGCTTTCGCGCGCGCCGTGAAGCGGGGCACCCTCCGGATGACCACCGCCAAAGGGCAGAATTTCACCTTCGGCGATGGCGGCCCCCCGGAAGTCGCGATCCGGTTCACGGACAGCGCGGCCGAAACGGCCCTTTGCCTCCATCCCGAGCTGAAGCTCGGCGAGCTGTTCATGGAGGGCAGGCTCGTCATCCAGGAAGGCGATATCCTGGGCCTTCTCCAGCTCCTGCTGCAGGATACGCGCGGCGAGCTCGACGATCTCCCCCTCCACCGCCTGCGCAAGATCCGGCAATGGCTGACGCGGCGCGGCGAGAACGACGCCACCCGCTCCAAGCGGAACGTCGCCCACCATTACGACCTCGACGGGCGGCTCTATTCCCTCTTCCTCGACAGCGACAAGCAGTATTCCTGCGCCTATTTCGACCATCCGGATGCGAGCCTCGAAGAGGCCCAGGCCGCCAAGAAACGGCACATAGCGGCGAAGCTCCTGGTGGAGCAGGGCCACAGCGTGCTCGATATCGGCTCGGGCTGGGGCGGCATGGCGCTCTATCTCGCACGGGTGGCCGGTGCGGCTTCGGTGAAGGGCGTAACCCTGTCGGAGGAACAGCTCGACGTCTCGCGCAAGCGCGCGGCCGCGGCGGGCATCGGCGAGCGGGTGAAGTTCGAGCTCGAGGATTACCGCGCCACGAGCGGGCGCTTCGACCGCATCGTTTCGGTCGGCATGTTCGAGCATGTGGGCCTGGCGTCCTACGACGAATATTTCCAGACCTCCCGCAAGCTCCTGAAGGACGACGGGGTGATGCTGCTGCACACCATCGGCCGCACCGGGACGCCCTACCCGACCAATCCCTGGATCGCCCGCTACATCTTCCCGGGCGGCCACCTGCCGACCCTGTCGGAAATGATGCCGTCCGTCGAGCGCGCGGGGCTGATGATCACCGATGTCGAGATCCTGCGCCTGCACTACGCCTACACGCTCCAGGCCTGGCGCGAGCGCTTCATGGCCCATCGGGACGAGGTTCTGAAGCTCTACGACGAGCGCTTCTGCCGGATGTGGGAATGCTACCTCGCTATGTCGGAATCGGCCTTCCGCTGGCAGGATGCGGTGGTGTTCCAGGTCCAGCTGACCAAGCGCAACGACGTGGTGCCCCTGACCCGCGACTACATCGCAGAGCGGGAGGCCGCGCTCAAAGAGGCCGAGAGGATGGAGTTGAAGCGCAGCGCTTGAACGAGCAGGCCTCCGCCTTTATCTCGAAGGCATGAAAACCTCCGATTGCGACATCCTCATCGTCCCCGGCCATAAAAATTCCGGCATCGACCACTGGCAGAGCCGGTGGGAGCGCCAGCTCTCGACCGCATGGCGCGTCGAGCAGGAGAACTGGGACGCTCCCAACAAGGACAAGTGGGTCGAGCGGATCGCTCAGGATGTGAAGCGCGCCGAAAAGCCGGTCGTGCTGGTCGGCCACAGCCTCGGCGTCCTGGCCATCGTCCACGCCGCTCCGCTCCTCCCCCCCAACAAGGTGCAGGGGGCCTTTCTGGTGAGCATGCCGGATGTGGAGAGGCCCGATTTCATGCCCGCCATCGATCGCGCTTTCGCACCGATCCCGCGCGATCCTCTGCCCTTCCCTTCGGTGCTGGTGGCAAGCCGCACCGATCCGCATTGCGACTACGACAAGGCGGAAGACATCGCCTATGCCTGGGGCGCGTCCATTGTCGATGCGGGCGATGCCGGGCACCTGAACACGGAGAGCGGGCACGGCCCCTGGCCCGAAGGCCTGATGCGCTTCGCCGGCTTCCTCAAGCGACTGGCATAGAAAAGCCCGACATCTCGGAGGATGTCGGGCTGCCGCTCGGATCGGATCCGATCGCTTGCTTATTGCGTGGCGAGGACCGGGTCCGGAACTTTGTTCTTCACCGGCGGGATCTGGCGCAGATAGGCGTAGATCGCCTTCAGGTCCTCATCCGTCATCTTGCCGATCCAGGGCCACGGCATGGGCGGAAGGATGGCCCGGCCCTGCCCCTGATGCTTACCCGTCCGCATCGTCTGGATGAACTGCTGCTCGGTGAAGTCGCGCAGAACGCCGGTCTCCGGGTCGGGCGTGAGATTGGCGGTATAGGAGACGCCCCACGGTCCTGCCCAGGCCGTCAGTGTCGCGGCGCCATGGGCGATCCAGGGACCGGTCGGCCCCGGGGCCGGCGGCAGCTTCATGTCCTGGGGATGCCCCGACAGCATCCGCGACATGTCCGGCTCGGGACCATTGGCCCCCATCTTCAGGGGCGTATGGCAATCGTTGCAGACTGCAATGGTCACCAGGTACTCCCCGCGCTTGATCTGCTGGCTCTTGGCGGGTGCCTTGCTCTGCGCGAAGGCGATCACAGGGGCCGACATAGCGACGGCTGCTGCGAATATGACGATACGGCTTTTCTTCATTGACCCCTCATTCTGGTTGGGCGGTTTTCCTGGGTGCCTCGGCTGATGAAACCGGGGCTTCCAGATCTCGAATCCACTGAGTGACGAGGCGCACGGCTTCCTCGTCCGTCATCACGGTCGCCACGGGCGGCATCTGCACGATGGGATTGCGGGAGCTCATGCGCTGCAGCAGGACGCTGCGTTCGGGGTGCTGGGGCTCGATGCGCAGCGTCGCATCGGGCGCCTGCCCTGGGACATGTCCTTTGACCGGCTGTCCGACGGCCGTCGCCATGGTCCGCTCGGTTCCCGACGCCGGACCCTGCACATGCCGCAACGAAAAGCCGAGATTCCGCATGGAACCCACATCGTTGTGGCAATGGCTGCAATTGCCGTGGAGATAGCCGAGCGCCGTCCGCTCGACGGGCGTCGCGGCCTGGATGACCGGCGGCGTGTCGCGCAAGGTCCGCGGGAGCCGCTTCAGCAGCTTGTTGTCGGCGAGGTAGTTCAGGTCGACGCCGGGCGCGGGCATCGGCTCACCATGGATCGCGTTGGGGTCGCGCGCGGGCGACAATTGGAGCGCGCTGAAGCCGAGCACCTCCGAGGGATGCCCCTGGTGGCAGGATTTGCAATCGTTGATGCCCGGGATGACGTGCGAGCGGCCCCCGCCGAAATCGTACGCCTTCGAGCGGCCCCTCTCCGGGACGAGGCGGGCCTCGCTCTGATCCTCACTCCAGGCATAGGCGGCGTAGAGCCACGTGCCGTCGGCCTGCAGCTCCATGAAACGGGTCTCGATGCGGCGGCCGCCGAAGGAGAACTCCTTCCAGAACCGTGTTCCGGCCGGGAACACCCATGCGTCCGGATTGGAACCGTTGATGGCCGCATGCGCCGGCAGGGAAATCCAGCGCTTCTTGGCCGCCCCGTCTGACCAGAGCGGATATTGCGGCGAGAATTCCAGGTGGCGCGGATCCACCTGATGCCGGGCGAAGTCGGTATAGAGCCCCGTCTCCTGCAGCAACTCGGGAGCGGCCTTGACCACTGGCTTGCGCGCCGAGGCCGCGCTGCCCAGGAGGGCCATTGCGGCAAGCACGCAGCCGGCGATCAGAGCCCACCGCGTGGCACGCGGTTCACGCCCTTTGGACAGCGCTGGCGCGACGGCTCCTTCCACGACCGGCTCCTCTCTCCTGCTGGATTGTTGTTGGCATTTGCCGTTGAGAGCATCGGGTTCGTGATGCCCTCGTCTCACGGGATCGATTCGCTATATAACATTTCCTAAAACAATGTAATAGCCTTGCGTAACATTGACGGATCCTTTCGGTGACGGATCGAATGACGCAGGCAATCTGGCTCAGGCTTCGAAGGAATTCGGTGCGGCACGGCACACCGTCACGACAGGGGTGGATACCGTTTCTCGGAAGATGACGAAAAGTTCATGCGCGGGTCATCCTGCCGATAGCGTGGCTGATGCATTCTCCTTGCATCGATGTTCACGGAGGAGATAACCCGATGAAAAAGATCGCCACCCTCGCCACTGCCGCCGCCCTGCTCGCCGGAGTCGGGACGTACGCCTTCGCCCAGGCCCCGGCCGCCACGACGCCTCCGGCTGCGACGCAGGATCAGGGCCAGCAGGGTCGCCCCCGCCTGTCCCAGGACGACTTCAACCGTCTCGTCGATGCCCGCGTTGCGGCGATCAAGGCCGGCCTAAAGCTCAATGGCGACCAGGAAAAGCTCTGGGGTCCGGTGGAAAGCGCCATCCGTGACGCCGCCAGCCAGCGCTACACGCGCATGACGCAGTTCCGGGAGAATCGCGAGCAGCGCCGCTCGACGGACTTCATGCAGCGCCTGGAGCAGCGCAGCACCATGCAGGCGGAGCGCGCGCAGACCTCCGCGACCCTCGCGAAGGCCCTGCGTCCCCTGTGGGACACGTTCAGCGAAGACCAGAAGCGCATCGCTCCGCGCCTCCTGCGTGAAGCCGTGAACGACGGCATCGGACGGCAGGGGCGCGGCGGCCGGGAGGGCCGTCACGGACGCCATGCCGAGATGATGCGCCATCACGGACCAATGGGTCCTGGCGGCATGGGCTCCGGCCCGCAGCAGTAAGGAACCCCATCCGAAAACAAAAAGGCCGCCCATTGGGCGGCCTTTCCAGTCTGAGATTTTGCTTCGCGAATTAGCGCGAATAGAACTCGATCACGAGGTTCGGTTCCATCTGCACCGGGTACGGCACCTCGGAGAGGGTCGGGACGCGGGTGAAACGGGCCGTCATCTTGGAGTGATCGACTTCGATGTAGTCCGGAACGTCACGCTCGGCGAGCTGGGACGCAACCACCACAACCTCGAGCTGCTTGGACTTGTCCTTCACCTCGATCACGTCGCCGGCCTTCACGAGATAGCTCGGAATGTTCACGCGGCGGCCGTTGACCTTCACGTGACCGTGGTTGACGAACTGACGAGCGGCGAAGGGGGTCGCAACGAACTTCGCGCGATACACGATCGCGTCGAGACGGCGCTCGAGCAGACCGACCAGGTTCTCACCGGAGTCGCCCTTCTGACGAATGGCTTCCGCGTAGTAGCGGCGGAACTGCTTCTCGGTGATGTTGGCGTAGTAGCCCTTCAGCTTCTGCTTGGCGCGCAGCTGCGTGCCGAAGTCAGACATCTTGCCCTTGCGGCGCTGGCCGTGCTGGCCGGGGCCGTATTCGCGGCGGTTCACGGGGCTCTTCGGGCGGCCCCAGATATTCTGACCCATGCGGCGGTCAAGCTTGTGCTTGGCCTGAATGCGCTTCGACATCGCTGTTCCTCTTTGTTGTCGAATTTGCGAGGAACGCGCCCTCCTCTTCCCTTGCGGGACGACAGGCCGGCCGGAAGCCGGGCCACGGGAGCGTAAAAAGTTACGCGGCCCGTGAGGACCGCGTGAACGGGAGGGATGTATGAGAAAACGGGCCGGAAGTCAATCGAGGTCACCCCTCGCGGCCTCACCCTTGGAGGAGCGGCATGTCCTCGACGGTCACAAGCGGCAACCCCTTGTCGCGCAAGGCCTCCCGGAAGGCCGAAGTCATGCCGGCCCCGCTGGTGAAGACCGCGATCGCTTCGTTCTCGTCAGCCTCGTGCCCCGGAACAGGCGGGCCGATGAGCTGCGTCACCCGGCGCGCGATGGCCGGGGCGGGATCGATCCAGGCGACGGGCCAGGGCGCAAGCGTCCGGAGGCGGGGCAGCAGCAGCGGATAATGGGTGCAGCCGAGGGCCACCACATCGGTCCGCCCTCTCCCGTCCTCGACGAAGCAGGGCCTGAGCTCGGCCAGCAGGTCCTCGTCGGAGACCGGCAGCCCGGCCAGCTCCGCCTCGGCAAAGCCCGCCAGGCCGCGTGACCCCACGAGGTTGACCTTGCAGCCGCCCGCATAGGTTTCGATGAGATCACGGGTATAGTCCCGCGCCACCGTGCCGGGCGTGGCGAGCACGGTCACATAGCCCGTCCGGGTCGCGAGCGCCGCGGGCTTGATGGCGGGCACGGTGCCCACGAAGGGCACGGAAAAGCGCTCGCGCAGGGGCGGCAGCACGACCGTCGAAGCCGTGTTGCAGGCCACCACCACGAGTTGGGGATCGTAGAGGCCGATCAGCCGCTCCATCACCGCGAGGACCCTGGCGGTGAGAGCCGTCTCGCTCAGCCGTCCATACGGAAAACCCGCATCGTCCCCCGCATAAATGAAGCGGGCATCGGGACGGGCTTTCAGGACCTCGGAAAACACCGTCAGGCCACCAAGGCCGGAATCGAAGACGAGAATCGTGGGAACGGGGGAAGGCATGACAGCCGGGTTATAGGACGCGCCGGCCAGAAGATCGATACGCATGGGAGTGCTCCACCCATAGAATGGCGGCGACCCGTGAAAATTCCCTGAATGAGCATCGTGCAGGCACTGCCACTGCTCCATGCAATCCTCGATTGCAATTGCAATAAAGTATCATTGCAAGCATGCGGATCGTCCGCAGAAGATGATTGCGATGATCACGGGAGGAAATCGGATCATGGCATTATCGGCACTCGAGCAGGCCTATTTGGACCAGACCTTGCAGGGCGGAGGCGGGAACTCCGGCATCTACTGGGGCACGACCCTGACCGGCGGCTATGGCTCCATCGCTGGCAACAATAAAGGCGGAAAGAAGGGAAACGCAGATAGCGGGTCCGAACAGGGCGGCCATGCCCACAGGGGCCATGGTGCGGTCCCAGTCAAGGACGGAAAGCTCCCATTCGACCCGAAGAGCTATACCTATCACGACTCCTTATCGACGGTCGGTCCCCACTTCTACTACAACAATTTCTACATGGAGCATGATCGGAAGGTGCCATGTGACGGCTGGGTCTGGTGGGAGGCCCCGCCTCCCGGTGAAGTGGTCAAGCTGCCGGCATGCCCGACGGATCAGCCATCGACCACAAAGCCGCCGCTGGTGAGCTATAACGACTGGCCTTAATGCCCCGAACGTGGAAGGGGCTCACAACCCAAAAGCGAATGCAGCGGATGTGAGTTCGACGGCACGTTCAACGCTTTCAAAGTCCGGCCCTGGTTTCCGCCAGGGCCGATCCTTTCCCAAAGGCTTGTTTTACGAGCGCTGCCCAAGCACCTGGGGCACGCTTCCACGCGTGTTGTCGATCGGAGCCTGGTTGAGCCTGCGCCGTGGTCCGGGCTCGGGCTTCTCCTCCCCCTGCTCGCCTGCCTTCGGCATTTGGGCCGACAGGCGGCGCACGGGCCAGCCGTCGCTCCAGTTGCCCATGTCCACGAATTTCGGATCGCGGGCGAGGACGGCGGCGTCCTTCCCGGCGAAGGCCGCATCGGCGGCGATCTCGAAGGTCTTCCAGAGGGCGAGATAATCCAGCGTGTCGGTCGGGTTGTTGCCGAGCTGCTGAGTCAGGATGGTCTGCGGACCCGAGAGCGCCATGTCGGCGCTCCACTTCCACGTGCTCTTCTGCTTCGGATCACGCGGAGGATCGGGCTGCAGCTTGATGGCGGCGGCGTCGTACGCTGCCTTGGGCGAGCCGGGGAAGGCCAGCGTCGCCGTCAGGGCCGGGTAGCCGTGATCGTCCGAGCTTGCGCGCATGAACAGCTTGCGCGTCGAGGGGATCGCGCTGGTCGCCTCGAAGATTCGGCGGGAAGCGCGATCGCTCGGCAGGTGCTCCCGGTCGCCGCTCATGGTGATGAGAAGTGTCTCCTTGCCCACCGTCGAGAGGTCGCGGAGCATGATGCCCCGCTCCTTCTCGTTCGCAGCAATGCCGCCGGGTACGAGGCCGAAGATCAGCTTCGGAGCCGGAAGCTTGCTCTGCCCGATATTGGCCGCCACGTTGAGCGCGATCGGCACGCCTGCGGAATGGCCGATATAGGCGACGCGGCTCGGGTCGGGCCGCGCCTTCTGGTCATTGGCGAGTTGCGCCAGCGCGTCATTGATCAGGACTTCCGCCATCGACGGCGCATCGGCAGGACGGGAGCGGTTCACTTCCTGAAAGCGTGGGAAGATGACGAGATAGCCCTTGCGCGCCAGATGGTCGATGAAGCCGCCATAAAGACCCGGGTTCACGGCTCCCCAGGAATGGAAGAAAACCACCACCGGACGAGGCGCCGAAGGCGTATCGTTGCCGTAGAAGATATAACTGCCCGAACTGACGATGCCGGTTCCGGTCTTGACGACCTCCGCTACCGCGTAATCCGACCCGCCCGGCCCCTGCTCGGGCTGCTTCGGCGGCGTTGCCGCGGAAGCGGTCACGGGGGAAAGACACGATGCGAGAAGAACGATGGCAGGCAGTGAGCGGCGCATGGCGGTCTCGGGTCAGGAGGTGCGGTGCGGACGGCACCAGGCGACATTGCAGCACAAGTTCTTTAAGGCTTCCTCAACCGGCGACCTTCCGCAAGGGCACGAATCGCCCCGCGCAGAGTGCGCACATCCTGCTCCGTCATTTCCAGGCGATGAAAGATGTCCCGCATGTTGCGGGTCATCGTCGGCTTCTTGTCCTCGGGATAGAAGTTCACCGCATCGAGCTCGGCTTCGAGATAATCGAAGAACGAGGTCACCATCTCGCGGGCTGCCGGCGGCGAGAGCCTTTCGCCGGAGAACGGCAGCGCCCCGCCGGTGGCGAGCTTGTACCATTCGTAGGAGACGAGCAGCACGGCCTGGGCCAGGTTCAGGGACGAAAACTTGGGATCAACCGGGAAGGTGATGATGGCATCGGCGAGCGACACCTCGTCGTTCTCCAGTCCCGTCCGCTCGCGCCCGAACAGGATGCCGATGCGCTGCCCTTCCGCGCCGCGCCGGTGCGTCTCGGCCATGGCTTCGCCGGGCCCGTACACCCGCTTCATCTGCCCCCGCTCCCGCGCCGTCGTGGCGAAGACGAAGTTCAGGTCTGCAATGGCCTCGCGAACGGTGTCGTAGAGCGTCGCGCTCTCCAGCACATGCACCGCGCCCGAGGCCGCGGAATGCGCTCCCTTGCGGGGCCAGCCGTCGCGGGGGGCGACGATGCGCAGCTCCGAGAGGCTGAAATTGGCCATCGCGCGCGCCACCATGCCGATGTTTTCGGCAAGCTGTGGCTCCACGAGGATGATGATGGGGCGGATCATGGTGCGCCTTCGATGGGAAACTGGCCCAACAGACTGAAAGTGCCTCTCCATAACGCCAAATACGGTCGCGCGACTAGGGTAATGACGCCCGCACGACCTCCGCTCAGTCGGCAGAACCGCTCCTGGCGGGCAAAACCTTCCGCCGTGACCGGGCACGTGACCTTATGCGCGCAGGTGTAGCGGGCAAAGTTTCTCAAAGCCGGAACCGAAACCCAGACGTCGCACTTTCTCCAGGCCTTTTCTTCCCAATCCAGCTCGCGTTTCCGGAGAGCGAAACTGTTCCAACTCCGTCCTGTCCTCTTGTCGGCCTGTCTCAGCCTCGCGGCCCTGGGCTCCAGCCTGGCCGCCCCCTCGACGGCGCCGGTTGCCCAGCCCGCTCCATCCCTCTTTCACGGCAATTGGTGCGGGCTCGGCGACCTCAACCGCAGGAAGCCCGTGGATGCCCTCGATGCGGCCTGCCGGGCGCACGATCTCTGCTACGAGCGGCGTGGCCGGGGCGCCTGCTCCTGCGACCGGGCCTTCCTGAGAGCGACGGCGGCCCTCTCCCAGCGCCCGACGATCGACGAGGCCACCAAGGCGAAGGCGTCCCTGGCGAATACCCTTTTCGCCGTCACGCCCTGCATCGAGACCGGGAAAACTCCCTATCGCGCCAGAAACCGCTGAATTCCCGGTCTCCCCCCACCTTCCCCACCGGCCTTAACCGCGCTATAGGCCCCGGTAACTGCCTGCCGCCGGCGGGCCTGTTCCAGCTCCTCAAGAAGCGCAAGGTGAGATCATGGCGAAGATCAAGGTTGCCAATCCGGTCGTCGAACTCGACGGCGACGAGATGACCCGCATCATTTGGCAGTTCATCAAAGACAAGCTGATCCACCCCTATCTCGACATCGACCTGAAATACTACGACCTGGGCATCGAGCACCGCGACGCCACCAACGACAAGGTCACCGTCGAGGCCGCCGAGGCGATCAAGAAGTATGGCGTGGGCGTCAAGTGCGCCACCATCACGCCGGACGAGGCCCGCGTGAAGGAGTTCAACCTCAAGGAAATGTGGAAGTCGCCCAACGGCACGATCCGCAACATCCTCGGCGGCGTGATCTTCCGCGAGCCCATCATCTGCAAGAACGTGCCGCGCCTCGTGCCGGGCTGGACCCAGCCGATCGTCGTCGGCCGCCACGCCTTCGGCGACCAGTACCGCGCGACCGACTTCAAGGTGCCCGGCAAGGGCCGCCTGACCATCAAGTTCGAGGGCGAGGACGGCACGGTCATCGAGAAGGAAGTCTTCAAGTTCCCGGACGCAGGCGTGGCCATGGCCATGTACAACCTCGACGAGTCGATCCGCGACTTCGCCCGCGCCTCCATGAACTACGGCCTGATGCGCAAGTATCCGGTCTATCTCTCCACGAAGAACACCATCCTCAAGGCCTATGACGGGCGCTTCAAGGACATCTTCCAGGAAGTCTACGAGAACGAGTTCAAGGCGAAGTTCGACGCCGCCGGCATCACCTACGAGCACCGCCTGATCGACGACATGGTGGCTTCGGCCCTCAAGTGGTCGGGCGGCTATGTGTGGGCGTGCAAGAACTACGACGGTGACGTGCAGTCCGATACGGTCGCTCAGGGCTTCGGCTCGCTCGGCCTGATGACCTCCGTGCTGATGACGCCGGACGGCCAGACGGTGGAGGCGGAAGCCGCCCACGGCACCGTGACCCGCCACTACCGCGAGCACCAGAAGGGCAAGGAGACCTCGACGAACTCCATCGCCTCGATCTTCGCCTGGACCCGCGGCCTGGCCCATCGCGCCAAGCTCGACAACAACCCCGAACTCGCCAAGTTCGCCGCGACCCTCGAGAAGGTCTGCGTGGACACGGTCGAGTCCGGCTACATGACCAAGGACCTCGCCCTCCTCGTCGGCGCCGAGCAGAAGTGGCTCTCCACCAGCGGCTTCCTCGACAAGATCGACGAGAACCTCAAGAAGGCGATGGCAGCTTAAGAGCCCTCCATACCGTCCGACGGACGCCCCAGCGACGATCCCGGATCCTCGCTTCGCGGATCTGGAAGACCTGTGAATGCCTGCAAAGCCCGGCGGAAGCCGGGCTTTTTCGTTGCGCGGATGCCGTTCCGCATTTGACAATGTTCCTAATTTGTTCCAGGAAAATATCCATGAAATAAAACGTTGGACCGTTATGACTTCACCAGGATCGTCTCGTCGGCATTGAATGGAGGCCCGCCATTTCCTCGCCGTGGCCCAGCTTGACGTCAGACGTCTCCGTCTTGCCCTCCTGCTCCGGCGCTTCAACCCCAGCCAGCCGCGCCTGCCGGCGGGCCAGCCCGGCGGCGGACGCTGGACGAACGGAGGCGGCAGCGGTGAGGCCAGCGTCGAACCTGTTAATTGGCGGCCCCGCCAAAGCGGGGGAACGCGCGTCATCCGGGGGCAGGTTTATGAAACGACCGCCGGCCAGGAAGTCCGCCTCGCCATAGCAGAGGCCAGGGCGAACGCCCTGATCCGCGAGGTGCGGCGGCGCGATCCGAACTGGCGCCCCAGGGAAAGCATCCATCAGGGGGTTGAGGGAGAAATCCTTGCCACCGAAGCGCAGGCTGAGCAAGCCTTTGCGCGCCTGCGGGAGTTGCGCGCGCAGGAGCCTGTTTGCCGCCCGGTGGGGCAGACTTACCCGTTCTCGACGGGAGCACGGGGCGACTCCTCAGATCGTATTCATACCGTATCACCCTCGGAATTCCGTGAGCTATTGACGCAAATTACGCCTCAAGCCGAAGCCGTGCCGTCTCCTCGAGGCTATCTGGGTCAATGGTACCGGCAGCCAGACGGGTCCGTGTTCGGCGTACGGTGGAGCGAGCGCTACGGCGTGACCGTCGATGTGATCCGCAGCACCAATCCTCTTGTGAGTCCTGGCCATAAGGCGCACCAACAATGAACGACGAACCCCGCGATAGCCGCTCCGGTCTGCCGCTGAGCCAATTCATCAAAGCGATTGCCGACGAACTGCCCATGGATGCGGTAGGAATGTGGCAGATCATCCCGGCGGGTCGCTATGGAGTTGGCCTTGAGGACAAAGCTCTGACCGACTTCGTGCGCCGCTGCATCGCGGAACTGCTCGCGCGCGGCGCGGTGCCGGTTGTCGGCGGTGGGCTGGAGGGCGAGCACGAATGGATCGTGGAACGCCAGTACGGCACCAGGCCCGATGAGATCATCGAGAATGTGGTGCGCGAGTGGTTGGCGAAAGGCGCCCAGGACGAGGATCCAGGCGGCCTCTGGTTCGCGCTGCGCGAATATGCGTGGGAGCCGCCGCAGGAGCGAGATGTCTCTGACGATCATGCGCCTTGAGAAAGTCCAATGACTGTCAATGATAGACATTCGCATTCGGTCACGCACCAGGAGCGCCCATGACAAGACAGCAAGGAACTCTCACCGGAGGCTGCCAGTGCGGCGCAGTGCGTTATGCGCTGACGGCTGAGCCGACGCATGCGAGCATCTGCCATTGCCGCATGTGCTGGAAGTGATCACGAGGGATCGGGAAGCATCAGAAATCCCTTATTTCCAACGAAATTCAGCCCTAGCATCTGTCCATCGTGATCGGAAGAGATCGTTGGGAAGCAGGAGACTGCTTCCCATACGCTTCCCACGGAGGGTGCGATGCGCCTTACAAAGCCAAACATCGCGAAACTGAAACTGCCCGCCGGAAAGGCCGAAGCTATCGTCTTCGACGAAAGCCTGTCCGGCTTCGGGGTTCGCATCAGGGCCGGGGGCAAGCGAACCTGGATTGTGCAGTACCGCATCGGCACCAAGCAGCGCAGGATTACCCTCGGGACGGTGGAAGCCCTCGATCCTGATCGGGCACGGCAGGCTGCCAAAGACGCACTGGCGCGAGCGCAACTCGGCAGTGACCCGCAGATCGAAAAGGCGGAGGCGCGAGCCCGTGCCTCGCTCACAACGGGCGTGGTGGTGCAGCACTATCTCGATGTAGCCGTTCAACGGCAGCGGCAGCGCAGCTTCTATGCAACGCAGCGGTATCTGGTGCAGCTCTGGGCTCCGCTGCACGAAGTCCCCATCAGTCGGGTAACACGGGCAGCTGTCGCTGTCCGTCTCGCGGAGATCATACGGGGTTATGGGCCAGTGACGGCGAACCGCGCCCGCCAGTCCCTCTCCACCTTCTTTGGCTGGGCCATGCGCGAGGGCCTTACTGAGGCGAATCCCGTCACCGCGACGAACCAGGCGACGGAGGAGAGGTCCCGCGAGCGCGTTCTCTCCGACGACGAGTTGGCAGCGATCTGGCGGGCCTGCCACGACGATCATTTCGGGGCCATCGTGCGCCTGCTCATGCTGACTGGTCAGCGCCGCGACGAGGTCGGCGGTATGCGCCGCAACGAGATCGATGTTGAGAAAGCACTCTGGTGCCTTCCACCGCAACGGACAAAAAACGGCCGCGCACATGAAGTGCCACTGTCGCCTCAGGCTCTGGCGATCATCACGGTGGCCATGGCTGCCAGCAATCGCACGGTCCTGTTTGGTTACGAGGAGCGCCCATTCTCGGGCTGGAGCAGTGCGAAGGCCGCTCTTGAGAAACGCCTGAAGGGGGCAGGCACCCTGATTGCGGAGTGGCGTCTCCATGACCTCAGGCGCACGGCGGCCACGCGCATGGCTGACATGGGCACTCTCCCCCACGTCGTGGAAGCAATCCTCAATCACGTCTCGGGCCACAAGGCGGGAGTGGCGGGTGTCTACAACCGCGCAACCTACGCCAAGGAAAAGCGCGAGGCGCTCGACCGCTGGGGGGCTCATATCGCGGCAACCGTGGAATACGATAGGCTCTCCCGGAGCAGTTCCTGAATAGACGCGACTGGGCGTGAGGACGCAAACCCGCTGCGGCGAACGAGCGCAGACTTGCCGCCCTTTCCCATCAACTTCGGCCGGACCGAAGATTCCGCTCGGTATAGTTGACCTCGCCCCTCAAGCCTTTTGGATGACGCGGAGCGAGCCTATTTTTGGCCCAACGCATTGATCATAAAGGGAACTTCATCCCTGTTCCGCAAGCCACCATCTAAGTATCATTCTCCGAGTGTATTCAGCTAAACCGAATGTATAGTACGCTTTTAACGTACTATACTTTCCGTTCCGCACAAATATTTTGATGTTCTCTTTTTGTATCAGAAGCGATACTGCAAGTTCATAAAGTTGGCCGGAGGGGCAACGGCCGATAGGTTTGAGGAACCCTTGCCATGCATACCCGTCTCCCCTTCCGTCACTGCGGCCCTGATC
Source organism: Microvirga sp. HS2 (assembly GCF_055792805.1). Lineage (NCBI taxonomy): Bacteria > Pseudomonadati > Pseudomonadota > Alphaproteobacteria > Hyphomicrobiales > Methylobacteriaceae > Microvirga > Microvirga sp. HS2. The sequence goes on from NZ_JBVVAJ010000002.1 coordinate 145,327, forward strand.
CAGAGGTCAGAACAGCGGCCCGCCCGCTGCCGCATGAGGTTCTCGGTGCGCTTCCACCGGAAATCGCCCGTTTTCGCATCCTGAACGCCGCCCAGAGCGCCGCTTTCTGGGGCGTCAGCCTCCCGCAGTGGCGTCGGCTTTACCGTGCCAAGCAAGTGCCTGCTCCTGTCATGTTGTCAAAAAGGCGCATGGGATGGAGGGTCTGTGATCTGGTCGATGCACTAGCGGCTCGCTCCGCCGCCTGACTTCGAAAAGAACCCGCGCAAACGGGGGTTGGCGCGGGATTCAAGGCGTCATCAATGGTTACCAATCATACCATACCGATCCGCGCGCACAAATCGGCCCTCGATCCGCGAAGGCTTGAAAATGCCTTCTCCATCAACGATTGCATGGTCGTGGCAGCCTGCCAAAAACATTGCGCTGCCCGCAAGAGGACCGGCAACAGCACGGCCAGAATTACGCGCTTGGCGCGCGGCGGCAGGGCTCGAGCGGCTCTGGTTGCGCAGCCGATCGGGATTGGCAGGGGGGAAAGCCTGTGAGCACCTTCTCTCCCGTCTACATCGAGAGCGTCTTCGGCACACTTGGGAATCCGACACCGCGCGAAGTTAGCGAATTGGAGCGGATGGGTATCCCGCCGGACACCCTCGCCGGGCCGACTGCTGCTGTACGGACCAGCTACGTGCACTTGCACAGCGAGCACTTCGAATTTGATCATCACTGCCCGCAAGAAGGAAGCATCCGCGCATTCGTTTTCCTTATCACCAACAGGTGGGACGAAGCGGTCGATATCGTCGCGTGGCACCCCGCCAGCCGCCAGCTGGCTACTTGGCTCGGGCGAGCCTGGGCGCTGGGTGAAGAGACGATCTACGCTCCGCGCCTGACCGATCATGGCGCGCTGCTCGTGCATCGCTCGCCGGTCGGATGGTTGAGGGCAAGCCGTGAGGGCATCTGCGTTGTGCGGCAGCAGGCGGCAGCTATGCATCTCAGTGATGCCGGGCCGCTGCTCGCCGAAGACCCTGACCATGGGGTCGAACTGAAGCGGCTCCTGACGCGCCCCACGCCGCGCATCATCATCCCATCCAACTTCTTGAAAGCGGCCTGACAATGAACGGCTTTATTGATTTAGAAGATGTTCTACGCAGCAGAACAAACACGGGACCCCATACTGCGTCCGGAGACGAGGGGAACGGCGCTGCGCGCAATGACCCGTGGGCCAGTCCCGACTTGAGTCTACTTGGCAACGGCCGCAGGCCCGCACCGCCCTTTCCTATGAGCATCCTGGGCAGCTTCTGGGCCGACTGGGTCGAGCGTCGCGCGCGCGGCGCTTCCGCGCCGGTCGACTATGTCGCCACAAGCCTCCTGGCAACGGCAGGCGCGCTCCTGTCCAACGTGCGCCGACCACAAGCGGGGGCGTCTTGGTCCGAACCGCCGCTGCTGTGGATCGGGAATGTTGGCTCACCCTCTTCGGGCAAGTCGCCCGCCATGGATACCGCGCTGAGTCTGCTCCGCAGCATCGAGGATCGTTGGGCGGCAGATTTCGAACAGGATCTCATGATGTATGAGATGAAGCGCGAAGAGGCGGAGGCAAAAAGGGAAGCCTGGAAAGGATTGGTCAAAGCGGCAGCCAAGGATGGCCGCCAACCACCGCTGCTGCCCGAGAATGCCGTTGTTCCTGAAAAGCCTGTGCGTCCTCGCATCCGAGTCGCCGATGCGACGACGGAGAAGTTGGCGATTCTGGCCGCTGCGTTGCCACGCGGCCTTCTCCAGGTGCGGGATGAGCTTTCCGGCTGGTTGGGCTCCTTTGACCGCTATGGCGGCAGAGGCAACGACCGTGCCTTCGCTCTCGAAATGTGGGGCGGCAGGTCGCACACGGTGGATCGCGTGAAAAACTCCGAGCCCGTGCGTATCCGCCACCTCTCCGTGGGTGTCGTCGGTGGCATTCAGCCCGACAAGCTCTCCAGCATTCTTGAGGGCGACGACGACGGCCTTGCTGCACGCTTTCTCTGGAGTTTTCCCGACGCGGTCCCGCAATTCAAGCTGGCTCGCGAGGTGGTTGACGACTGCGCGGCCCAGACCGCTGTTGCACGCCTCGCAGACCTCCGGATGGGTGTTGACGCCTACGGGAATCCCGCTCCGGTGCTCATCCCGCTGACGGAGTCCGCCGAGAACACGCTGGAAGAGTTCGCACAAGAGATGATCGCCAGAGCCAACGATGCCTCCGGCGTCTATGCGGGCACACTCGGCAAGGTGCGCGGCTACGCCTTGCGTCTGGCAGCGATCCTGGAATTTCTCTGGTTTGCAGCTGAGGGCGGACCGGAGCCGACGCACATATCGGAGCAAGCAATGCTCACCGCCTGCGGCCTCCTCGATGGCTACTTCATTCCGATGGCAGAGCGGGTCTTGAACGACGCGCGGCTTCCAGCGGCGGATCGCAATGCCATGACTCTCGCCCGTTATATCAGGCGTGAGCACCTGCGCGAGTTCAACGCCCGAGCCCTGCGGCGAGAGCTTCGCGGTGCCTTGCGCGAGCCGGAGGCGATGAAGGCAGCATGCGCGACGCTGGTCGAGGCGGGCCTGATCAGGACCAGGTTTTCCAGAACTGGCGAAAGCGCCGGTCGCAAGGCCGTCAACTACGAGGTCAACCCGGCGCTATTCGGGAGCGTCCAATGATCAGCACGAGTAAATGGCTCAGCCGTGCCCTCGCCCAGCAGCGCCACCCTGCTGCCGAGAACGTGCGTCTTGAGGGCCGTGCCAATAGTACCCCTAGGGCCAAAAGCCTTCCGGCAAGCGATCAAGCGACTGTGCCAATAGTGCCAATAGTGCCAAAAGCTTCCGATCCCGGAGCTACTGGCTCAAATGGCAAAGAGGCCGAACTAGACATCGACGAGCGCACGGCGATGGCTGAGATCGAGGGCGGCGTCTCGCCTGTCTTCTCGCTCGGGTTCGCGGCCTTTCAGATTGGATGCCCGGCAGGCTGCCCCGTCGAAGAGTGGCGGCAAGCCGTCGATGACGCTGGCTGCTTCCTTGATTCCTACGGCCACCAAGCCGAGTCAATGGGCTGGCGGTCGAGTGATCTGTTCGCGCACGGTGGCCTCGCCTACAGCCTGAGAGGCGCAACTGTTGTCTCGCTCGATGCCACCGCAGCCACTTTCTCGGACGGCCGCACTTTCAAGCGCACCCTGTAGACGGAAAACGGGGTGCTGTTTAAACCGCTTGCCGAGTCCGTGGGCCGCCTCCTCATACTCGCTGGTGTGGGTCTTGCCTTGAGCCGAAAATCGCGCCTAGAGGACTCGCTACGCGGGCCGTTTAAACAGCAGCTCAGAAAGATGATCCGACAGCCTGTGGCGAGCAGTCAAAGTACCGAATGGCTGCGGCATCGCGGCCCGGATTCACGCCCGCCATATGCTCTCATACTTTCAGGCCATCGGATCGCTGCGCCCGTTCCGCTCCGCCGCTGTCCCCGACCTGAATCGCTTAATATCGCTTTAAGGAGCATGCCGATGGAGTTGCCCCCGGAACAGGAGAAGGCCCTGATCCTTGCCCGAGCGCGCGTTCGCAAACAGGCTGCCGAGGCGCAGGCTGGGGGCCGACCTTGGGAGCGGTTCCGCCAGGATGCCCGTCGGGCAAGCCATGGGATCAGATAACGAAAATGTCGGAGTATGTCAGGAGAGGCTTGTTTTCTAGCGTCGCAATATGGATCTGCTGGGCCTTGCCCGTTCCGTCGGCATCGTAATAGAGCTTGCCATTCTTTTCGTTGTAGATGATCCGGTCATTTGCATCATGGGCCTTTGAACCGCTCCAGAATTTTTCCTTGGACAGCTTGAGAGGCTTTTTCTCGGTTCCACCGCTGCCGAGCTTGGTAAAGATCTTGTTGTCGAGCCAGATGTCGTCCTGGAAGCTCCAGTCCTTGATCTTGTCTATGTTCTTGTTCTTTGTTTTTTCCACTTTTGAGTCGAAGACAAAGATGTCCTTGCCGAACCCTCCCACCAGGGTGTCGACGCCCAAGCCGCCATAGAGCTTGTTGTTTCCGCTGTTGCCCTGGATCAGATTGTTGCCGGCATTGCCTTTCAGGGTGAGATTCGATGTGTCGAAGAAGGACGCCACGAGGTTCTCGAGGCCAGTTCTGAGAGTGTAGCTCACACTCGTGTTCACGACATCGAAGCCGGATGTATCCTGGATGACGGTGAGAGAGTTGCTCACGTAGTAGGTGTCATTCCCGGCTCCGCCCACCAAGGTGTCCTGACCGCCTCCCCCGGTGAGCGTATCCCTCCCCGCAGTTGCTTCGATCCTGTTGCTGCCGGCGTCCCCCTTCAGGCTAACATTGAGAACCCCTGGAGCCACCTTCAGCAGCTCGACACCGGAGTTTCTCTCGAGAGCGTAGCTTCCTGCTGCAATGACCATGTCATACCCGGCACCGCCGTACGCACTGTCGTGTTCGAAGCCGATAGTCGAGTCACCATCGACGAAGATCACATCGTTTCCATCGTCCCCGTAGAGGGTATCGCTGCCTGAGCCGCCAATAAGGGTATCGTTGCCCGCGCCGCCGAAAAGCGTGTCGTTGCCATCCAAGCCCTCTAGGCGGTCATCTCCCGCGAGACCACGGAGGACGTCTACCTTGTTCGAGCCGACGAGGTAATCGCTTCCATCCGTCGGATTGTAGGTCTCGGTGATGAACTCGAGGAACGTCGGTATTCCCAGGGCCGCCAACTCATAGGGAAAGTAAGTGCGAGTGTTCCCGGTCACGTCGCTTACAGTCACCTTCGTGACGTTGTACATGCCCGGCCCATTGTATTGCGAGATCGTCCTTGTATCACTCCAGACACCCGGAGACGGGTTGTCGAACAGGATGGTGAGTGAGAACGTGCCGAGGTCGTCGGTGTATGCATGATCAAACCAAACGACGACTGTATCCACCCCGGAAAGGTCGTCGGTGACATTGGCCGTATAGGTGATTGGCTTCGGGCCCTCTCTTAGGTCAAATGTGGCCTGGAAGGTCAGGCCCGTCAAAACGGGCGCGGTAGTATCGGCCATGGGACGCTCCGAGGAAATGATGGAATATCAGCAACTGCCAGGGCAGAACGCAATCTCACGCACCCGCTGCATCGCTGCTCAGAAGAAGTAGAGCGGAACCGTATTGGGTAGCCCCATGGCAAGCTTCGTGAGCGATACGCGGGCACGCGAGGGTTCGTGAATTTTCCGAGGCCCTAAAAAGGGAGGTCCCTGCCGGGGCGACCTTGAGTTTTGCGAGGCCCTAAAAAGACCCCATGCAGGCCGACGCTGGATAGCCAAGAGCGAGGACGTCCCGTCAACTTCGCGCATGGGCATGGATGGAATAAGGGAGCGCAGGGAAACGAGGCTTCCTTTAAAGAGGCGCAAGATGGATGGCGAAGCCACAGGTGCCAAGCGAATGCGCCAACCGCCGTTCCCGCCCGGCTCCATTTCGATTGTCAGTGTTTCGCCAGATTCAAGATGGTGCTGCGCCAAGTAGCAGCTCGTTCCAAGGAGATGCTTTGGCAGACCGCCGGCGAACTCCTGGACAAGTCCGCGCCCGAGGAGTTCGCCAACGACTTCAGGGTCACCGAGTATGAACTGGAGTAAGCGGAAATGACTCAGGCGTATATGAGAAAGTCGCGCGCTGCCAGATTGGTGACGTTGTGGACAGTGATGCTGTTGTTCCCGCCAAAGTCGATGATGCTGCTGTCGACGATCTTGTCATTGTTCGTGTCGATCACGCGGATCTTTAGATCCTTGAATGAGGTGACCTTCGAGATGCCATTCAGCTCGATGACGTCCTTGCCCCGCTCGAAATCGTAGATGAAGTCTGATCCGTTGTTCGAGCCGAAAATAAACGCGTCCCTCCCACCTTTTACGGAACCGTCCTTGTCCTGGAAATCACCCCACATGTGGTCCGACGTGTTCGCGGCGCTGATGAGGCGATCATCTCCGCCCTTGGAGCCTTGCGTTCCGGACTTGGCATCGCCAACGAGAGTGTTGCCGCCAGTATTTGCCCGGCCAATGAGTACGTCGTTCCCGCCCTTCGAGACCCTCATGGAGAGGGCATCCCCGCAAAGCTCATTCCGGTCTCCAAAGTAGTTATACGTACCGCCGACCAGAAGGTCATTCCCACCCTTTGAGTCTACCATCTCCTCAGCATCGCCAAGGAGGGTGCCTGCGGCCACACTCGTGATCCTATCATCGCCACCCTTGGAGGACGTCATGAAGATGGCATCACCGGTAAGAAAGCCGTACCGCCCCCCTGGGCACGTCACCGTGTCGTCTCCGCCCGTCGAGTCTATCATGGATACAGCATCACCCACTAAATAGGTGCCGTCGCCTCCTGAACCTGTGAGGACGTCGTTTCCGCCTCTGGAGGACGTCATTCTGTAGCCCTCGCCAAACAGCGCCGAAAAAGCGCCCCCGCCTGTGAGGGTGTCGTTTCCACCTTTAGAGTTCGTCAGCTCTTCCGCCTCGCCCAGGAGGGTGACGTCGTAGCCCGTGCCCTTCAAGGAATCGTTCCCGCCTTTGGCATTGAGCATCTGCTCTGCATCCCCTAATATAGTTTCAGAGACACCAGAGACTTCAATAATATCGTTTCTGAGGGTTCCGACGTGACGCGGCATCGCACAATCCTCCCGAAGTGCAGATTAAAACTATGCTTGTGATTGCAGCTGACGAATATTGTCTCGGCCGAATCGTACATAGGATCAGCTGCAATAAAGATTGAAACTGCTGGTTACCGCCTTCGTATGCCTTCGTAAGAGGAGCCCACGACCGATCAACCACGCCGCCTGCTTGCCAGCCCCACTCGTTGAGGACTATTGAAAGCTCAATAACAAAATCGATTGTTGTGGGGCATTTTAGTGAGACAAGTATCGTCTACTCTCGCCCGGCGAGTGATGGCGTTCGCTGGACACAATCCTTTCATTGCCGCCATTGTGCCTTTGACTCTTCTGTCAGTGGTGATTGTTGCCTTCGTTGGCGAGCGGAGTGCTGGCGACTACCTTGCCCAGCACTCGGCATCATTGCAGGCGGGCCTCAACAAGCCTCTGGACTATGGGGACCTGCACGCTCCCCAGATCATCCTTCTCGTTCTGCTTGCTTCGGCTGCAGCAGTGCACCCTGCCTATAGGTTTTACGCGTTCCTCAAAGGCGCTTTGACGAGATCTGCGGAGAGAATTTGATTGTGCGCGTTTGACCGTCGGGCGGCGTTTGACAGATAACGCTCCGCCCTGGTTGGCCCGGCCGGCTGACCGCGCAGGAGTGTAGCTCAATCGGCTAGAGCACCGGTCTCCAAAACCGGGGGTTGGGGGTTCGAGTCCCTCCACTCCTGCCAGAGCCACAACGGTAATCCTGCACTCTGGCGGTTAACCCGAGCCTGGCTCGGTAGCTCCCTGAAATTCTTGCTCAACTCAGCGCAAGCCGCTTCTGCGTTGATCTCCCTGGGCCACAAGACGCATCTCACCTACGAAGTCTGGAATGTGCAAGGATCTGGGCCCCATTTGTCACGGAGTGACCCTGGCCCCTTGGAAACGGCTGGACAGCCATCGAAAGCGGACCTTCGATCTCCTTCCGTTCAGTGCCAAGAGCCGACCTTGACCGTAGTTCTTGCGCAAGCGCTGCCCGAGGAGCGTCCTTGCCGGATGCTTTCAAGCGGTCCCGGCTGACCGGCGGACCCAATCTGTCAATCGGGTGTCCTCTCCGGTCAAGCAGGCTCCGCAGCCCTGCCGATAATGGCGCTTCGCGGCGCAAGCTGTGCGCACGGAAGACCACGGTCGCCGGCGACCTGGGCCATGTCGACGACGTCGACTGTATTCATACGGTGCAGGGCTATGGCCGCGCTGAAGTCAAGGGTTGGTCGTCATGATGCTCATCGAACCCGGACCTCCTTCAACCTCGCCGCCATCGGAGCCGTCGCATCCCGGCATGGTCCGGATTCCAGGCGGCACGTTCCGCATGGGGTCGGACCGTCACTATCCGGAGGAGGCACCGGTGCATCGCGTCACCGTCGACGGCTTCTGGATCGACCGCACGCCCGTCACCAACCGCCAGTTCCGCGATTTCGTCCGGGCCACGGGGCACGTCACCTTCGCCGAGAAGCGTCCCGACCCCAAGGATTATCCCGACGCCCTGCCGCACATGCTCTACCCGGGCTCTCTCGTGTTCACGCCACCCGACCATCCGGTCGACCTACGCGACTGGAGTCAGTGGTGGACCCTGCGGCAAGGCGCCGACTGGCGACATCCTTACGGCCCGAGGAGCAGCATCAATGGCCTCGATAACCATCCCGTCGTGCATGTGACCTTTGCCGACGCGCTCGCTTATGCACGCTGGGCCGGCAAGGACCTGCCAACCGAGGCCGAGTGGGAGTTCGCCGCCCGCGGTGGACTGGACCAAGCCGAGTTCGCTTGGGGCGACGCGCTCACGCCGGACGGTCAGCACATGGCCAACACTTGGCAAGGTTCCTTTCCGTTCCAGAACCTCGCGCAGGACGGCTTTGAGCGCACCTCGCCCGTCACCGCCTTCCCCCCGAACGGCTACGGCCTCTACGACATGATCGGCAATGTCTGGGAGTGGACCAGCGATTTCTACGCGGAGAGGCATCCGGCCGACGCCCCGAAGGCCTGCTGCATCCCCGAGAACCCGCGCGGCGCCCGCGAGGACCAGAGCTACGATCCCTGCCAGCCGCGGCTCCGCATTCCGCGCAAGGTGCTCAAAGGCGGCTCGCACCTGTGCGCCCCGAACTACTGCCGCCGCTACCGTCCGGCCGCACGCCATCCGGAGCCGGTCGACACCTCGACGAGCCACGTCGGCTTCCGGTGCGTGATCGGAGAGAGGAGCATCCCATGACAAGTGATCGTGCGTCTTCACCAGCCCACGACAGACGATCCCGCGTCCGGAGCATGCAGGCCAAGGCCGCCCTCTTTGGTGCGACGGCCCTGATCTCGGCCACGATGAGCGTGCCGACCTTCGCCCAGGCCCCACAGCCACAGAAGCCCAACATCGTCCTGATCGTCTCCGATGACACTGGCTACGGCGACCTCGGCCCGTACGGCGGTGGCGAAGGGCGCGGCATGCCCACGCCCAACATCGACCGGCTGGCTCAGGAGGGCATGACCTTCTTCTCGTTCTATGCCCAGCCGAGTTGCACCCCGGGCCGGGCCGCGATGCAGACCGGGCGGATCCCGAACCGCAGCGGCATGACAACGGTGGCCTTCCAGGGACAGGGCGGTGGCCTGCCGGCGGCTGAGTGGACTTTGGGGTCGGTGCTCAAGCAGGCGGGCTACCGCACCTTCTTCACCGGCAAGTGGCATCTCGGCGAGGCGGACTACGCCCTGCCCATCGCCCAAGGCTACGACGAGATGCGGGATTGCTTCCTGTATCACCTCAACGCCTACACCTACGGTGACCCCGAATGGTTCCCCGATATGAGCCCGGACCTGCGGGCGATGTTCCAGAAGGTGACCAAGGGTGCGCTGTCGGGCAATGTCGGACAGCCGGTGCACGAGGACTTCAAGGTCAACGGCGAGTACGTCAACACACCCGACAAGGGCGTGGTCGGGATCCCGTTCCTCGACGAGTATGTCGAGAAGGCTTCTCTCGACTATCTCGACCGGGCGGCGCAGTTAGGCGGACCGTTCTTCATGAGCATCAACTTCATGAAGGTGCACCAGCCTAACCTGCCGGCGCCGGACTATGTCCATAAATCGCTATCCAAGAGCAAGTACGCCGACTCGATCGTGGAACTCGACACCCGGATCGGGCACATCATGGACAAGATCCGACAGGTCGGCGGCAACAACACGCTCGTGTTCTACACGACCGACAACGGTGCCTGGCAAGACGTCTATCCTGATGCCGGCTACACGCCGTTCCGCGGTACCAAGGGCACCCTGCGCGAGGGCGGCAACCGTGTGCCGGCGATTGCCTGGTGGCCAGGGAAAATCAAGGCCGACACGAGGAATCACGACATTCTCGGCGGTCTCGACCTGATGGCGACCTTTGCGTCCGTCGCGAACACAAAGTTGCCTGAGAAAGACCGCGAGGGCGAGCCGATCATCTTCGACAGCTACGACATGTCCCCGGTCCTGTTCGGGACGGGCAAATCCGACCGGAAGTCGTGGTTTTATTTCACGGAAAACGAGCTGTCGCCCGGCGCCATCCGCGTGAACAACTACAAGTTCCAGTTCAATCTGCGCGGCGATGACGGCACCGCGACCGGCGGCCTGGCGGTCGACACCAACCTCGGATGGAAGGGGCCCGACAAGTACGTCGCCACGGTCCCGCAGGTCTTCGACCTCTGGCAGGATCCGCAGGAGCGTTATGACATCTTCATGAACAACTTCACCGAACACACCTGGATGGGCGTGGTCATGGAGGAGGAGTTGAAGAAGATCATGGCGACCTATGTGCAATACCCGCCCCGCAAGGTGCAGGGCTACGGCTACACGGGACCGCTCACCCTCTCGGATTACGAGCGGTTCCAGACGGTGCGGGAGGAACTGGCCAAGGAAGGCGTCCATATCCCACTTCCAACTGGAAACTGAGGCGTCGAGAAACTGGCGCGCGCCTGCGCGCGCCAGTTCGGAGGATGCTGAATGACCTCAGAGCATTCGGTTCCTGATCGATTCCAGCATTCCCGCGGGGACAGCCGTATTGGTCGGGCTCCCCCACGGAGGCGGGACCACGGAATTCTCCGGCGGCAGGAACGGCAGGGATGGACCGGTCAGCAGGCCGTTGAGTACGGCAACGACGCGGCCCCATCAGCAGTCGATCACCGGTGCCCCGGATGCACCGCCATTGAGCAGGAGGCAATCCGACCCTTGAACCTCGAGAAGCTCCAGGCCGGGGTATCGGTCCGCAACCCTCTCGGTTCCCCCGATGATGCCGAACGCGACCTTCATCTGCCCCTCGGGGTAACCCAGGATCAAGACAGTTGCATTCTTCAACGGCGCCTCCGACTGAATGTCGAGGACCTGTGCATCTGGGAACGGCTCCTGCAATTCCAGGATCGCAAGGTCCTCCGCCACCTTGGCACTTCGTCCCGTCCCGCTGGCGCAGCCTTCGGAGATCGACCCTTGGACCGTCACGCGCAGCCGGACCTTGACCGTGATGTCAGGTTCTCCCTCCCAGGGGGACTGCCGCAGCTCGGCCTCCTGCTATCCGTCGGCGGGGAGTTCCTTCGCGAAGTGCGCCGCCGTCACCAGGAAGCATGGCGTGCCCATGCATTTCCTCGCTGTCCGCTTCTGGAACTGCGAAACATCGAAGCGACACTGACGCAACAGATCCTGGAGTGCTCCCTCAACTATGGGCATCCTCGGATGTTCCCGGCGCCTGAACCTGTCTCCACTCGACAGGCGCTCGCTCCGGGACCAGGAGCGAGACAATGACGCTTGCACGCCCAGCCATGTTCTGGATCACGATCACGAGCGTCGCGCTCCTGATGCTGGTGCTGCTGCGTCCGATCCTGCTGCCGTTCGCAGTCGGCATGACACTTGCCTACCTTCTGGCCCCGCTCGTCGACCGGTTGGAGCGGGCCGGAGTCAACCGCTCTCTCGCAGCCGTCATGCTCGTGCTGCTCCTCGTCCTCGGTTGTGTCGGTCTCGTGCTGGTCGCTCTCCCGGCCCTCATCGGAGAACTGCGGTTCTTCATCGACGAGTTCCCCCGCTATGTCACGCGGGTCCAAGCCCTCGTGCTCGATACGAGCCGACCCTGGCTGCATGCGGTCATGGGGCAGGAACTCCGGATCGAGGAAACGGCCACGCATGCGGTGGGGACGATGGGCAGGGCCTGGCTCGACGACCTCCTTAGCTCGGCATGGTCGGGCGGGAAAGCCTTGTTCTCCCTTCTGTCTCTGCTCGTGGTGGTTCCGATCGTCAGCATCTACCTTCTGATCGACTGGGAACGGATGACGGCGGCGATCGACGGCTGGGTGCCGGCCAAGCACCGCGAGGACGTCCGAGCCCTCGGACAAGAGATCCACGAGACGGTGGCTGGCTTCGTGCGCGGGCAGAGCGTCATCTGCCTGATACTGGCCGTGTTCTACGCCGCCGCCCTGCGGCTGACGGGCCTCAATCATGCCATCCTGATCGGCGTTTCGGCCGGCCTGATCAGTTTCGTTCCCTTTCTCGGGCTCGGCACCGGCTTCGTCGTCGCAACCTGCGTCGCCATCGCCCAGTTCTGGCCCGATTGGAAGCCCCTGGCTGCGGTGGCCGGCGCTTTCCTGATCGGGGAAATCCTTGCCGATTACGTGCTGTCGCCGCGTATCATCGGGAGCCGGGTCAAGCTCAATCCGGTCTGGCTGATATTCGCCCTGTTCGCCTTCGGATATCTGTTCGGCTTCGTCGGCCTGCTGGTTGCAATCCCACTCGCGGCCTCGCTGGGCGTCATCCTGCGGTTCGTCATGCGGAGGTCGCTCGCGACTCCAGATCTGGATGCCATGCCGCTGCCGCCTGCACCCGGCGCAGCCCCTTCGAGACCGGCTCCTCCTGCAAGAGAGATTGCACGGTCCTCCGAAGAGATTCTCACCTCAGCGCGACGTGACACGCGGGTTGTTCATCCAAGTGAAAAGCCCAAACCATCCTGAGACACCGCCACCGCTTAGTCGCTCTGCATCTATCCAGGAACACGGCGTACCATTCCATGCCCGCAGAGAGGAATGTCAGCACAGGGTCTTGGTCGTGTCAAAACGCTTTGGCAGAAGATAGATTGCGGCTTTCCCCGCTCCAAAGCCCTTCACCATCATTGGCGAGCGCGGATTGGCTTATCGTCAATGGAATGAAGCTTCCATCGTCTCTGAGGCGAGCCTTGGACGCGTCAGAGGAGATGACACGAGCACAGCCCGGCCCCTATGTCCTGAGGGCGGCCATCAGCGGCGGGATGCCCAGGATGTTCAGCACCCGGGTGAGATTGTAGGCCAGCACGTGCAGGGCCATCTCGCCCCTCACCGTCGGCAGCCGCTTCAGCAGGAAGTGGGTGGCGCCCATGCGCAGCTTGATCGTGCCGAACGGATGCTCGACCACCTCGCGCCGCTGGCGCATGGCTCCTGGGTTCAGATCAAGCCTGCGTTGCACCGCCTCCAGCACCTCCTCATGCTCCCAGCGCACGATCCGGCGCTCCTTGGCGGTGGTGCAGTGGCTCTTCAGCGGGCAGGTGTGACAGGCCATGGTCCAGTAGCGCCGTAGTGTCAGCCCGCGCTCGACGTTGCTGTAGTAGTATTTGAGCTTCTCACCCGCCGGGCAGCGGTAGGCGTCCTCGTCGGGCAGATAGACGAAGTCCTGCTTGCCAAACCGCCCATCCGCCTTCGAGCCGGAGGTCATCGGCTTGGGCAGGGTGACGGTCACTCCCGCCTGGTCGCAGGCCAGGATCTCTTCGCTGTCCCAGTAGCCGCGGTCAGCGACTGCTTCGAGTTCCTCCACCTCCAGGGCAGCCTTCGCTTCCTGGCCCATGGCGGAAAGCTGGGCACGATCACAGCCGTCGTTGATCACCTCGTGCGCCACGATCAGGTGGTGCTCGGTCTCGACCGCCACCTGCATGTTGTAGCCCACCACCCCGGAGCCGCGCCCGCTCGTGGCCATCGAGCGGGCATCCGGATCGGTGAGCGAGATCTGCTGATCGGGCGAAGCCAGCATCTGCGCCTCCAACTCGGCCAGACGCTGCATCTCCTGCTCAAGCCGAGTGATCTTCTCCTTCAAACGGGTGGTCCTGGCCGCCAACGCTTCTGAGGGCTCCTGCCGATCCGCCGTGTCGAGTTGCCGGAGATAACGCGCCACACTCTCCTCGATCTGGGCCCGGCGGCGCTCGACCTTCGCCCGCGTGAAGTTCTTATCGCGGTTGTTGACCGCCTTGAACTTGGAGCCGTCGATCGCCACGCTGGCGGTGTTGAGCAGCCCCAGCTTGCGGCAGAGCACAACAAACTGGGCACAGACCTGCCGGATCGCGCGACCATCGTCCTTGCGGAAATTGGCGATGGTCTTGTGATCGGGAGCCAGGCGGCCGGTGAGCCACATCAGCTCGACATTGCGACCGGCCTCGCGTTCCAGTCTGCGGCTCGACTGCACCCGATTGAGGTAGCCGTAGATGTAGAGCTTGAGCAGAATGGCGGGATGGTACGACGGGCGCCCTGTGGCTTCGGGCACGACACCGTCGAAGCCAAGCGCCCTCAGATCGAGGGTGTTGACGAAAGCGTCGATGACACGGACCGGGTTGTCCTCGCCGATCCAGTCGTCCAGGCTTTCGGGAAACAGGGTGGTCTGGCTGCGATCCACGCCTTCAACAAAGCGTCTCATCGGATCCCCCAAACAAGGCTGAGAGATCATATCATCGGCCGCGTTTTGACACAGCCAGGGTCAGGCGTTGAAGTTCGACGAGGGTTCGGAATGTCCGGTGCTTCCCGCGTGAGCGGACAATTGGCTGCCATTCGGAGCCCAGGTTCAAACATCAACAGCCGAACTGGCCAAGAATAAGCGGTCAACGAGTGCTCTTGACCAAGGCGATAAGGCAGGTCGCTTCCACGTCGCCACCTCTTGAAGCTCGTTGCAGCACCTGCTGAATGGTTTCGCCTTCATCGGGCGAATGCCTGTCACAGACCGCAAGCACGTGCTCGTACAAGGCTCGATCCGCAAGGTCGATGCCCCACACCGAGGCGAACGCCGCCTGGATCTCCTCCAGGCAGACGTCGGGGACGTTCGCTGCCACAAAGGGGTAGGCCAGCTCAAACAAACCGCCGGCTGCGACCGACCTTTGGTCTTCCGCAAGTGACCCGACGGCCCGCCGGACCGCTTGCTCGATCAACTGTTCACGCTCATGGATCACCGGGGCACCTCCAGCGGCTGTCAGCATCAGGCTACCCCAACTCCCGTCACCGACGATAGGCGGGATCTTTGCAGGTGCTGGCTTCCGAGAACACGGCCGGCTGGCGCTCAAGCCCCCACACCCACTCGCCCGCTCGCTCGGGGTGGGCTTGGAAGTGGGCATTGCGTTCGGCCAGGTAGCGGTCGATCGCCGCCTTCGCCGCCTCCGCAGAAGGATAGTTGCTGTTGTGGATGACGGCGCGCGCCATGCCGCTGAAGACGGCTTCAATGACATTCAGGAACGGCGCACAGGACGGCAGCGGCACCACCGTGATCTGCGGCCCGCCCCTGACCTGAGCCTCGGCATTCTGCTGCGCCAGCCAGTCTTTGAGCCGGCTCGACGTGTGCCAGGACGCCGCGTCCCAGGACAGATAGAGCTGACGGCACGCCGCATACTTCGTGGCGAGGATCTCGATCAGCCGGATCATCTCGGCTGTGTTCTTGTTCGCGCTATAAACATGCGTGACCTGGTTCGCCGACAGTTCCAGGGCTGCGGTCAGGATCAGCGTGCCGCGCGCCCTCTGCCGTGCAGGGACCACCCGGACCGTGCCAGGAGGCGTCAGGGCTGTGCCGCCCTGCTGCCTTACAATGAACGGCCCATACTCATCGATCGAGAAGAAGGCTTCGTCTGCTTGCAGTGCAGCGAGCGTCGAGCGCAGGGTGCGAACCTTCGCCGAGTAGTCCGGGTCGGTCGATGTGAGCACCTTGCGCGCTTTGAGCCAGCGCCAGCCTGCCTGGTGCGTGATCGTGCGGATCGTATCCCGACACGCTGGGCTGCCTTTCGCCGCGAGGGCGTGCTGCAACGTGCCCATGGTCCAGGCCGTTCGGTTGATGCCATAGTTGAGCGGCGGCTCATGCAGGATTGTGAAGATCAGGCTCTTCAGGGACTCGCTATCGACCTTCTTGTGGGTTGGCGGGCGGGCGGCAAACAGGGCTGCTGCGCCGCCCCGTTCATAAGCCTGGCAGTAGCTGCGATAGGTCTTCTTCTCGATGCCGAGAAAGGCGCAGATCGCCGGCGACGGCCAGCCGCGCAAGCTGCCAAGGACCACGAGCGATCGATTGCGGGCGTGGCGGCCACTGTCCTGAAGCCTGTCCAAGAGCACGTCGAGGTCCGGCACATCGCCCAGCTCCCGCCGCAGGTCAGGGACCGGCATCCTGTGTTGCAGAAGCTGGCGCAGCCACGTGAACGCCGCCTGCCTGGCCACCTCCTTGTGGGTCGTGCGGGCTCGGGACGCCGTCAGTCTGTGCCGCTCGTTGGCCCGGCACTGCTGGGCGACACGCATCAGCAGGGCGACAGCGGACTTTCGATCCAAGGTCGCGATCGCGTCGTAGGCGGCTTCCCACAGCGTGCGATCCGCTGGCTTCAGCGAGCGAATGTAGTTTCCGACAGCGTCGTACGTTCCGGTGAAGCCTTGCGTCCGGAGGTGCCTGTAGATCTCGCGATAGGACAAGCCTGGAGGCTCCCCGCTCGCCAGCATCTGCCGGATGGTCGGCAAGTAGGGTCCGAGCTTGGGAAACACCCGGTCTCGCGGGCCATAGGGCCCGGGCTGTCTCGCGCGCAGCATCTTCCGAATTGTATTCGGGCTGATCCCGGTCTCACGCGCGACCTGCCGCTGGGTGGCGCCTTCGACCAGAACCCGGTAGCGGATCCGCGCCCATTGCTCGGGGTCACGGTACATGAGGGGCCCTCACGCGCGCCGGCACTCTTGCAGAGCACGAATGTAACAGGATCCAAGCGCGATGTGAATCGTGAACCGGCCGGGCGACAGCACCCCATCTTCCGACAACAAGCTCGCGCAGAAGAGTTGAAGGGGCTCCTAAGAAGCAGGCAAGCAATTGCCCATCCTTTAAACGTCTGATGCTTCTTTCTTAAGCAGCCTTGTCAACATCGAGTGACAATACTCTTTCAGACTTCACAACGGGTTGATTGGCCTTACGTCTACCTAACACCACGCAGCGCAGGCAGCACCATCTCAGAGCTTTCGTCTTCCTTTGGCTCTTGGCCCCTCCCGGAGGTTCGGAAGTTGACTACGCCGAAAGGAACACCCTCGGGCAGCTCGTGCTCCTGCGTGAGGCGCTCGCCATACCGCTTGGGCGCGCGCTTGGCCATGATCCATTTGCGCGTGTCGATCCGGAGTCTGCACTCCGGCACCGTGTCAGAGGTGGCTGCGTCGGCGATTTGCAGCAGCTCGTCCTCCATCACGTTCAACTGGATCTCCCTCGCGCGCGCGTACTGGTCGCGAAACTCCGGGTCGCCGTCGTCGGCGAGGGAACGGTAGATCGTGCTCGCATGCGGCATGTGCTCGTCGGCCGCAATCTGCCTGACGGTCCCGCCATTTGCGATGCGCTGGCAGATTTCCGACTTCAAGGCTTTCGTCAGGACCTTCGGCCGCGCCATCATGTCCTCCTGTGCTTGCGCCTCGACCGGGCCGCCGAGGCGCGCGCCTGGCAGCAGCGGGCGTAAGCGGCGGCCACGGCAGCATCAGCTCCCGGCCCGCCGCGTGTGACCTGCTCACGAAACTCCGGATGGTCTTTCATCCAGACGTGGAACGTAGCCACGTCGATGCCGAACTGCCGGGCGATGGCCTCGTCGGACATCCCCAGCAGGGCGTACCCGAACGCCACCTCGGGGTGGTAGTCGGGCCTGTATTCGGTCATCGGGTCAGCTCCTTTCCTAGGAGCTGCGAGGCAGTCATTAAAGTTGCCCCTATGTTCAATGTTTGTTCTAGCATCATGGTGATTCAATTGCACGTCTATGGGGGCTGCACCCGTAGTCAGGTCAGGACTTGCTCCGATCCCTCAGGCGCACCCCTGCGCCGCCGCCATTCTCGGGAATGAAGGTGACCCCTGCCTTCTCGAACGAGAGCTGCAACAGCATGCGATTGCTGTCCCGCATCTCTCCCCCCTTTTCGAACGCACGAATGGTGACGACGCTCAGGCCCGTCACCTGAGCGAGGTCGGCTTGGGTCCAATCGAGAAGCGCGCGGGCGGCCCGGCATTGGGCAGAGACAATCATGGCGCGGATATAGCCAAGTCTTTCCTTTTTAGCAAGTTACATCTTGAAAGAGAAAGACACTTGAAATAACTTTCCTTTTTAGAAAGTCGGTCTCTCTTCTGCTTCTGCTGACGAACAGGAGACGCTCCATGGCTCGAAGCAAAGCACACCTCACCATTCGCAAGCGTGCCCAAGGGCAACCCGATGCGGCGCTGCTGCGGCTCTTGGACGAGCACACCAAGGCCCAAGCCCTTGTCGATGCCGCCGAGGCCACTCCCGGCAGCCTGTCGGACGAAGCCTTCGATCGGCTCTGCGCAAAGGTCTCCGCGCTTGAGGATACCCTGCTGGTGCAGCCCGCCTGTACGCCTGAGGAGCTTGGCGTCAAGGCGCGGGTTGCGGCCCGCTACCTGCAATCGCCCGAGGCGTGGGGCTGGCGCACCTACGCTGTTCTTGGCCACCTCGTGCAGGACGTGCTGCGCCTGAGCGAGAGCCGCCGCGCAGCAGGTCCCGCTGCTGTCGTGCGCCAGCACGCAATGCCGGGCCGTTCCTGAGCCCGAGGAGGTCACGATGAAACACCGATCGGGAGACATGGCCCGCCGCCGCGCCGCAGCCTACCGCAGGGGCCGCCGCGACCTGGCGGAGGAAATCCTGGCCCTCCTGCGCGAGGGCGAGGTGAGTGCCGCCCAGGAGCGGCTACGGGCTGAGGCAGGCTGGGGTAATTTCAGCCAGGGAACGAGCAGGGCTTGATAGAGCAAGGACTTCGGCAAGGCCAGCGAAGCCCTGCCCTGCCAGGCTCTTCCCCACTCCCGAAATTCAACCTCCAGTCGCAATGGAGGTAGGTGCAATCAGTGTGGTATCTCAATCCTTGAGCCATAGCCAGGCGGCATCTGGTAATCGTCAAGCTCGTTTACGGTGGCATCCTCAGCTGGCTTGTCACGTGCCCGCGCCTCGTCCTCCGCAATTGCGGTCGAGAGATGCAAAATGCTTCTCACGGCTGCGATAACCCGGAGCGAACGCAGAACCAGCAGAACAAGCGTGTAGGTAAGGGCTGCCGGAAGCAATTGTGCGAAGGAGATGGTGGGCATTTGCTCCCACCCGGTGGGAAGCGCCGGAAGTGTCCAATTGAGGAGTTTGCCGGTGACGGCAATCACGCAGGCAATGACGGCGTAGACAAACAGTCCGCCGAAGACGGCGACTTGTCGGTCAATTGCTTCAGAGATCGACTGAAGGCGCTTTACGCTGAAATTCCCGGCCCGAAGCGCCGTTGCACCTAAGACCATCGCAGGGATGAATGCGGCCATGAGGAAGCCGATCACGGTCACAATCTCGGCGATGGCGTCCTTATAGAAGTCTCTTGGCATGAAGAGGGCCGAGGCAATACCCGCCGCCAAGGCTGCGATTGTCTCCCATCCGGCGAAGCGTAGGCGTCTCATTCGATCAATCCTGCGTTCCTGTAGGAGGTCGCCGCCGTTTGCAGAGCCCGCCAAGCCTCGTTCCGAATCAGAATGTTCCCTCTATGTTCAATATCGGCCTCAACGCTAAGACGTTCAAGCCTCCCTCGGTTTCTCTGCATTCCGCTCCCTTTGAGAACCAGCTCCTCATCCGGGATATGACGGAGCATGGCCAGGGCCTCATCCCCCTTGAGGGTGAGTTTCTTTCGTCCAGATTTGAGCGAGACGCTAAGGTTGATTTCGATCGTCGCGCCATAGTCGCCAGCAATCTTCTCAATAACGCCAGTATCGAAATGTGCGGCTTTCAAAACGCCCCACACGTCCGTCGGGCTCTCCCCGGTCATGCGTGCTGAGAAATTGCTGTTGGTGTCCAGCCTTAGATCATTCAGGCTGAGGGGCGGCGGCCTCAGGTTAATTGAGTTCACGTCCTTGAGGATGTGGGCGCTGTCATCGAGCAGAACCTCACGCAGCAATTGTACCTTTCCGTTCTTGGCTGCGACCTGAGTCCTCTCGCCGAGGAGCCAAGAGAGATACCGCTCTAAAATGCTCGTCGTCAGGTCCTGTTCAATGATGAGAACATGATCAGCTCTGACCAAAAAGAAGCTCATGCCGCGCAGGACTTCGGCATCGTTTGGCTTCACAAGTTCTCGAACCTCAAGTTCGGCCACGTTGGCCGCGTTCTGCATTAGCAGCGGAATATGGGTATCCTCTCGGAAGCGGACCAACTCGCCATAAACGTCTCCGCTTTTGGTTGCCTTTCGGCCATTGAGCAGAATACTCCCATGATCCAAATCCAGGCAGGTTCGAAGTTTGGCTGCCGCATCAAGTGGTACGCCATCCACTCGATGCTGCAGAGCCTCAGCAATCGAAGAGGAAAGTGTCCCCGCAATCAGCGGCTCAGAGCTGCGGTGGAAACGGCGGTAATGAACACGAACGCGCTTGGTCGGCATCGATAAGCCTTAATACCTAAACTGCTGGAACCTTACGGGCTGGTGGCCTCACGGGACAAGGGCGGCAATACGCTTGTGCATAGGTTCTGGCCCCGCCAGAATGGCAATCGAGTAACACGGATGCCTCAGGGGGCTCCGGTTGCAAGCTGCTTAGCCCAAAGTTGCAGGGAAACCGGGAGAGCTATTGGCACTAATGGCACAAACGACTCAACTTCTCGGAAGAAAACTGGAAGAGCTGAGATCCACGGGCATTGTCATATTCAATCGTACTACTTCGCTTCCCATATGCTTCCCAATTCGGATTTCTGGGAAGCAGGTTGCGCCGCGGGCAGACGAAGCCAAGGACCTGGAATGCTATTGCAGCAAAATGGAGGGACACCGCTAAATGGCTGAAAATATAGATAAACCTAACATGACCGGCGGCTGCCAGTGCGGCGCGGTGCGCTATGCGCTGACGGCCGAGCCGACCCATGCCAGCATCTGCCATTGCCGCATGTGCCAGAAGGCCTTTGGCAACTACTTCGCGCCTTTCACCGGCGTGCGGAGGAAGAATCTGGTCTGGACGAAGGGGGAGCCCAGCATCTTCAGGAGCTCGGAGGCCGTGGAGCGCGGGTTCTGCCGGGATTGCGGAACGCCGCTGACCTATTCCTACCTGGGGATCGACCGCATCAGCGTCTCCATCGGCAGCCTCGACGAGCCGGGCCGGATCACGCCGGAATTTCAGTACGGCCTCGAGAGCCGAATCCCCGCATTCGACCTTCTCCACACCCTACCCGGCCAGCGGACGGAGGATTACGCCACGCCGGAAGAACTGGCGAAGATGGCCTCCAGGCAGCACCCCGATCACGACTGAAGCCGCTTACTGGTTCGTCTCTCCCCCTCGGGAGCGAGCGACCGCGTGAACGTGCTCGGCCAAGGCCGGATTGCCTTCCATGAGGTCGTGAAGATCGCCGGCATCGAGCACGAGCAGGCGGCAATGGGTGAGTGCCCTGACGGTCGCGGCGCGGCGGCGGCGTTTGAGAACGGCCTTTTCACCGAAGAAATCGCCCGGACCGAGCCGGACGTTCTCGCCGGGGAGCACGACCTCCACGTCGCCCGCGGCGATCAGATACATGGAATGGGCCTCGTCGCCCTTCCGGACGATGACCTCCCCCGGCGCACAGCTGCGGGAGTTCAGGCACTGCATCACGCTTGCGATCTCCTGGGCGTCCAGATCCGCGAAGAGCGGCACTCTCGCCACCATGCTGGAGGTGATGACGAAGTCCCTCCGGTGGATCTCGCGTGAGAAGGCGCTCGCGATGATGCCGACCGGCAGGGCCAGCATGACGAGCCCTGCCACCGCGGTCAGGGCAGCGATCACCCGCCCGAGCGCCGTCACGGGAACGGCGTCGCCGTAACCCACGGTGGTCAGGGTCACGATGGCCCAGTACATGGATTCGGGGATGGTGCCGAACTTCTGGGGCTGCACGTCCCGTTCGACCAGATTGATCGCCGACGCCGCGAGGAGCATGGCGCCCATGAGGATGACGCCGCAGGCGATCAACGCCCGCCGCTCGGCATAGACGGCTTCGGCGAGGCTTGCGAGCCCCGGCGAGTAGCGCGCGAGCTTGAAGAAGCGGAAGAGCCGGAGCAGCAGGAAGGCCCGCAAGCCTCCCACGTCCCAATAGGCCAGGTAGAAGGGCAGAACGGCCATGAGGTCGATGATGGATTGCGGGTACAGCGCCCATTTCACCCGCGCCCGCCACGGCTTCACATGGCGCAAGGACAGATATTCCGGCGCGCACCAGAGCCGCGCCGCGTATTCCACCGTGAAGATGAACCCGCTGACGATCTCGATGACCAGGAAAAGCGTGTCATAGGTGCGCTGCAGGGACGGCACGCTTTCGAGGACGACCGCCGTGACGTTCACGGCGATCAACAGGATCAGGAAAAAATGAACAGCGTGAACGACAGGGTCGTTCACGCTGCTGCGTTCAAGGATTTCGTAGATCCTGCGCCGTGTCGGGTGTGAATGAACCCTCGGCACGGCGCTCGACCTCTCAGGCCGCGGCGGACAACGCCGCTTCGATGGCGGAGAGAGCGGCCTCCGCCTGCGCCCCGTCGGGGCCGCCGGCCTGGGCCATGTCGCGGCGTCCGCCGCCTCCCTTGCCGCCGAGCTTCTCCGACCCGATGCGCACGAGCGAAACCGCATCGTATTTCTCGGTCAGGTCCTCGGTCACGGCGACGACGATACCCGCCTTCCCGTCCTCGGCGACGCCCACGATGGCGACGACGCCGGAGCCAAGGCGCTTTTTGCCCTCGTCGGCGAGGCTCTTGAGGTCCTTCATCTCGACGCCCGTCACCGCGCGGGCCATGAGCTTGGTGCCGGCCACGTCCTTGACCGGCTCGCCGCCGCCCGCGCCGCCGCCCATGGCGAGCTTGCGACGGGCCTCGGCGAGTTCGCGTTCGAGCTTCCGGCGCTCTTCGAGAAGAGCCGTCAGGCGCGAGGAGACCTCGTCCACCGGCGTCTTCAGGAGGCCTGCAACTTCGCGCAGCCTGCGGCTTTCGCTTTCGAGGTGATGGCGCGCGCCATTCCCCGTCATGGCTTCGAGACGGCGCACGCCGGCGGCGACCGCGCTCTCGGACACGATGGTGATCACGCCGATATCGCCCGTGCGGTTCACATGGGTGCCGCCGCAGAGCTCGACGGAGAAGGCCTTGTTGCCCTCGCCTTTACCCATGGTGACGACGCGGACCTCGTCGCCGTACTTCTCGCCGAAGAGGGCGCGCGCGCCGGATTCGATGGCCTCGTCCACGGCCATGAGCTTGGTCACGACCGGCTCGTTCTGGAGCAGGACCTTGTTGGCGATTTCCTCGACCTCTTTAAGCTCCGCGTCCTCGATGGGCTTGGGATGGCTGAAGTCGAAGCGCAGGCGGTCGGGCGCGACCATCGAGCCCTTCTGGGCCACGTGGTCTCCCAGCACCTGGCGCAGGGCCTCATGCAGGAGGTGGGTAGCCGAGTGGTTCGCGCGCACCGCGGAGCGGCGCTCGTGATCCACGAGCAGTTCGAGGGACTGGCTGAGCTTCAGGGAGCCGTGCTCGACCGTGACATGGTGCACGAACAGGTCCCCGAGCTTCTTCTCGGTATTGGTCACGAAGACGCGCGCGCCCTCGCCCTGCATCACGCCGGTGTCCCCGACCTGGCCGCCGGACTCGCCGTAGAACGGGGTCTGGTTGAGAACGACGAGGCCGGTTTCGCCTGCCTTCAGCTCGGAAACCTCCTTGCCGTCTTTCAGCAGGGCCAGGACGACGCCCTCCGCGTTCTCGGTGTCGTAGCCGAGGAACTCGGTCGCGCCCGTGCGCTCCTTCACGGAGAACCATACGGTTTCCGTCGCCGCCTCGCCCGAGCCGGACCACGCCGCGCGGGCCTTCTCGCGCTGGCGCTCCATGGCCGCGTTGAAGGCCTCCGTGTCGACGCCAATGCCGCGCGGCTTCAGCGCATCCTGCGTCAGGTCGAGCGGGAAGCCGTAGGTGTCGTAGAGGGTGAAGGCCGTGTCGCCGGAGAGGTTCTGGCCCTTGGTGAGGCTGCGGCTTTCCTCGTCGAGGATGGAGAGGCCGCGCTCCAGGGTTTTGCGGAAGCGGGTTTCCTCGAGCTTCAGGGTCTCGGTGATGAGCGCCTCGGCGCGGAGCAGCTCAGGATATGCCTGTCCCATCTCGCGCACGAGAACGGGCACGAGGCGGTACATGAGCGGCTCCTTGGCGCCGAGCAGCTGCGCATGGCGCATGGCGCGGCGCATGATGCGGCGGAGCACGTAGCCGCGTCCCTCGTTCGAGGGCAGAACGCCGTCGGCCACGAGGAAGCACGAGGTGCGCAGGTGATCGGCGATCACCCGGTGCGAAGCCTTGCGGTCGCCTTCCGGCGCGATGCCGGTGGCATGGGCCACAGCCTCGATGAGGGTGCGGAACAGGTCCGTGTCGTAGTTCGAGTAGACGCCCTGCAGGATCGCCGAGATGCGCTCCAGCCCCATGCCGGTGTCGATGGAGGGCCTGGGCAGGCCGATGCGGTTGCCGGGCTCGATCTGCTCGTATTGCATGAACACGAGGTTCCAGAATTCGAGGAAGCGGTCGCCGTCCTCCTCCGGGCTGCCGGGAGGGCCGCCCCAGAGCTTGTCGCCCTGGTCGATGAAGATTTCCGAGCACGGGCCGCAGGGGCCGGTATCGCCCATCTGCCAGAAATTGTCCGAGGTCGGGATGCGGATGATCTTGGAATCTGAGAACCCGGCGATCTTCTTCCAGAGGTTCGCCGCCTCGTCGTCGTCGTGATAGACGGTGACCAGGAGCTTGTCCTTGGGCAGGTTGAACTCCTTGGTGATCAGCCCCCAGGCGAGCTCGATGGCGCGCTCCTTGAAGTAATCGCCGAAGGAGAAGTTGCCGAGCATCTCGAAGAAGGTGTGGTGGCGCGCCGTGTAGCCGACATTGTCGAGGTCGTTGTGCTTGCCGCCCGCGCGCACGCATTTCTGCGCCGTCGCCGCCGTGCTGTAGGGACGCTTCTCGGCCCCCGTGAAGACGTTCTTGAACTGCACCATGCCGGCATTCGTGAACATCAGGGTCGGGTCATTGCGCGGCACGAGGGGGCTCGAGCCCACGACCTCATGGCCGTTCTTGGCAAAGTAATCGAGGAAGGCCGACCGGATTTCGTTGACGCCGCTCATGGGTTCTCAAACTCGGATGCAGGGGCTCTCGGGCCCGGAAAACTGATATTTCGTCGGCGGTTTTAGCTGTCTGTCGAGGCCCTGTCGAGGCGGCGTGTCGTCAAATCCAAGACCCGACCTCCCCTCTCCCGTTTCGGAGAGGGGCCGGGGGTGGGGGCAGGCGGTCTCAACGCCCGGAAGCCGGAGCCGCGCCCAGCGGACGAGAGATGTCGGCGTCCTGCTGTTTCGACACCGGCTCTCACTTGCCCTGCACCTCTCCCAAACGGAAGAGGGAGGACAATAAAAAGACCGCCGCGATCTCTCGCGACGGTCCTTCCTTTGCCCTTGAAGGAGAGCAAACCCTCTTCTGTGCACGGCCTCACCGGATAACCGGATCCCGCTTATCCGGGCCATGCATCAGTCGGCGGAACCTTCATCCAGGTCTTCGGCGGTCGGGGTCGCCTGCTCCAGGATGCGGTCGGCCAAGAGGCCGGCATTCTGGCGGATGAGAGCCTCGATCCTGCCCGCGACCTCGGGGTTGTCGCGCAGGAATTGCTTGGCGTTCTCGCGGCCCTGGCCGAGGCGCTGGCTGTCGTAGGAGAACCAGGCGCCGGACTTCTCGACGATGCCGGCCTTGACGCCGAGATCGACGAGCTCGCCCACCTTGGACACGCCCTCGCCGAACATGATGTCGAACTCGACCTGCTTGAAAGGCGGAGCGACCTTGTTCTTGACGATCTTGACGCGCACCGAGTTGCCGATCGGATCATCGCGATCCTTCAGCGTCGAGACGCGGCGGATGTCGAGGCGTACGGAGGCGTAGAACTTCAGGGCGTTGCCGCCCGTGGTCGTCTCCGGGCTTCCGTACATGACGCCGATCTTCATGCGGATCTGGTTGATGAAGATCACCATCGTGTTCGAGCGCGAGATCGAACCGGTGAGCTTGCGCAGGGCCTGGCTCATGAGGCGGGCCTGGAGGCCCGGCTGGACCTCGCCCATCTCGCCGTCGAGCTCGGCCTTGGGGGTGAGCGCCGCCACCGAGTCGATGACGAGCACGTCCACCGCGCCGGAGCGCACCAGCGTGTCGGCGATTTCGAGGGCCTGCTCGCCGGTGTCGGGCTGGGAGATCAGGAGATCGTCCAGGTTGACGCCGAGCTTGCGGGCATAAACGGGATCGAGCGCGTGTTCCGCGTCCACGAAGGCGCAGACGCCGCCCTTCTTCTGGGCCTCGGCGATGGTGTGCAGCGCCAGCGTGGTCTTGCCGGAGGATTCCGGCCCGTAGATCTCGATGATGCGGCCGCGGGGCAGTCCGCCCACGCCGAGCGCGATGTCGAGGCCGAGCGACCCCGTCGAGATGGTTTCGATTTCGACCGGCTGCTGCCCCTTGCCGAGCCGCATGATCGAGCCCTTGCCGAAGGCGCGCTCGATCTGAGAGAGCGCCGCGTCGAGAGCTTTCGACTTGTCTTTATCCATTGATGAGCTTTCCACCAGTCTCAGAGAAGACTGCGACATGATCAGACACCTTCTTATGGCAGGAGGATGAGTGAATCTCAACGCGGTGTTGAGGGAATATATGTACTCACTTTGTTCCCCCTTACAAGTTCTTTTTTCGTTCTCATTCGAGAATTCACAACCCTTTGCCAAGTCAGATTGGCGCAGAAAAATTATCTAATTATGTCAGAATCTTAACGCCCCATGGCCTGCTTCACGGTCTCGACGAGCTGGCGCAGGCTGAAGGGCTTGGGCAGGAAGTTGAAATCCTCACCCTCCGGCAGGTTCTTGCGGAATGCTTCCTCCGCGTAGCCGGAGACGAAGATCACCTTGAGATCGGGATAGAGCTTGCGCAGTTCGCCCAGCAGGGTGGGCCCGTCCATCTCCGGCATCACCACGTCGGACACCACGAGATCCACGGGCGCACCCCGCTCCTGGATGATCTCCAGGGCCTCGACGCCGGAGGCCGCCTCCAGCACGGTATAGCCCCGCGCAGAGAGAGCCCGGGCGTTCACCGCGCGGACAGGATCCTCGTCCTCCACGAGAAGGATGGTGCCCTGCCCCGTCATGTCGGCCGTTGGCTTCTTGGGTGCGTCGGCCTTGGCCTCCTCGGGCGCCTCCTGGGCCTCCACCATGTGGCGCGGAAGGTAGATGCGGAAGGTGGTGCCCTGCCCGGGCTTCGAATCCACGTCGATATAGCCGCCCGACTGCTTGACGATGCCGAAGACGGTGGACAGGCCGAGACCCGTTCCCTTCCCGACCTCCTTCGTGGTGAAGAAGGGCTCGAAGATCTTGTCGACGATCTCGGGGGTCATGCCGGTGCCGGTATCGGACACCTCGACGAGCACGTAATCGGCGGGCGGCATGCCGCTCACGTTGAGACGCGCGGCGTCCTGGGCCGAGACGTTGGCCGTGCGGATGGCGAGCTTTCCGCCGTCCGGCATCGCGTCGCGGGCATTGACCGCCAGGTTCACCACCACCTGCTCGAACTGGTTCACGTCCGCCTTTACGAACCACAGGTCGCGGCCGTGGCTGAGGTCCAGCTCGACGCGTTCGCCGAGGAGGCGCTTGAGGAGCATGGACAGGTCGTAGAGCCGGTCGTTGAGGTTGAGCACCTCGGGCCGCAGGGTCTGGCGGCGGGAGAATGCGAGCAGCTGGCGCACCAGGCTCGCGGCCCGGTTCGCGTTCTGCTTGATCTGCATGATGTCCTGGAAGGACGGGTCGGTGGGCCGGTGATTGGCCAGCAGCAGGTCGCTGTAGCCGATGATGGCCTGAAGCACGTTGTTGAAGTCATGCGCCACGCCGCCCGCGAGCTGGCCGACCGCGTTCATCTTCTGCGATTGGGCGAGCTGTTCCTCGACTTTGCGAAAATCCGTGGTGTCGAGGGCATAGAGGATCGCCGCCTCGCCGTCCGCGCCCGAATCCCCCGCGGGCGTGACCCAGACGCGCACGGAGCTGCCGTTTTCGCCCGCGGTCTGGAGTTCGAGCGGAGCGATGTCGCCCCGGTTCTCCACGACGGCTTTGAGGGCCGCGTCGAGAGGGCCGCTCTCGCGCAGGCTTTCGAAGATGGAAGGGCCCTCGCCCGCATTGTCGCCGGTCCGCGGCAGGATGCCGAAGAGCTTCGAGAAGGGCGCGTTGGCGTGAACGATGCGGCCCGCGCGGTTCACGGTCGCGATCGCGATCGGCGTGTTGTTGAAGAAGCGGACGAACCGCACCTCGGCGGCGCGCTGGCCCTCGTCCACCTCGACGCCCGGCGAACGGTTGAGGACGAGGGTGCGGGACGCGCCCGCCCGCCCGTCCATTCCGAAAGCGATCCGGTGGTAGAGGCGCGCGGGCAGGAACTGGCCGTTGCGGCGGCGCAGGTCGAGATCAAAGGTCTCCGTCCGCACGCTTCCCGGCTCCCCGGTGAGCGACGTCATCATCGCCGCCACGTTGCGCGGCACGATATCGCCGAGGCTCAGGCCGCCGGAGCCGACCTGGGCGAGGTCGTAGTCGAGCCAGCTCGCCAGCGTGGCATTGAGATAGAGGATCGCCCCGTTGGGGTCGATCGAAAGGAAGCCTGCCGGCGCGTGGTCGAGATAGTCGATGGCGTGCTGGAGTTCCTGGAAGACGTTCTCCTGCCGCTCCCGCTCGTGGGTGATGTCGGCGACGATCCACAAGGTGGCGTCCCGGCTGCCGGTGCGGGGCACAGGCCGGACGCTGACGCGATACCACCCGAACTCCCGGGTCCCGTCGAGAGACGGCGACAGGCGGATCTCTTCGATCCCGGTCCGGCGCTCGCGCCCGGCCTGGGCAAGGCGATAGATGGCCTCCGAGACCTCCGGGGCGCCCATGAACAGGCGTTCGACCGGCAGCACCTCCGCCCCGTCGGAGCCTGAGAAGGAGAGATAGGCGGCATTGGCGTAGACGATCCGCCCCTCGTCGTCGATCACGGCCAGCCCCTCGCCTGCCGTGTCGGCCATGATCTTGGTGATGTCGTTCCGGACGGTCTGGCCCGCGAACCGGACGACGCCGATGGCGAGAGCAAAGAGGAAGAACACGCCGGCCATGGCAAAGAAGGCCAGGAGCCCCAGGATCAGCGGCTGCGCCTGCTCGCTGCCGAGAAAGCGCAGGCCCAGGACGGCACCCGCCAGGACGGCGGCCAGCAGCAGGACCCAACCGAAATGGCCGGTACGGTCGGAACGGTCGATGGTCGCGCCCTTCGGCATGTCGCCTCGTTGAGCCATGTACTTTCACTATCCCTCAGGAAGGCGGATGCGTCCAAGGACACCGGCGAGAGAGCGGCGGCGGGAGCCCGGACCCGCGCCTGATCTATGAGGTGTCCTACACGGAATTTATTGATTGACCTCTAAGTCGGCATCAAGAGGCCGCGCAAGAGGTGTAAAGGGGTCGATTCTCCGAGGAATAATTCTCAGACTGCCCCGCGCAGGCCACATTTGAGTGATTGAGGGCTCCTTCACCCTTCCCCTGCGGATTGCAGGGATTCTCCTGAACCCTATATGCCGCAAGGCAGAATTTGCGCCGTTAACCATCTGTTAACCTTGCAACTGGCTTTGGCGGTCAATGTGGTACAACCAACACAGAACTGGCCTGTCAAAGGCCCCCACAAGGCTTGAGAGTTCATCGTGTCATCACTTTTTGGTATCGAAGCGTCGCGGGCAGTCCTTTTCGTGATCGCGTTCGCGATCATTCTGGCCCTGGTCGCATTGTTCGGCCTGGTGTTGCGCAAGCTGACGGGCGCCCGCCTCATGATGCCGGGCAACGACCGGTCCCGCAGCCGCCAGCCGCGTCTCGGCATCGTCGACGTTTACGACCTCGACCGTCAGCGCCAGCTCGTTCTGCTGCGGCGCGACAATGTCGAGCACCTTCTCCTGATCGGCGGCCCCAACGATGCAGTCATCGAAACGAACATCGTGCGCGTGGCGGGCGCCCGTATTCCGGCAGCCGCCAACGAGGCCGTGCCGGAGCGCTTGGAGCCCGCCTTCGATCAGGTTCCGCGTGCAGCCCAGGTGGAATCGGGCGGACGCCCCTCCATTGAAACCCAGCTCGCGGCCCAGCTCGACGCCTTCGTGCGCCGCCCCTCCGAGGAATCGGACGTCGACCAGGAACTGGCGGCCGTGGCCTCGGTCAGCGCGCCCGTTCCGGCTCGCCCGGAACCCGTTCTGAAGCCGGACACCATTTCGGTGTCCGCTACATCCGCCATCCCGGGCCTGCGCAGCGAGGCGCGCTCGACGCCGGCCCCGAGCGCTCCGGCAGCCGCTCCACCTCCGGAGCGCCCCGAGCCGCGCCCGTCGTTCACGCCGCCGCCCTTCCAGTCCCGGGCGACGCCGACGGCTCCGACTCCGCCCGCGCCTCCGCCGCCGGCTGAGCCCATCCGCCCGGCTCCCGCCGCGCCTGTCGCGCCTGTTGCTTCCGTGGCTCCTGCCGCTCCTGCCGCTCCTGCCGTCAAGGCGGGCCCCGACGCCGCGATCCTGTCCAACATGGCCAAGCAGCTCGAGGAGGCCTTGAAGCGCCCTGCGGCCACGGTCACCCCTCCTCCCCCTCCGGCCTACGAGCCGCAGAACGAGGATGTCGAGGAGGAGGACGATCTTCTCGAATCCGCCTCCGCCGAGGACGTTCGTGCGGACTTCCACGACGAGGATCGCGAGGAACACGTCGAGGAACCCGTCGAGGAACCCGCGCCCGTTGCGCAGCCGGAGCCGCCCCGTCCGGCCGTCGAAGCCGTGCGCCCCGCCCCGTCCCCGCTGCCTCCGCAGCAGCCGGAGCCGGCCGCGGCCTCCAAGGCGCAGAAGGAGCCAGACCCCTTCTCCGTGGAGGAGATCGAGGCCGAGTTCGCCCGCCTCCTCGGACGCCCGCTCGATACGGGCAAGAGGGGTTGAGGCTCTCACCGGAACCATCGCACCCAATGAAAAAGGGCTCCGTCACCGGAGCCCTTATTTCTTTTTGGAATGACGGGAGGAGTTAGTCGTCCCGGTAGACCCGCTCATTGCGTTCGTGCCGCTCCTGAGCCTCCAGCGAGAGGGTCGCAATGGGGCGAGCCTCGAGGCGCTTGAGGGAAATCGGATCGCCGGTTTCTTCGCAATACCCGTAGGAGCCGTCATCGATCCGGGCAATCGCCGCATCGATCTTGGCAATCAGCTTGCGCTGCCGGTCGCGAGCGCGAAGCTCGATGGCCCGATCCGTTTCAGAAGAGGCGCGGTCCGCCAGGTCAGGATGGTTCTCGTTCTCGCTCTGCAAGGTGGCGAGGGTCTCCTGAGCCTCTTTGAGGATGTCGTTCTTCCAGCGGATGAGTTTACGCCGGAAATACTCCCGCTGCCGTTCATTCATGAAGGGCTCGTCTTCTGTCGGTCGATATCCCTCATCAATAACGATGTCTGTCATGTTCGGCCGTTGTTCCCCGATGAACTGTGGCGCCCCTATATAGGGAAGCGGGTTGCACCACAACGCTCTTCAGCGTCATCGATTCGTCTAAATGCGTGTTTGGCGGCCCCAGAACCCCTTGAATTTTAAAGAAAAGCTCAGACGCGTACGATTTGCCGCACCGCGGAATGGCTACCCCCTAAGAGGTAGCTGCCTCCGCGCGGCTCACCAGCTCTCCCGCTACGTCTCCGATCTTCGGAGTCTCCTCCCGAATAAAGGGCAGCGGCCGGCAGACGGACAGCGCAGCCAGTCCGAATCGAGCGGTCATGAGCCCGTTCAGAACGCCCTCGCCCAGCTTCGCCGAGATCCGGGCGGCCAGCCCCAGTCCCAGAACCTGCTGCATCAGGCTATCGCCGACCGCCATGCCGCCTGTGACGGCGAGGTGGTTCAGCGCCGCCTTGGCAAGCCGCAGGAAGCCGAAAAGCCCCGGCCTGCCGCCGTAGATCCGCGCCAAGGTGCGCAGCAGCCGCACGGCCGCGAAGATCACGAAGGCCACGTCCACGATGGCTCGGGGGCTCACGGCGGTGACGAGCGAGACCTGCTTGGCCGCGGCGGCGATCGCCCGCTTGGCCTGCGCGTCGAGAGGCGCGAGCAGCTCGCGCTCGGCAATGGCCAGCCGGTCGTCCGCATCGATGATCTCGTCGGTCAGTCCCTTGAGGCGTGCGCTCCCGCGGGCAGCGCTGCTCCTGCCCCCGTACAGGGTCACGAGATCGGCCACGATGCCTTTGGCGGCCTTGTGATCCTTCACGGCGAGGGCATCGACGGCCGCCTCGCGCAGCCGCTCGATCTTCTGCTCCCGCCAGATCCCAAGCACCTCGCGCCCGATGATGGCGAGAAAGGCCAGGGCCGCGAGGACCGCGAGGGCGAGCGCGACCCAGCCGAGCCACGGGGCGACGGCATAGAGATCGACGATCAGGTTCTCGATGGCGAGGCCGAGCCCCAGGACGATCAGGCCCGACACGGCCGAGAGAAGGATGCCCACCCAGGGGGCGCGCCGCCGCTCGCCCATGGGCACGACGACGCCGTCCGCCGCCTCGATGGCGTCGAAGGGCTCCTCCGTGACCTGGATCGAACCGCCGGTCACGTTGGGATCATCGAGGCGGAAAGCGCGTGGTTGGCGGCTCATGCGAAACGGTCCCCCAGCAGGAATTCAAGGGCGCGGTCGAGGCGGATATGGGGCATCCTGGCCATGCGGCCCGCCGCATCCACCGGAAGCCTGGGCGGTCTGAAGCGCGGGAACCGCAAGGAGCCGGGCTCGATCGCGCCATGAAAGATGGCTTCCGCGTTTTCGGGCAGCTCACCTGGGAAGATCGCGGCCTCGGTCTCGCCGTCGAAAATCTCGTCCCCCACCTGCTCGCCCGCCTCGGGCACGCCCGCCACCGCCCGAAGGGTTTCCCGGCCCTCGCGGATGGTCGTCTCGCGGGTCGCCCGCAGGGACGCCAGCGCGACCGTGCCGACCCGCGCGCCCGCGGCTTCCGTCCGACGGGAGGCCCGGTTCACGAGGAGGCGCAGAACCGCGTCGAGCCGGTCGTGATCGGTATGGTGGATGTGATCGGCCTTGGTCGCCGCGAACAGCACCCGGTCGGCGCGCGGCGAGAACAGACGCGAGAGCAGCGTGTTGCGCCCGATCCGGAACGCCATGAGGACCTGATCGAGCGCCTCCTCCAGTTCGGCCAGGGCCACGGGCCCGGCATCGATGGCGGCCAGCACGTCCACCAGGACGATCTGCCGGTCGATGCGCTGGAAATGATCGCGGAAGAAGGGCCTCACGACATGGGTCTTATAGGCTTCGAACCGGCGCTCCATGAGGGCCGCGAAGCTGCCCGGCGCGATGGTCTGGCCGATGGAAAGGTCGAGGGGGGCGAAGGTCAGCGCCGGAGAGCCCGCGAGATCGCCCGGCATGAGGAAGCGCCCCGGCGGGGTCGTGGCCACCGCCTCGGCGCCCGAGCGAAGAGCCAGCAGGTAATCCTTGAACACCTCGCTGGCTTTCGAGGCCAGCACCTCGTCTGCTGGGCCGGAAGGGTCGAGAATCTTCAGAATGTCGTGCCAGCGGCCCGCGACCGCCGCCCGATCGGACCGGCGGCTGGCCTGAACCGTCTGGCGGGACCAGTCGGCATAGCCCGCATCGAGGAGGGCCAAGTCCAGCAGCCATTCGCCGGGATAATCCACGATGTCGAGGGCAAGGGAGGCCGGGCCAGGACGCCAGCCCGCCTTACGTTCATACTCAATGTCCACCCGCAATTCGCTGATCCGGCTCGTGGATTGCGGCCAAAGGCGGTCCTCCGTCAGGGAGGCCATGTGCTCTTCGAACGGAAATCTGGGCACCGCGTCGTCGGGCTGATGGGCCAGGTGCGCGCGCCGGATGCGCCCTTCGGCCGAAGCGCGAAAGGCGGGAAGGCTGGTGCCGCGGGTCAGATGGTGCACGAGGGCCGTGGTGAACACGGTCTTTCCGGAACGGGCGAGGCCCGTGACGCCGAGGCGGAGCGAGGGCTGGATCAGTTGGCCGGAGGCCTCCCAGAGCGAATGCGCAGCAGACCCGGCGCGGGAGGCAAGATCGGTGATGACAGACACGCAGATGAACCTAATTCTCTCAAGCCAAGCTGAAAGGTGGGGCTTGGAGTCCTATCGCGCAAGGCGGCTCTCCTGTTCCTGAGCCTGGACGGTTTCGGCCCTCGCCTCGGTTTTCCGGACAGCCCGCTCGATGGCGGCCTGGACCAGATCCGGACTGGCCTTGAGGGCTCCCAGTTCGACGGCCGACATGGCCAGCATCACCGGAGCGAGGTTCGGCAAGGGCTTCCCGTCCGCTGCGAAGAGCTTGAGATCGTCCTTGGGGCCGATCCCCAGCCCCTCGACCATGCGGCTCGCATAATTGCGCAGGCGCTGCTCGTCCGGAGCACAGGCGGAGGCGACCGGCGGATTGGGAGCCGTGGAACCCGTCTTGACCGACTCCCGCTTGGGCTTGGCTTTTTCGACGACCAGCGGCCTCGGGTCCGGGGCCTTCGGTTTCTCGCCCATCCCCACGGCGATGCTCGGCACGCGGTATTCCGGCGTCTTCGGCTTCACGGGAATGACGACGGATACCCGGCCCGGCTTGCCGCCGCTGCCGCTCTTCGCCGTATAGCGCACCACGTTTCCCTTGCGGCGCGATGCGAGATATTGGGCGCGGACCGTTCCGCCGATCCCCCGCACGGCCAGCACGGCGATTCCACCAATCCCGGTCGCGACGCCGCATTCGGGCGGCGCCCAGCGGCGCACGATGTCGAGGGCGGACTTGCGTCCGTAATCGAGATAATAACGCTTCAGCAGCAGGGCCGCGGCGTCGGCCCCGTGATGCGCGGAGACGAAACCCACATGCCCTTCGCTGTCGGTGGCGAGCTCCCCGTTCCAGCGCGCGCTCTTGATGCACCAATAATTGTTCAGCTTCACGCAACGGGTGACGAAGGGGCGCTCCGCCTTGAAAAGAGCCGCCAGGGTGATCACGACCTTCGGTTCGAGCGCGTCGACCGCCTCCGAGCGCCAGTTCGTCACCTCGCGGCCCCGGGGCTCATAGCGGACCTGGAGCGCCTGAGCGGGCGCCGAAAAATCCGCGATGTCGGGAAGCAACGCGCGGCCGGCAAGCCCGAGCGCAAGAAGCGTCTGAAACAGCATGGTAAGCTATAAATCCCGCGAACGCCTGAAGACTTCTGAAGGAGGTTCCAGGAGAAACGACGGCGGAAAGGATATGTTCATGCGGGTTGAGCAGGACCTCCGCGATCTTGACCGTCGGTACCGTCAGCCCCACGAATAGGCGATGACAGCCGATATCCTGATCCGAACACTGGAGCCGTCAGACGTCCGAGCCTTTCGGGACCTGAGGCTGGAAGCCCTCGCTGCCACTCCGGAGGCCTTCGGCTCCAGCTACGAGGAGGAAGCCCCGATTCCTCTCGAAACCGTGCGGGCGCGCATCCCGACCTCCGGCCCCAACGCCATCTTCGGAGCTTTTGCGGGAGACCGCCTCGTGGGAATGGCCGGATTTGCCGCCTATGAACGCGCCAAGGCATCCCACAAGGGCGTGATGTGGGGGGTCTATGTCCAGGCGGAGCAACGGGGCCGGGGATTGGGCAAGAGGCTGGTCCAGGAGGTCATCGGACACGCCTCGCGGCACGTGATCATGCTCGAAGCGGCGGTCGGAATGACGAACGAGAGCGCCCGGCGCACCTACCATGCCCTCGGATTCAGGCCCTACGGGATCGAACGGAAGGCCCTGCGCGTCGGCGGCATCTTCTACGACGAGGAACTGCTGTTCATCGAATTCGAGGAACGCGAGACCTGAAGGTCTAATCGTCCTCGCCTTCTCCGATGGTCTTCGGCGTTGCGAAGCGCTCAAGCCTCCCGGATTTCCGCTTCACCTCCGCCCAGCTCCGATGCGGGAAATCGATGACGGCGAGACCGGCCGTCGGATATTTGTGGCCGAGGCGGAGAATTCCGTCCATGTCCCCCTCGCCGATCAGGAAGCTCGCCAGATCCTCGAAGCCGGGATTGTGGCCGATCATCAGAACCGTCTGCGCTTCCGGCTCGATCTCCTGCAGGACCTTGAGAAGCCGCGCGAGCGGAGCCTCGTAGATACGTCCATCCAGACGGCTCGGCACCTCGCCGATGATCGGCCGCACGAGTTCCCAGGTTTCCTGGGTCCGGCGCGCGGGGGACAGGATGACGAGGTCCGGAGCCAGGCATTCGCGCTTCATGTAGTTGCCCATGACGGCGGAAGCCTGCTGCCCCCGAGAGGCCAGCGGCCGGTCCACGTCGAGAACACCGGACGGCCAGGCGGCCTTGGCATGGCGGAGAAGGAGCAGGCGGAGCATCAGCGCCCTTCCCGCCTTGCGATGAAGGCCAACTTCTCGAAGAGGCTCACGTCCTGCTCGTTCTTGAGGAGCGCCCCGTGAAGCGGGGGAATGAGCTTGCGGGTGTCGCGCTCGCGCAGTTGCTCGGGCCCGATGTCCTCGGAGAGAAGGAGCTTGAGCCAATCGAGCAGCTCGGAGGTCGAGGGTTTCTTGCGCAGGCCCGGAACCTCCCGGACCTCGAAGAAGATTTTCAGCGCCTCCTCCACGAGCCGGTGCTTGATGCCGGGATAATGCACCTCGACGATGCGCCCCATGGTCTGTGCGTCCGGGAACTTGATGTAGTGGAAGAAGCAGCGGCGCAGGAACGCGTCCGGAAGCTCCTTCTCGTTGTTCGAGGTGATGATGACGATGGGGCGCCGGTCCGCCCTGACTGTCTCGCCGGTCTCGTAGACGAAGAACTCCATGCGATCGAGTTCGAGCAGGAGGTCGTTCGGGAACTCGATATCCGCCTTGTCGATCTCGTCGATCAGCAGAACGGGCCGGGTTTCGGAGGCGAAGGCCTCCCACAGCTTGCCGCGCCTGATGTAGTTCCGGATATCCGAGACGCGCGGATCACCGAGCTGGCTGTCGCGCAGGCGCGAAACGGCGTCGTATTCATAGAGGCCCTGCTGGGCCTTCGTGGTGGACTTGATGTGCCAGGTGAGGAGCGGCGCATTCAGGGACCGGGCGATCTCTTCCGCGAGGACCGACTTCCCCGTGCCGGGCTCGCCCTTCACGAGAAGCGGACGCTCCAGGGTGATCGCCGCGTTGACGGCCACCTTCAGATCCTCGGTCGCCACATAGCTTTCGGTTCCGGTAAAACGCGCCATCCTCACCATTCCTTGTCAACGGGCGGAGCCTAGTGCATCGGCTCCAAAAGTGGAAACCGCTTTTGGGACCCGGCCGATGCGTCCCCTTTCAAGCCGCGCATCGTTGAACGCGGATCCGGAGGGTCGCGTTCAACGATGCGCAAAGTCGTGTCTATGGCTTTCGGCAACCGCTCTCATCATGTAAGCCCATAACAAACCTGGGAGGACAAGTGACCATGACCGATAACCGCTATCACAAGGATCGCATCGGCAACCACAAGCTGAAGCCGGAAACCCTCATGCTGGGCTACGGCTACGACCCGACCCTGTCGGAAGGCGCGGTGAAGCCGCCCGTCTTCCTGACGTCGACCTTCGTGTTCAACAGCGCCGAACACGGCAAGGAGTTCTTCGACTACGTCTCGGGCCGCAAGGAGCCGCCCAAGGGCGAAGCCGCCGGCCTCGTCTATTCGCGCTTCAACCACCCGAACGCGGAGATCGTCGAGGACAGGCTCGCCATCTTCGAGGAGGCGGAAGCGGGCCTTCTCTTCTCCTCGGGCATGTCGGCCATCGCCACGACGATCCTGGCCTACGCCCGTCCCGGCGACGTGGTTCTCCACTCCCAGCCCCTCTATGGCGGCACGGAGACCCTGATCGCCAAGACGCTCGCCAATTTCGGCATTCAGGCCGTCGGCTTCGGCGACGGCGTCGACGAGGCGGGCATCCGCGCCGCGGCGAAGGAGGCACAAGGAAAGGGCCGGGTCTCGATCGTCATGATCGAAACCCCGTCGAACCCGCTCAACACCCTCGTGGACGTGGCCCTCATCCGCGCCGTTGCGGACGAGATCGGCCAGGCTCAGGGCACCCGCCCGATCGTCGTCTGCGACAATACCCTGCTCGGGCCCCTCTTCCAGAAGCCGCTGAAGCACGGCGCGGACATCTCGGTCTATTCGCTCACCAAATACGTGGGCGGCCATTCGGACCTGATCGCCGGCGCGGCTCTGGGCTCCAAGGAGCACATGAAGGCCGTGCGCCTGCTGCGCTCGGCCATCGGCACCCAGCTCGATCCGCATTCCTGCTGGATGATCGGCCGTTCGCTCGAAACTCTCGCGCTGCGCATGACG
The DNA here is from genome assembly GCF_055792805.1 of Microvirga sp. HS2. Taxonomy (NCBI): domain Bacteria; kingdom Pseudomonadati; phylum Pseudomonadota; class Alphaproteobacteria; order Hyphomicrobiales; family Methylobacteriaceae; genus Microvirga; species Microvirga sp. HS2. The sequence goes on from NZ_JBVVAJ010000002.1 coordinate 183,442, forward strand.
GCCGCCAACCGCAATGCGGAGATCGTGGCCAAGTTCCTGCACGAGCATCCGAGCGTGGCGAAGGTCCACCACCTGGCCTACCTGCCGGAAGGCTCCCGCGCCAAGCAGGTCTACAAGGCGCAGAGCGACGCCCCCGGCTCCACCTTCTCCTTCGACGTGAAGGGCGGCGAGGCGGAGGCCTTCAAGGTGCTCAACGCGCTTCAGGTGTTCAAGCTGGCGGTCAGCCTGGGCGGCACGGAATCCCTGATCTCGCACCCGGCCTCCACCACCCATTCCGGCGTGCCGAAGGCGACCCGCGACAGGCTCGGCGTGGCCGACGCCACGATCCGCGTCTCCATCGGCATCGAACACCCCGACGACCTGGTGGCCGACCTCGCCCAGGCTCTGGCGACGATTGGGTAGTGCGGATGCTCAACGGCAGCCCCTGCTTCGGGGCTGCCGATCGCGACCCTTCGAGATATGGGCCATTCACGAAGAAATCGTAATGCCTTCGTCGGCCATCGCCTGCTGAACGGAAGGTCGCGCTAGGGTTCGGTCAGCGATCCGCGTCCAGGCGGGATAAGTGGATTTCATATCAAGACCGATGCGCATTCCTCCCCACCGATAGAACACGAAAAGAAATGCATCGGCGATGGTGAAACTGGCCCCCGCAACGGCCCAATCGCGTCCGTCACTCATGAGCTCTTCGACATAGGCGAATTGCTCTGTCAGACTCTCACGCCCCGTCGCTGAGACAGCGGGAAACAGCGCTGTCTCCGCCACGAAGCGTTGCGGGCGCCAGATTTGGGCAAAGGACATCCCGTGCATCGTGCTGGAAAGCCAATTCAGCCATTCGAAGCTGCGCGCTTGGAGGCTTGGATCCTGCGGCAGGAGCTCCAGCTCCGGCCTGAGCTGCGCCAGATAGAGGAGAATGGCAGGAGCCTCCGTGAGAATTCCCGTCGAATTCCCATTTTTTCCGAACGGCCCTTCAAGGGCTGGGATACGGGCCTTCGGATTGACGGCAAGATAATCGGGCTCCAGGTGCGCTCCCTCCGCGAGCGGCACTCGAACCAGCTCATAGGGCTGGCCGATTTCTTCCAGGACGATGTGAGGTGCGAGAGAGCAGGCTCCGGGAGAATAGTAGAGTTTCAGCATGGGTCCACTTGCCGTCAGAGAACTGGATCAGGTTCAGACAGCACGGCGTGCCATCATCAGGCGAACGAATATTCTTGACTCTATATGTGAGCCAAATTCACATACCTCATGGCCCCGCGTCTTCCTCCTCTCCAATCTCTCCTCGCCTTCGAAGCGGCAGCCCGTCATCAAAGCTACAGCCGGGCGGCGGAAGACCTGAATTTGACGCATGGCGCCATCAGTCATGCGATCAGAGGGCTCGAGGCGCGGCTCGGACAATCTCTGTTTCGACGGGAAGGTCGGCGCATGCTGCTCACCCCGGACGGGCAAGCCTTGTCCACGAAGGTGCGCTACGGCCTGCGCCTGCTCGAGAGCGCATTTGAAACCGAGCGCCCCGGCAAGGAGAAGCGTCACATCACCGTCAGCGTTCTGCCTGCCTTCGCAGGCCGCTGGCTCGTGCCCCGGCTCCATCAATTCACGACGACGCATCCGGACATCGTTCTGGATATTTACCCGTCCGTCGAACTTGCCCGTCTCGACGAGCAGGATGGAATCGACGTCGCCATCCGATATGGCCCCGGCGGCTGGCCTCACCTGAGACAGGACAAGCTCATGGACGAGTTTGTCTTTCCTGTCTGCAGCCCCGCCTACAGAACGGCGAAGCTGCCGAAGCAGCCGTCCGATCTGCGTGAATGTACGCTGCTTCGCTATTCACGCGAACCATGGTCGCCATGGTTCGCGGCGGCAGGGCTCGATTGGCCGGAGCCGAAGGAGGGGCCGGTCTACAGGGATGCGTCGCTGTTGCTCGACGCCGCTGGTGCAGGCCAAGGCGTCGCGCTCGCCCGAAGGGCTCTCGTCAGCGAGGATCTTCGCTCCGGCCGCCTGTGCCGTCCTTTCGACCTGGAGGTTCCCGGCGAGTACGCGTACTGGTTCGTCTCTCGGACGAAGAACGCCGCCGAGCCTTCTATCGAGGCGTTCCGGGAATGGATGCTCGCAGAGACGTCTCTCTTCTCTCAAGAGAGGAGTTCGTCCTTGCTCACCCCTGCCTCCTAGAACCGCAATCTGCATGAACGGAAGGAAGACACTGCCCGCCCGGTCGTAGGCGCAAGCGCTACGACCGGCTGACCCAGATCCGCGTCTCCATCGGCATCGAGCATCCCTAAGACCTGGTGGCCGATCTCGCCCAGGCTCTGGCGACGATCGGGTAAGCTCAAAGAGCGTCATCCCCGGGCCTGTCCCGGGGATCCACGTCTTCACCCCGCCGGGGCTCCCAAGACGTGATGGCCGAGCCCGGGCATGGTTTCGCTTGCCGTTACGCTCCGAGGCGTCCGTTCTCACGGTCCTGCATTCTGCCCTTGGCTTATGCTTGAATGAAACTAAGCTGCGGCCTCTTCTCAGAGGGCGAGTCCGAAGGAATGGGCCACGACAAAGATTGGTACCGAAACGAAACCTGGAGCCCTGAGATCGCAGAACAATTCCAGGCGAGGCTGCAGAGATCCCGCAAGAAATCTCAGTACCTGCGGATACAAGCAAGCATCCTGGCCCAAACGCATCCTGACACTGCGCTCACACTGCTTGAGCAATATTTCGATTTCGCGGCAGGGAACGATTTAGAGCTTGCTCAAGCCTATGTGGATCAAGCCACCGCATACTTGGCTAGCGGCGATATCGAGGCGGCGTTGACGGCCTTGGAGGCCGCTCTCGCGAGAGAGATCGATTTTCCGCATGTGCGAACCCAGGCCTATCTGATTCTGCCGCGTCTTGTTGCCACACGCAGGCTCAGGCAGCACTACATCCGAGCGCTTGATATTCTTGATGCCCACAGATCGTCGCCGACCTTTCCGGTGGAGCACTACACATGGCACGGCGCCAGAGCTCTCATCCTGTCCGAACAGGGTCGGAAAACGGAGGCTATTCGGGAAGCCAAGCTGGCTCTCGATGCGGCCGGGCAGACAAAATCCGGCTTCCGGTACCATCCGGATCTCGGCCTTGCCAAAAATACAGCGGATGATTTCGGAAATCGTTTGAAACGCCTGGCACGGGCAAGCCATTGGTGGCGTTCGTTCTTGCCGTAGCTCCTGCGATTTGCCCTTGCGCTCCCGTTCTCGGCGGAACCACAATGCGCTGCAACGGAAAGGACCACATGAGTACCGCGATCGACCTGCACGCCTATCAGGAGCCCATTCTTTTTCTGGCCACGGCAGGCATCGTCGTTCCGGTCTTCCATCGGCTGAAAATCAGCCCGGTCCTGGGCTTTCTCGCCGCCGGCGCCCTGCTGGGCCCCTATGGGCTCGGGCGGCTCATGCCCTCCTATCCCTGGATCGACTGGGTGACCTTCTCGAATGCGGAAGGCACGTCGCGGATCGCCGAATTCGGTGTGGTGTTCCTGCTCTTCACCATCGGCATCGAACTCTCCTGGCAGCGCCTCCGCGTTCTGCGCCGTCAGGTCTTCGGGTTCGGCTCCCTGCAGGTCCTGCTCTGCGCTCTGGCCTTGAGCCTCTTCGCCTTCAAGGTCGTGAACTCCCTCGCCGCGGCGGCGCTCATCGGCATCGCCCTGGCCCTGTCCTCGACGGCCATCGTGCTGCCGGTTCTGGCCGAGCAGAAGCGCCTCAGCTCGGCAGCGGGACGCGCGAGCTTTTCAGCACTCCTGTTCCAGGACCTCGCCGTGGCGCCGATCCTGTTCGCCATCGCGGCGCTCGATACGCACCAGCCTGAATTCACCATGCTGTCCTTTGCGACCGCCCTGTTCCAGGCGGCCCTGGCGCTCGCGATCATCGTGGGTCTCGGACGGCTCGTGCTCCGGCCCTTCTTTCAGATGGTCTCGGCCACCAAGAGCCCGGAACTCTTCATGGCGGCCTGCCTGCTCGTCGTGCTCGTCACGAGCCTCGTCGCCGCCGTCAGCGGCCTCTCCATGGCGCTCGGCGCCTTCATCGCGGGCATTCTCCTGTCGGAGACCGAATACCGCCGGGCCGTCGACACGACGATCCAGCCGTTCAAGGGGCTCCTCCTCGGGGTGTTCTTCGTCTCGGTGGGCATGAACCTCGATCTCGTCCGCTTCCTCGAAACCCCGGTGACGATCCTCGCCGTCGCAACCTTCCTCATCGCCCTCAAGAGCGTGATCATCTTCTGGCTCGGGCGGCCCTTCGGCCTGAGCGCGCCCGAGGCGGCGGAAACCAGCCTTCTCCTGGGACCGGGCGGCGAGTTCGCCCTCGTCATCATCGGGGCCTCGATGGCGGCGGGGCTCGTTCCGTACGAGATCGGCAAGAACCTGCTTCTCGTCACCACGCTCACCATGGTGGCGATCCCCTTCCTGGCCCGCCTCGGCCGCCGCCTGAGCCGGCGCCTGGAGCGGGCCCGCCCCTTGAGCCCCGAGGCCGCGGAACCGCCACCGCCAGAGGAAGCCGGGCGCGTCATCGTGGCCGGATACGGCCGTGTCGGGCGGCTCGTGGGCGACATGCTCCAGCGGCACGGGGTGCCCTATCTCGCCATCGACATGGACCCGGCCCGCGTCGCCGAGGAGCGCCGGGCCGGAAAGCCGGTCTTCTTCGGGGATGGATCGCATTCCGGTTTTCTGCGCGCCTGCGGCATCGAGCAGGCCCGCGCCCTCGTCATCACTCTCGACACCCCGAGCGCCACCGAGGCGGTGGTGGCGGCGGCCCGTCAGGAGCGCCCCGACCTCACCATCGTGTCCCGCGCCCGCGACGCCAGGCACGCGACCCGGCTCTACGAACTCGGCGTCGACGATGCGGTGCCGGAAACCATCGAGGCTTCGCTGCAACTAAGCGAAGCGGTGCTGTCGGATATCGGTGTGCCCATGGGCCTCGTGATCGCCTCCATCCATGAGCGGCGCGACGAGTTCCGCGCGATCCTGAAGCAGAACAACAAGAAGCCGGAGCGTATCGAGTTCCGGGCCCGCCGCACCGTAGGCAAGTGAGGGTTCCAAAGTGAGGCCTTTCGGCTTCGGCCCTTGACCTTGCCGCAACTTGCCCGACACTGGCCCGATGTTTCTCACCTTCTTCACAGAGCTGCGCGCGGCGAAGGTTCCGGTCTCGCTGCGGGAATATCTCTCCCTTCTGGAGGCGCTCGACCGTGACCTCGCGGACAAGAGCGTGGAGGATTTCTATTATCTCTCCCGCGCCTGCCTGGTGAAGGACGAGCGGCATCTCGACCGCTTCGACCAGGTCTTCGCCCATGTGTTCGAGGGCCTGGAGCGGATGGGCCAGGCTCTGGACAAGGCTGAGCTCCCCGAGGAATGGCTGCGCAAGCTGGCCGAGCGCTATCTCACCGAGGACGAGAAGAAGCAGCTCGAAGCCATGGGCTGGGACAAGCTCTGGGAGAACCTCAAAAAGCGCCTGGAAGAGCAGAAAGGCCGCCACCAGGGCGGCAACAAATGGATCGGCACCGCCGGCACCTCGCCTTACGGGGCCTACGGCTACAACCCGGAAGGCATCCGCATCGGCCAGGACAAGAACCGCAACTTCCGCGCCGTGAAGGTCTGGGACAGGCGCGAGTTCAAGGATTTCGACGACAGCGTGGAACTCGGCGTGCGCAACATGCGCATCGCTTTGCGGCGGCTGCGGCGCTTCGCCCGCACGGGCTCGGCCGAGGAACTCGATCTCGACGAGACGATCCACGAGACCGCACACAAGGGCTATCTCGACGTGCGCCTGCGGCCCGAGCGCCGCAATGCGGTGAAGGTCCTGCTCTTCCTCGACGTGGGCGGCTCCATGGACTGGCACATCCAGGCCGCGGAGGAGCTGTTCTCGGCGGCGCGCCTGGAATTCAAGCATTTCGAGCATTTCTATTTCCACAACTGCGTCTACGAGCATCTGTGGAAGGAGAACCGCCGCCGCTTCGACGAGAAGATCCCAACCCTCGACGTGATCCGCACCTACCCGTCCGACTACCGCGTGGTCTTCGTGGGCGACGCCTCCATGAGCCCCTACGAGATCACCCATCCCGGCGGGTCGGTGGAGCATTGGAACGAGGAGGCGGGCCAGGTCTGGATCCGGCGCATCCTGGATCATTTCCCGAAGGCGGTCTGGCTGAACCCCGTGCCGGAGAGCCACTGGAACTACACCCAGTCCGTCACCCTCATGCGGCAGCTCTTTGCCGGGCGCATGCACCCGCTGACCCTCGAAGGCATAGACCACGCCATGCGCGAACTGGTACGTTGACGCCATGAGCCAGACCTACACCCACAGCCCCCGCCCCATCGGCGGGCCGATCAGCTTCGCCATCAAGGGTGACCGGTTGACCGTGGATTCCGGCCGCAAGGTGCACGAGGTCCGCCTCGGCGCGGTCGAGACCGTGCGCATGACCTATGAGCCCGGCCGCATCGGCCAGAGATCCTTCCGCACGAAGGTCACGATGAAGGACGGCAAGGCCTTCACCTTCAGCTCGCTCAACTGGCGCAGCCTCATCGAGGCGCAGGAGATGACGACGGAATACCGGGCCTTCGCCAAAAGCCTGTGCGAGGCCATCGTGAAGGCCAACCCGCAGGCGCGCCTCGTCGCCGGCAAGCCTTGGTGGCTCTGGGCCTCGACCGCGACGGTCGCCGTCCTGTCGTTTCTCGTGACGGCCTACCTGATCTGGCAGGCCCTCCGGATGGGATCGATGGGCATCGCCCTGATCGGCGCGCTGCTTGCCGTCGTGGGAATCTGGCAGATCGAGCCGATGGTTCGGCTCAACAAGCCCCGCCCCTTCACCTCCGGCGCACTGCCGGACGAGCTGATGCCGAAGGCGGGGTGACAAGCTCCGGCGTCGTCCTCGGGCTTGTTCCGGGGATCCATGCCTTTGAGCCGCTGTCGTTCGCAGAACGTGAAGAGTTGCTCCCAAGGCGGCTTCAACGAGAAACGGTCGAGCGGTGACCCAACAAAAACGCGGCCCCGAAAGGCCGCGTTTTTCGTGTCTCCTCGGCGTGAGCCGGACTTACTCGAACCGTCCGCTCGCGTGAGCCAGCATGGTGTAGACCTTGCCGGTTTCAGACGTGAGATAGGTCTTGGTCAACGTCGAGTCGCGATCGTCGCGAGAGACCTCGGTGAGAAGACGCTCGAACTCGTCCACGTAACGATCGACCGTCTGGCGGAACTCCGCGTCGCGGCGATATTTCTGCCGGATCTCCTCGAAGGTCTGCTGACCCTGCGCCGTATAGAGGCGGCGGCTGAACACGTTGGCCTCACCACGGCGATAGCGATCCCACAAATCCACGGCCGCATCGTGATCGATCATGCGGGCGATGTCGACCGAGATCGAGTCCAGGGACTCGAGGCCGTTGGCGCGGGCGCGGCCAGCGCCGTGCTCGGGCTCCTCGTCGTCGCGCGAGGCGCGGGTCAGAAGGTCCGAGAGCCAGCCGCTGCGGGGAGAACCAGCATTGCGGGCGGAAGCGGCCTCTTCCCGACGGGAAGCGGGGCGCTCCGCGGGCGTCTGACGCATGGGGGCGGGAGCCGGCGCCGGAGCCGGACGAGCTTCGGCCTGTCGGGCGACACTCGGCGCAGGGGCCGGAGCGGGAGCCGGAGAGGCGATGCGCTGTTCGACGGCGGCGGCAACTGCGGCCATCGTGGCCGCGACCGGCGTCTCGTTGACGGCAGCACGGCGGGGCTGTGCGGCCGGAGCCGCATCGACCACGCGGTTCGACCGCGAGACCAGGGCGGAGAGCTCGTTGAGCGCCTTGATCTGGTCGGCGACCACGCGGCGCATGTTGGCGGTGGTCTCCTGGGTCTCCTGCGGCAGTTCCACCACGCCGCGGCGCAGCTCGGCGCGGGTGGCTTCCAGCTCGCGCTGGATCTGGCCGGTCATGCCGCGCAGCTCGCCCATGGTTTCGCGGAACTTCGCAGTGGCGCCGCTGAGCGCTTCCGCCATCTCTGCGGCAGCCTTCTCGTAGCTCGTCCGCAGGGTCGCTGCGGTGCGCTCGCTTTCCACGCCGGTCGTCAGGCGGATTCGGTCGAACTGCTCGCCGATCGCCTGAGTGGTGGTCGTTGCCGCGTCGGACAGGACGGAGCCGATCTGGCGCGCCTTGGACTCGGCGTTCTGGAGAGAGCCTTCCACGAGCGTCGTGAAGGAGCGAGTGACGGATTCGAGGTCCTGCGAACGCTCCTCGATACGGCCGAGCAATTCGTCCAGGGCGCTCTGGCGGCTGGCCAGGGCCTCGGTCATGCGGCTCTCGACGCGCTCCAGGGCGGACGCCGCCTGGGTCAGGGTGTTGATCTGCTCGTAGGTCGTCTCGGTGAGCGCACGGCCGCGTTCGTCGAGGGATTGGGCGAGGTCCATGGCCTGCTGGATCGCGCCGGCGGACACGCTGCGCAGGGCGTCGACCTGATCGGCCACCTGATCGGAGGCGTGGTTCGCCTGCGTGGCGATTTCCGAAAGGAGGCTCTCGATCTGCTGCACGCGGCCGCCCAGGCCGTCCTCGACGGCGCCGAGATTGCCGCTGGCGGAGGTGGCGACTTCCTGCAGGGTGCGGCTTGCCTCCTGCAGACGGCCGAGCACGTCCGCTAACTCGCCGCGCAGGCGCTCGTTGGTGCCGACGAGGGTCTCCACCGTGCGCTCCGTGCCGTCGTCGATGGCCGTGCGCATGGCCTCGGTCGACTGCGCATAGGAGGAGGTGAGCTCCATCGTGCGCTCCTGGAGCGACGACAGCATGGTCTTGCTGCGTTCATCGAGGGCGCGCAGCGTGTTCTCGGTGATGGCTTCGACCTCACGGCCGATCACCTCGCCGCGGGTGCCCAGGGTTTCGACCAGCGAGTTGCCCTGCTTGTCGAAGATCGACCGGATCTCGCCGATGCGGCTGTTGAGCGAGGAGACGACGGCCAGGCCGCGCTCGTCGATGGCTTCCGCAACGCCGCCGAGGCGGTTGACTACGCGCTCCTCGAACTTCGACACGCGCTCGTCAAGGGTCGAAGCGATCTCGTCCGCACGGTTGCCGAGGGTCTGGTTGATCTCGAAGGCGCGGGCGCCGAGCGCCTCGGCGATCTCGTCCGCCCGGTCCCCGAGGATCTGGTTGATCGTGGAGATGCGATTTTCGATCGTCTGCGTGATCTCGCCCGCGCGGGTGCCGAGGATCTCGTTGATGCTGGAGGCGCGGGCATCCAGCGTCTCGCCGATCTGCTGGGCCCTGGAGGACAGGGCGTCCGCGATGCTGTTGGTCTTCGCGGTGATCGCCTGGCCGATCTCGTCGACGCGGGCCTGAAGGGCTGTCGCCACGTCACGGCCGCCTTCGGCCATCACGCGGGCCAGCTCGCCCGTGCGCACCACGAGCGCTTCGTTCAAAGCCGTGGAGCGGGCGCTGAGGACGCTGTCCACGCGTTCGACGATGGTGTCGAAATTGCTGGTGATTTCCATCGTGCGGCGAGAGGCGTGCTCTTCGAGGGTCGAAAGCTGGGTCTCGATGGCGGTGGTCGCATCGCGGGCGCGCTCGGCGAAGGTCTCCGCCACAGTGCGGCCCTGCACGGTGATGAGGCGGTCCATCTCCTCGAAGCGGCCGCTGATCGTCTCGGTCAGGGTGCCCACCTCGCGGGAGATGCGATCGGCGATCTCGCCGCCGCGGCCCATGACGCCCTCGATGGATTCGAGGCGCGAGCCGAGGGTTTCCTCGATCTCGCGGGTGCGGGTCTCGACGGTGTTCGTGAGAGTCTCCGCCGTGCGGTTGAGGACGTCGTTGACGCGCGCGCCCTGCGTGGCGATGGCAAGCACGATATCCTTGCCCGTGCCCGCGAGGCGGGTCTGCGCTTCGTCCGTATGGCGGGACAGGGTCTCGAAGAGCTCCTGGCCGCGGTTTTCGAACGCGGCCTGGAACTCCTCGACCTTGGAGCCCAGGAGGGAGGAGATGCGCTCGCCGGCCTGGGTGAGGTTGGTCTCGAGAGCCTGACCCTGAACCGTCACGGACTCGCTGACACGCTGGCTGGCGGTCTCGAGGCGAACGGCGAGATCCTCGACGCGGCTGCCGATGGACTCGTCGGCCAAGCGCACGGCGCTTTCGAGATGCTCGCGCACCTCGTTGCCGCGCAGGGCGATCTGGCTGCCAATCTCGGACGCCGTGGCGGCCAGATTCTCGCGGAAGCCGTTTCCGTGGGCGATGATGTCGTTGACCACATCCGAGCCGGTGGTGGCGAGCTGCTCCCGCAGAGCCGTGCCCCGGGCCGTGAGTTCCTCGCTCACGGAGAGGCCGGCGGCGGCGATCTGTTCGCGCATCTCGGTCGTGCGGGCGGAAATGTCGTCGGCGATCACGCCGCCGGTCGCTGCCAGCTTCTCGGTGATCTCGCTGCCGCGCTGCGCGAAGCTCTCTTCCAGGCTCCGCGCCGTCTGCTCGAAGGCCTCGCGCACGTCGTTGCCCTGCTGGGCAAGGGCTTCGATGACGCCGCGGCCCGTCTCGGCCAGCGTGCGGGTGACCTGGCTCGCGCCCTCCTGCAGGTGGCGGGTGAGAACGTCGCCGGTGCGCTCGAAGGCGCCGGTGATGTCCTGGGCCTTGCTTTCCAGGGCGCCGGTGATGGTGGTGCCGACCTCGGCGATGCCTGTCTTGATCTCTTCGCTGGCGCCCGAGAGGCGCTCCACGAGCTCGACGCCGCGGCTCGCCATCTCCTCGACCACGCGTTCGCCGGCGCGGCCGAGAGCCTGGGTGATCTGGTCGCCCTGCTGCTCCAGGGAGCCGGTGACCCTGTCGCCCGCGCCGCCGACGGCGGTGACGACGCGCTCGCTGGCGGTGTCGAGGTCCTGGATCAGGTTCTGGTGAACGCCGGTGATGGCGCCGCGCACGCGCTCCGCGTTGGAGACGATGGCCTCGCGCTGAGCCACGAGCTCATCGATCAGGGAGCGGATGCGGATCTCGTTGTCGGAATAGGCGCGCTCCAGGGTGGAAATCTCGCTGCGCACCAGGGTTTCGAGCTCGCCCGCGCGGGCCAGCGCACGTTCCACGCCGTCGCCCACGGCAGCCACTTCGCGGCGCACGGCCTGGGAGACGGAGAGAACCGCATCAGTGGAGAAATTCTCCGGCTGGGCGAGACGAACGGCCACTTCGCCGACGGCGCGGGCCACCATCTTCATCTCCTGCGAGCGGATGGTGAGCATCGCGGCGATGAAGAACAGGACGACCGGGGCAACCACGGCGACGGCGCCCAGTGCCAGCTGCGAGGGGGAGAAGGTGGCGAGCAGCTGTTCGGGCGCCGCGAGCCCCTGCGCGTAGAGGAAATATCCGATGGCGCCGATCCAGAGAAGGGATGCGAGGGTCGCGAAAACGTAAGCGCGGGAGGAGGCGCGAACCTGAAGGGCCTGCAGCATCACGCCGACGTTCTGGCGGTCGTCGTTGGCGACGGCGGCGCGGTCGGGCGCGAGGAAGCCGGAACGGGGCGTATCGTCCAGCCTCATGTCGCGCTCGTGCGAGCGACCGTCACCCCCCTCGTCCGGAAGATCGGGGTTGAGGGAGAACGGACCCTTCGTGAAGTCGTGCGCGTCGATATCCGGAAGCTTGGGCTCCTCGGAAGAAGACTTGTCGTTCGGCTGGTCGGGCGAGGAGATCTCGAACGTCTCCTCAAGATTGAGCGCTTGCTCAACAGCCGAAAGGGCCGCCTCCGCCGGGTCTTTTATCTTCTTCTGCTCGGTCGCCATGATCCGCCCTCGTGACGCAACTGATGGTGGTTGAAGCCGCCGCATTCCCTTGACCATCAAGAGGCGATGCGTGACGTCAGCCGGCGCGGAAAACTGCTGAGAGTCCTTCCGCGCGGTAATCTACTATTTACCAAGCGAGTTTAGCGGCCGGTCATGTTCAAGGAAACCCGATGTCCCCTGCCACTTGCGAACGTCGTTAACGGCTCAGTAACTTGCACTACCGGGGAAAATACGGCGAAAAGACGGCAAGCCTACGCTCATCTCTCGTCATCCGGCGCGCCGTATCTTAAATATGCGCCGTCACAGAAAGGTCCGCAATGATCAAGATTACTTTCATCGATGCCGAGGGCACAGCCCGGACCGTCGAGGCCGAGGAGGGCTCGACGGTCATGGAAACCGCCATTCGCAACGGCATTCCCGGCATCGAGGCCGAATGTGGCGGCGCCTGTTCCTGCGCGACCTGCCACGTCTATGTCGAGGAGGAGTGGGAATCCGTCACCGGCCAGCCTCAGCCCATGGAAGAGGATATGCTGGACTTCGCCTTCGACGTCCGCCCCAATTCGCGCCTGTCCTGCCAGATCAGGGTCCGGCCGGAGATGGACGGTCTCGTCGTTCACACCCCCACCCGTCAGGGCTGATCCGGAGGTTTGCCATGTTCAAGACGATCCTGGTTCCCGTCGATCTCGGTGAAATCGGAGCGGTGAAGCCCGCTATCGACAAGGCGGTCGAGCTCGCCGAAAACGGCGAGGGCAGCGTCCGTCTCATCTATGTGCGCGCCATCGTGCCCGTGACCTACATGGAGTTCATGCCCCCGGCCTTCGACCAGGAGCAGCAGGACGAGGCCGAGAAGAAGCTCGCCAAGCTCGCAGCCCAGGTGAAGCTCCCCGCCGAGCGCGTCTCCGCCGCGGTGCGTCTTGGCTCCGTTTACGCCGAGGTGCTCGACGAGGCCGAGAAGACCGGCGCGGACCTCATCGTCATCGGCTCGCACCGCCCGAGCATGGCCAGCTATCTTTTGGGATCGAACGCCTCCACCATCGTGCGGCACGCCAAGTGCTCGGTTCTGGTGGTGAGGGCTTAACGGGCTCCATCCCCGGCCTCGCTCCGGGGATCGGCCCCGGCCGACCACGTCCGGGGGCTCGAGACGCGGAGTATTGGCACGCGGCGGCCCAAACGCTTAGGTCGGCGCCTGCTCCCTGGCCGGCGCTTCGCTGCGCAGATCGCCCGGTTCCTCGCGCCGAGGCAGCTGGCTGCCGCTCACCCAGCGGACGATGTCGAGCATCACCGTGGACAGCGCCTCGTCGAGAGCCCGCGCGCCGTTCGGGGCGTCGACGGCGGCCACGGGGGTCCGGGCGCGGAAAATGCGGCCATTCACGATGCGCCCGCTCTGATCGCTGACGATCTTCACGGACATCTCCACCACGGCCTCGTTGGCGGGCGTCGCGATCTCGAAGCTCCGGAGTTCCGAGACGAGCTGCACATCGGCGACCGCGCCGCTGCTGGGGCGGGAGACCCCGCGGAGCTGGGAGGCGTTTTCGAAGGTGTTGATCAGGCGGGTCTGGATGAGGCGCGGCAGGTTGTCGGCCCACTGCCCGCCACCCAGAAAGGAGACCGTGCCGCTCGCATCCTTCACCAGAATCTGCTGGCTCGACAGGGTCTGAAGGGCGGCCGGTTCGTTCACGAGCACCTGGACGCCGGCAGCGCCCCTGATCCGAGACGTCGGCGCGGAGAGATCATACGACGTCGGCGCCGGGCCCGACGAGCAGGCGCCGGCCAGTGCCGCCAGGAGCACCACGGGCGTCAGGCGCCGGAGCGGCCGGAGTTCGGTCGGGAGGAATGACACGGATGATCCACGCATAGGGGTTACTTAGCGGCGTCCATTGTATTCAGGGAGGTTCGAACGGCCACCGAAAAGAAACTGCTGTGGATTACGCTCGATGCTCCGGACCGCCCGGCTGATGTCCTCCAGCGTCTTGCGGCCCTCGACGGCGAGCGCCTCGTACTCGCGGAGTCCTGAATCGGTGAAGCGGCCGACGCCCTTCACGACTCCTTCGATGCCGCTCGTGCGGGCATTCAAATCGTCGGCGAGCTCACGCACGGAGACGGCGGCCGCCTTGATTTCGTCGAAGGCCCCCCTGCCCGCCTCTCCCGAGGCCGAGCCCAGGAACTTTTCGGCGCCCGCCAGAACGGCGTCGATGCGATCGGCGGATTTGTTCAGCTTCTCGGTGATCGAGCGCGCCTCCTGGATGGCCTTGTCGATATCGGGGCTGCGACGATTGAGCGTATCGGTGAAGCTTTGGACGTTGTCGACCGTGCGGCTCACCTTGTTCGGATCGATGGCCTTCACGACGTCCGAGATCTCGGACACGGCGACATCGAGCTTCGGAGCGGTATCGTTGAGGCTGCGCACCAGGGTCGCGGCATCCCGCAGGGCCTCGCTGACCACCTGCCGGTTCTCGCCGAGGGCCTGGGTGAAGTTGTCCACGTTCTCGACGATTCGGTTCACCCGCTGCGGCTCGACCGCGCGAACGACCTGATCGACGTTGCCGGCGAGCGTGTCGAGCTTCTCGGCCAGGGGGCCGATCTTCTCCGCCGCCTGTCCGACCTGGGCCAGGAAGCGGTCGATGCCGTCCGCGTTCTCGCCCAGCGCCTGGGAGAAGCGTTCCACGTTCTGAACAGTCCGATTGATCGACCCTTCGTTGTCGGCGATGACGCGGCCCACGCGCTCGAGCACGTCGTCGGCCCGGCGGGCGATGTTGCGCGCGGTCTCGATCAGATCCTGGAAGTCGGAACGGTCCGCGAAGATGGTCGGCAGCGGCTGGCCGGGGCCGGCCACCAGCGGAGGAGCGCCGGGCTCGCCACCCGAGAGGCCGATATTCGCAACGCCGGTCAGGCCCTGGTATTCGAGACGGGCGCGTGTATCGGCGCGGACCGGTGTGCTCCTGTCCACCTGGACGATGGCGACGACGCGGCGCGGATCCTCGGGAAGAAGGCTGATCTGGGTCACCTCGCCCACGCGCAGGCCGTTGAACGAGACGCTGGAACCCTGGGACAGGCCCGAGACGGAACCCGAGAACACGATGCGCACGGCCTGCCGTTCCTGGCCCCGGCTTCCTCCGGAGAACCAATAGACGAAGCCGAACGCCGCAGCGATCACCGCCAGGGTGAAGATGCCGATCAGAGCGTAGTTCGCACGCGTTTCCATCGTTGACCCTTACGCGCCGCCGGCCGATGCCGCGCGAGCCCGTTTTCCGTGAAAATAGGAGCGGAGCCACGGGTGATCTGATGCCAGCATCGCCTCGATGGGGCCTTCCGCCAGAATTTTTCCCTCACCCAGCGCCGCGATCCGGTCGCAGACCGTGTAAAGGCTGTCGAGATCGTGCGTTACCATGAATACGGTAAGCCCTAAAGTCCGCTGTAACGTCGCAATCAGCTCGTCGAAATCGCCTGCGCCGATGGGATCGAGGCCGGATGTGGGCTCGTCGAGGAAGACGATGTCGGGATCGAGAGCGAGCGCCCGGGCGAGCGCCGCGCGCTTGATCATGCCGCCAGAGAGTTCCGCGGGCAGCTTGTCCGCCGCATCCGGGCTGAGGCCCACCATCTCGATCTTGAGCATGGCGAGCTCGTCCAGGAGGCGCTCGGAGAGGTCGAGATGCTCGCGCATCGGGACTTGGACGTTCTGCTTCACGGTGAGCGCCGAGAACAGGGCGCCCTGCTGGAACAGCACCCCCCAGTGCCGTTCCATGAGGCGGCGTTCAGCCGGGGACAGATCGTCGAGATTGCGGCCGAGCACCTCGATGGTCCCCGCGCGCTTGGGAACGAGCCCCAGAATGGCGCGGGTCAGCACCGACTTGCCTTGGCCCGACGCGCCGACGAAGCCGAGGATCTCGCCGCGATAGACGTCGAGATCGAGGTCCTTGAGGATGGTCCTGTCGCCGAAGCCCACCTCGACCCCCCGCACGCGGATGATCACTTCACGGTTCTCAGTGGGGGCGGGATGATGCCGTTCGAGCATTGTTTCAGTACCGGATGGCCGCGAAGAACATGGCGAAGAGGCCGTCGAGCACGATGACCATGAAGATCGCCTTCACGACCGATGAGGTCACGTGCCGGCCGAGGGATTCCGCTGAGCCCGCCACCGCCAAGCCCTCCAGCGTGGCGATGATGCCGATGATCATGGCCATGAACGGCGCCTTGATCAGGCCGACCATGAAGGTGTTGAACGCGATCGCCGCCTTCAGGCGGGTCAGGAACACGTCCGGGCTGATGTCGCCATACACCCAGGCCGTGATGCCGCCGCCGAGGAGCGCCGCGATGGAGGCGAGGAAGGTGAGCAGAGGCAGGCCGATGATGAGGGCGAGGATGCGAGGCAGGATCAGCACCTCGATGGGATCGAGCCCCATGACACGCAGGGCGTCGATCTCCTCCCGCATCTTCATCGAGCCGATCTCGGCCGTGAAGGCGGAACCGGAGCGGCCCGCGACCATGATCGAGGTCAGCAGCACGCCCAATTCGCGCATCACGAGGATGCCGATGAGGTCCACCACGAAGGGCGTGGCGCCGAATTTGACGAGCTGGAAGATGCCCTGCTGGGCGACGATCGCGCCCACCAGGAACGAAATCAGGACGATGATGGGCACGCCCCGATAGGCGATCTGCTCCAGCTGGTTCACGACCGCGGTGCCCCGGAACCGCCGGGGATGGGTGACGACCCGGATGAAGGCCGCGATGAGTTCGCCCAGGAACGCGACGCCGCGCACCAGGTCGCTTCCCGCCTCGGCGACCGTATGGCCCACGTCGACGAAGAAGTCGACGAGGCGCGAGCGCCGGGGCTTGGACATCTCCTGGAAGCCGCGATAGGCGACCTCGTTCAGGAGGATGTCCTGCTCCTGGGTGGCGTTCACGAAATCCGACGCCAGGCCTTTTCCTCCGAGCTCGTGACGGGTTCGGTCGAGAACCCACGCCCCCAGGGTGTCGAGCCGCTGGACTCCGGCGAGATCGATGATGAGGTGGTGCCGGTCGGCCTGCGCCGCGATCTCGCCCGCAAGGGATTCCACGTCCCGCGCGTGCCCGGCGGTCCAGGGACCTGCCAGCACGGCCGTGACCTTGTTTCCGGCACGCTCGATTTTCAGCTGCGGCCCTTGAGCCAGGGTGCTCTGCGCCACGGTGATCCTTCCGGCATTGATTCCGCTTGGTGATAGCGTGTAGCTGCGTCAGAAGTCGAGATGAACTTCCAAAGAGAAGCCCCAGAGAATGCGTCACCTTACCGTTTCCGTCGACAGGTTCCCCATCGCGGGCAAATTCACCATCTCCCGCGGCTCGCGCACGGAGGCCGTGGTGGTGACGGCCACCATCGTTGAAGACGGCGCCATCGGGCACGGAGAATGCGTGCCCTACCCGCGCTACGGCGAGACGGTGGAAGGCGTGGCGGCCGCCATTGAGGCGATGCGCCCGCAGATCGAGGCCGGGCTGACGCGGGAGGCGCTTCAATCCGCCATGGCCGCGGGAGCCGCGCGCAACGCGGTGGATTGCGCACTCTGGGACCTCGACGCGAAGCGCTCCGGCATCCGCGCCCATATTACGGCGGGCCTGACCCGGTGGCAGCCCGTGACCACGGCCTACACGATCAGCCTCGATACCCCCGAGGGCATGGCCGAGGCGGCGGCCAAGGCCGCGGAGCGCCCGATCCTGAAGGTGAAGTTCGGCGGCCCCGACGGCGACATCGCGCGGATCCGCGCCGTGCGGCAGGCCGCCCCGGATGCGACGCTCATCGCGGACGCCAACGAAGGCTGGACCGAGGGCAATATCGAAGCGCATCTCGCCGCCTGCGCCGAGGAGGGCTACGCCCTGGTGGAACAGCCCCTCCCAGCCAAGGCCGACGGTTTCCTGGCCCGGATCGAGCGGCCCGTCCCCATCATGGCGGACGAGAGCGTCCATGATCGCCAGGGCCTGCAGCGTCTCGTCGGGCTCTACGACGTGGTGAACATCAAGCTCGACAAGACCGGCGGCCTGACCGAGGCGCTGGCCCTGGCCGATGCGGCCGAGGCGCTCGGCTTCTCGCTCATGATCGGCTGCATGGTCGGAACGTCGCTCGCCATGGCCCCTGCCCTGGTGATTGCGCCCCGGTGCCGCTTCGTGGACCTGGACGGCCCCCTGCTTCTCGCCAGGGATCGGGACCCCGGCCTGAGATACGAGGGCAGCCTCGTCTACCCTCCCGAGCCCGCCCTCTGGGGCTGAGCCTTCAGCCTGCGGATCACGATCAGCGTGAGAATGAAGCCGATGGCGCCCAAGGGAGCCATCGCGGCAAAGACCAGCGACCCGCCCTCCTCGTAGATCATGCCGCTGCCGATGGTGGAGATCGCCGTCGTCAGAGCGGCAAGCGAGCCATAGATGCCCTGTGCCCGCCCCCGCGCCTGCATCGGCGCGAGCGCGGTCAGGGCCGCCATGGTGCCGATATGGGTGGCGGCGAAAGTCAGGCTATGGGTGACCTGCAGGAGGAGGCTCACGCCGAGCGCCGGCTGCAGAGACATCAGCGAGAAGCGGATGACCGCGGCCGCCGATCCGAGGAGGATCAGCCCGACGCCGGAACCGCGCCCGACCACCCGCCCGAGAAAGATGAAGACCAGGATCTCCGCGATCACGCCCACGGCCCAGAAATAGCCGATGACCAAATCCGAGAAGCCGAGCGAGCGCCAGTAGATGCTGGCAAAGGCGTTGAGCGCGCCATGGCTGCCCTGCGTGACCGCGCCTGCGATCAGGAGAAGCCAGAGGACGCCCGGCAGCGCAGGGGTCGTTTTCGCCTCCTCGCCCGGCTTTCTGGAGGGATGGTCGGGAACCTCGTCCGGAACGGCGGCCAAAGTCGCCGAGATGCCGAGGACCGGGATGAAGGTAAGCGCCAGGATCACCATCGTCGGCCCGAAGGCGCCGACGAGATAACCGGCCAGGATATTGGTGATGAAATACGCGACCGAGCCGGTGCCCCGGATGCGCCCGTAATGGAGGCCGGGATGGCGCTGAACCGCATTCGTGGACACGAGGTCGTTGCCGGGAAGGATTGCCGCCTGGGCGAAGGCGACGAGGGCCACGAGCGCGATGATCGTCAGGCTGTGGTCGGACAGCAGCAGCAGTGGAAAGATCATCATCTGGCCCATGTGGCTGGCGATCAGCAGACGCCGGGCACCGAAGGACCGATCGGCGAGACTGAGCAGCGGAGCCGTCGCGATGATGCGCACGACGATGGGGATGGCGACCACGAGACCGATGAGCGTGGGGGACAGCGCCTTGCTTTGGAGCCAGAGGGGGAAGAACGGCAGATACACGCCGTGGCTCACGAAACTTGCCGCCTGCAAGGCGCCCAGGCGGAGTTCGAGGGCTCTGATCGAAGAGGTCAAGGAGGGAGCTTTCGGGAATCAGCAGAAGCGGGGAGGATCGTCCATTTGAGACATGTCGTTACGACAGCCAAGAGCCGATGCTTACGGATTTGTTGACGGTGCCCGTCATTTCAGGCGGCTGCATGAGCCGCCTCGATGTGCGAGAAGAACTGCCGTGCGCTCTCTCTCCAGGTGAAGGTTTCGCCATAGGCCCGGCATCGATCTTTCGGGATCTCCAATGCGGCAAGGGAGGCCTTGCGCAGGTTGGCATCGAGGATCCCGCACCCCGACGCCCCCACGACATCCAGAGGACCCGGCACCGGGAAGGCCGCGATGGGAACCCCGGATGCCAACGCCTCGAGCAGAACGATCCCGAAAGTATCCGTCAGGCTCGGGAACACGAACACGTCCGAGGACGCGTAGACCCGGGCCAATTCCTCGCCCGCAAGGGCGCCGAGAAAGCGAACCCGCCCGCCATATTGCCGCTCGAGGTCCTGACGGGCCGGCCCGTCGCCGACCACGACCTTGCTGCCCGGCAGGTCGAGGGACAGGAAAGCCCGGAGATTCTTCTCCACCGCGACGCGGCCCACATAGAGAAAGACCGGGCCGGGGCCATCGAGGACACGCTCGTGGCGAGGGCGAAACAGCGTGGTGTCGACCCCTCTCGTCCAACGCACGATGTTCCGGAAGCCGCGGGCGCTCAGCTCGCGCTCGATGGATGGCGTGCTGACCATCACGGCCCTCGCGTCCCCATGGAAACGGCGCAGGATGCCATAGGACCACGCCTCCGGCACCGGCAGCCGAGCGGCCAGGTATTCCGGAAAGCGCGTGTGATAGCTCGTCGTGAAGCCCCGGCCCTGATTCCGGCACGCGAGACGGGCGGACCAGCCGAGCGGACCCTCCGTCGCGATATGCACATGATCCGGAGCGGTTTCGGCGATGATGCGCCCGACCCGCCCCGGCCCCGTCAGGGACAGGCGAATCTCCGGATAGGTCGGCATCGGGACCGAGCGGAACCGTTCCGGCGTCAGGAACGAGACCTCCATGCCGAAGGACGGACCGTGCTCCGCCATGTATTCGAGCGAACGTACGACGCCGTTGACCTGAGGCCGCCAGGCATCCGTGACGATAAGCACGCGCATCAGGCGCTCCGCTTGTCGAGAACAACATACTGCTCCGATGTAACATCCACATCCGGCGCCAACAAGCTGCGCTTGGGGACTTCGTTCCATCGGAGCAGTTCGAGCGTCCCGTCCCAGTGCTCGACCACGACGGTGCAGGATTCCACCCAATCGCCCGTATTCACGTAAGCGATGCCGAAATTGTCGTGCATGGCCGCGTGGTGGATATGGCCGCAGATCACGCCGTCGACCTCCTGCCGCCGCGCTTCCGCCGCCAACAACTCCTCGAAGCGGCTGATGAAGTTCACCGCGTTCTTCACCTTCAGCTTGGCCCAAGCCGACAGGGACCAGTAAGTCAGGCCGAGCCTGCGCCGCGCGATGTTGAGGTAGGTGTTGATGAAAAGGGCCGCCGTGTAGGCTCCATCCCCCAGGAGGGCGAGCCAGCGGGCATGCCGGACGACGAGATCGAACTGATCTCCGTGAATCACGAGATAGCGCTTTCCGTTCGCCGTCTCGTGGATCGCATGGTCGGCCAGTTCGATGCCGCCCAGATTGACGCCCACATAATCGCGCAGGAACTCGTCGTGGTTTCCGGGCACGTAGACGAGGGACGAACCCTTGCGCACCTTGCGCAGCAGTTTCTGCACCACGTCGTTGTGGCTCTGCGGCCAATACCAGCCCGATCTCAACCGCCATCCATCGACGATGTCGCCGACGAGATAGATCGTCTCCGCATCGTAGGTTCTGAGAAAGTCCAGGAGCGCCTCCGCCTGGCACCCTTTCGTGCCTAGATGGAAATCCGACAGGAACAGCGTACGAACGCGGATCGTCTCCAGGTCCCTCGGCATGCGACGCCCTTTCGCGACATGAGCTCGCATCGACCAAACGGGATTCGCGTATCGCCTCTGTGACAGTCCGGCTGCGGATTTGTGACGAAGGCCCAGCCTGCCATGCAAGAGACGCAGGTGGCCCGCCCCGGATAAGGACTTCACCTTAAGGCTCAGCCGTGGTTCTTGTGCGTTTCGCTCGCTCAATGGCTCGTCGACGTGAAACCTCTTCTGGGGATCTCCCTCAAAGTCCTGTCCGCCTTCGTCTTCACGATGATGTCGGCCACTCTCAAGACCCTGACGGATCGGTATCCGACCGGTGAAGTGGTTTTCTTCCGCTCGGCCTTCGCGGTCCTGCCGCTCCTGGCATGGCTGGCCTGGCGCGGAAATCTGATCGACGGCCTGCGGACGCAGAATGTGCTGGGCCATTTCAAGCGCGGCCTGCTCGGCACAGTCAGCATGGCCCTGAGCTTCGCCGCCCTGTCCTATCTGCCCCTCCACGAAGCGATCGCCATCGGCTATGCCTCGCCCCTGATCCTCGTGATCCTGGCGGCCCTTCTCCTCAAGGAGACGGTCCGCGCCTATCGATGGACCGCCGTCGCCGTGGGCTTCGTTGGCGTGATGATCATGCTCTCGCCCTATCTGACGCCGCAGACATTCGCCGGAGGCATGATGGCCGGTCCTGCGCTCGGCGCCGCATGCGCCCTTCTGGCCGCGGCCCTCTCCGCAGGCGCCATGGTTCAGGTGCGGCGGCTGACCGGGACCGAGAAGACCGGCGCCATCGTGTTCTATTTCTTCCTCCTGGCCTCGGGCCTCTCCTTCTGCACCATCGTCTTCGGATGGAACATGCCAGACGCGACCGACCTGGGCCTTTTCGTCCTAGCAGGCATTCTGGGCGGCATCGGGCAGATTCTCCTCACCGAGAGCTACCGCTACGCGGATGCCTCCGTGATCGCGCCGTTCGAATATACGACGATGATCTGGGCGCTTCTGCTCGGCTGGTTCATGTTCTCGGACCTGCCTACCCCGACCATCCTGGTCGGCGCTTCCATCGTGACCGCCACGGGCCTTTTCATCGTCTGGCGCGAGCGCCGGCTCGGCCTCGAGCGGACGAAGGAGCTCAAGGTGGCTTCGCAGAGGCCCGGAGCCTGACCGGGGAAAATCCTCTCTGCGGCGTCTATGGCCTTGACCCGCCCCGCCTCTTATCTCACAACCGTTTAAAGGAACGGACGTTCGGTTTTTCAGAACAGAGGCAGCGGTATGGGCGTCGAAGGCAAAGAGCGGCAGCGGGACCTGGAAACGGGCGCGCAGGTCCTGTCCGGGAACATGGGCAAGACGATCCAGCGCCTGCGCAAGGCCTATAACCTGTCCCTGTCGGAACTCGCCGAACAATCCGGCGTGGCCAAGTCCATCATCAGCCAGATCGAGCGGAACGAGACCAATCCGACGCTCGCCACGATCTGGCGCCTGAGCCAGGCCCTCGACGTCTCCATCGAGCGCGTTCTGGCTTCGGCCGATGAGGAGCCGTTCATCGAGAAATCCTCCAAGGCCGATACCCCGATCCTCGTCTCCGACGACGGCAAGATGCGGCTCGCCATCATCGGCTGGATCAAGACCATCGAATGGCTTCAGTGGTACGATGTGCAGTCCGAACCGGGCGGCGTGCTCGATTCCGACAGCCACCAGCGCGGCTCCGTGGAATGCCTGTCCGTGCTCGAAGGCGAGTTCGAGGTCGAGGTCGGCGGCGTGACCCAGCAGGCCAAGGCCGGCGAATCCCTGCGCTATCGCTGCGACCGCCCCCATTCCGTGCGCTGCATCGGCAATACGCCGGGCCGGGCCACCATGGTCTGCATCCTCAAGGCCGCCGTGATGGACTGAGGCTCGCGCCTCAGCCCCTAACCTGTTACGGCTTCGGCGCCTTGTAGCCCTCCTTGGGCGGCAGGGAGAGCAAATAATCCGCGATCGCCTGGCGGTCGGTTTCCGGCAATTGCGCGGTATTGTGCACGACGGAACCCATCGGCCCGCCGACCGTGTCGAAATTCGGCGTCTCGCCGGTCGTGAGAAGAGTCACTAGATCGTCCTGCGTCCACCCGCCGATCCCGCTCGGGCTCGGGGTGATATTGGGAACGGAGCCCCTGCCCTCCGGGTCGGGTCCGCCGGCAAAGCGGCGCTCCTCGATGATGGCTCCGGCAAAATTGCGTTCGCTGTGGCACTCGGCGCAATGGCCAGGGCCATTCACCAGATAGGCTCCCCGGTTCCAGCTCTCCGATTTCGAGGGATCGGGCGTGAACGGCTTCCCGTCGAGGAAGGCGAGCTTCCAGAGCCCCACGCCGCGGCGGATGTTGAATGGGAACGGCAGTTCGTGATCTGGGGCTTTACCTTCGACGGGAGAAAGCGTCTGCAGGAAGGCGAAGAGATCGGCGAGGTCCTCCCGGCTCATACGCTGATAGGACGTGTAGGGAAAAGCGGGGTAATAGTGCTGCCCCTCCGGAGAAGTTCCCTCATGCATGGCGCGGATGAAATCCGTCGTGCTCCACGATCCGATTCCATCCTGCTTATGCGGTGAGATATTCGGGACGTGAAAGGTCCCGAACGGAGACTTCAGGGCATACCCGCCGCCGAGCCTCAACTTGTCGTCCTGGTGAGGCGTCGCGTGACAGGAAGTGCAGCCTCCCGCGAAAAACATGATACGGCCGTTCTCGGGATCAGGCTTGTGGTCTCCTGGAGAGGGCGCCGCTTGCGCACGCAGCATGCGGTAAGCCGAAGGCGACGTCAGCGCCAGGAAGCCCAGCGCGCCAAGCAGCACGAGAATACCGAAACCCAGGATTGCCTTACGCATCACTCTTCCCGACGTGAAGCGGGCGGCTGCTGGAGCCGCCCGCTCGATGACAAAAGCTAAGAGCTCTTCTTGCGGAAGTCGTTGTGGCAGGCGCCGCAATTCTGAAGGACCTTCGGCATCTCGGCCTTGAAGGTTGCCTCATCCTTGATCGAGGCAAGCGCCGTCTGCGCATCCTGGTGGAGCTTTGAGCGGATTGCATCGAACTTGGCCTTGTTCTCCCAGACGGATGGGAGGGCCTCGGTCTTGTCGACGTTCTTCGAGTTCTCGGGGAAGAGCGTGGCAACCTTTTCGGTATTGTTCGCGATGATCTTGAGGCTGTCCTGCACCTTGGCGAGGTTGAACGGCTCCTGCCCGCGCAGCATGCCGCCGATCGGCCGTGTCTGCGCGCCCATTTGCTTCATCAGGTCTTGGCGCTGCTTGACCACTTCGCTCTGCGCGATGGCCGCAGTCACTCCCAGCGCCAGAAGGCTGGCGACGAAAATGGTACGCTTCATAGAATTTCTTCCCTTTGGTTCTTCGAGAGCCGCTTTTCCCGAAAGCGGCTTAACGATGCAAAATAGTGCATTAAATCCTTCAGCAGAGTAGTCTCACCCCATACACATCTCTGTGAAGAATGCTCACTCGACCGGCTCTCCTGCGGCAGCCCAATCCTTGAAACCACCCCTGTAATGCTCATGAACGTCGAGCCCCGCGGCCTGCGCGAATTCGAGCGCCCGGACCGACCGGACACCGGCCGCGCAGGAAAAGACAATCCGCTTGTCCTTCGGAAGAGCCGCGGGATCGAAAGACGAGAGCGGGTGCAGCACCGCTCCTGGGATATGTCCCGCTGCATATTCGTGGGGTTCACGCACATCGACGAGCAGGATCGACCCGTCCCGAAGCCCCTTCTTGATGTCTTCGCGGTCGAGATCGACAATCTGTGGCATGGATGCGCTCATCCGGTACTCCTCCCTCCAAAGCCTCATTCATATCGGCGCTGGAGGGAGCATGACAATCGCCCCCGCGCATCGGAAGCGGAACGGCTCACGCGAGGGGCGGAATGCGCAGAACCCAGCCCGGCTGAATCATGTTGGGATCCTTGACCGGCGGAGAATTCGCCTTGACGATTTCCGTGTACTTTGCGCCTTTGCCTTTGCCGTAATGCTTTTCTGCAATCTCCCAGAGCGTATCTCCCTTCTGGACCGTGTACATGGTCGCAGGCGTGGAGGGCTGCTGGATCTGGAGATCGCTCGTATCCACCTCGGCGACCCCATACGTGTTGCCGAGAGAGAGAATGATTTTTTCCGCCTCTTCCTGGGTCATCGCGTTCCCGGAGAGCTTGACCCGATCGCCGTCGACCTGGATCCCGAGCTTGCTTGCGTCGAAGCCATGCCCCTGGACCTCCTGCTGCAAGGTCTCAGGCGTTGCCGCGGCGGCGCTGCCGCCGAAGAGCTTGGCGCCAGCATCCTTGATGAATTTGAAAAGACCCACGTCCCTCTCCTCTCAGGTCGGCTGCCTGTCCAGCCAAGGTGAGACGAAGACGCGCGATCGAGGAGAAGAGTTCCCTGTTCAAGCCGGTTCGAGAACACATCCGCCAGGGAGGGCATACGTTCCTTGAGGCACAGAGCGGCGGCCGCTCTCATGACGAAAAGCCCGATGGCGACGCCCCTGGCGGGCTTGCCGTCGATGTTATCCGGAACATGCGTGGACAGGCGGCCGGTGGAACCTCTTGCAGGCTTGGGAGAAAGGCGGGGCACTCTTGGCGTCGTGGCCCCCGGGTCAAAAAATTCAACCTTTCAACTCATTCGAAAGTCCAGGTTATGCCGGAACCCCTTCCTGTTGAAAAAGCGCCGGGGAAGGCCTTTCGCAATGAGGGGCGCCGCCCTAGGCTAACCTCTCCTTCATTGTTGAAGTGGCTGCATGATCGACCCGCAAATCTCCGAATGGATCAGCCAGATCCTGCGTTGGACCCATGTGATCACGGCAATCGCCTGGATCGGATCCTCCTTCTATTTCATCCATCTCGATTTGAGCCTGAAGAAGCGGGAGGGCTTGCCCGAAGGCGTCGGCGGCGAGGCCTGGCAGGTCCATGGCGGCGGCTTCTACAACATGCGCAAGTATCTCGTCGCGCCACCGGAGCTCCCGAAGGAGCTCACCTGGTTCAAGTGGGAGAGCTATTCCACCTGGATCAGCGGATTCTTCCTGATCGTCTGGGTTTATTACCTCCATGCCGACCTCTACACGATCGACCCGTCGGTGCGCGCCCTCGCCCCGTGGCAGGCCCCCGCGATCGGCATCGGCGGCATCGTGGCGAGCTGGTTCGTGTATGAGGGCCTCTGCCGTTCGCCGCTCGGCAGGAACGGGCTCGTCCTCGGCGTCGTTCTCTTCGCCTATATCCTTCTCGCCGCGTTTGCGTTCACGCAGGTTTTCAACGGACGCGCCGCTTTCCTTCATACGGGCGCGATGATCGCCACCTGGATGTCGGCGAGCGTGTTCTTCGTCATCATCCCGAACCAGAAGAAGGTGGTGGCGACCCTGCTGGCAGGTGGCTCGCCCGATCCGAAGCTCGGCAAGGAAGCCAAGCTGCGCTCGACGCACAATAACTACCTGACTCTGCCCGTCATCTTCCTGATGCTCTCGAACCATTACCCGCTGGCATGGTCGTCCCGCTACGCGGTCGGCATCATCGGCCTCATCCTGATCGCCGGCGCTGTGATCAGGCATTTCTTCAACTCCCAGCACGCGGGCAAGGGCTCGCCCTGGTGGACCTGGGGTGCCGCCGCCGCCGCCATCGTCCTCGCGATCTGGCTGTCGATCATCGGAAAGCCCGGCAACGACAACAAAGCGGCCGCGACCGCCGTGGAGCCCGCGGCCGCCTTCGAGGAAGCGACCCTCGCCATTCAATCCCGCTGCTCCATGTGCCATGCGTCCGAGCCGGTCTGGGACGGCATCGCCATCGCACCCAAGGGCGTGCGGCTCGACACGCCCGAGGAGATCGCCCGCCACGCGGAGATCATCCGGGTCCAGGCCGTGCTCACACACGCCATGCCGCCCAACAACATCACCGAAATGACCCTGGACGAGCGCAAGGCCGTCGCCACATGGCTGGCAAGCCGCGAGACTGCCGCACAGTAACCCCGTGCATCCCTGCACCAAGAACAATCCAACGGAGACCTCCCTCATGTCCGAACTCAGCCTCAAGACGGCCCAGACAATTGCCGAAGCAACCTTGAAGACCGCGCGCGAAAAGTCGTTCAAGCCGCTCTCGGTCGTCGTTTACGATGCGCGCGGCGCCCTGAAGGCTCTCCTGTCCGAGGACGGCACGAGCCTCAAGCGCGCCGAGATCGCCATGGGCAAGGCCTATGGCGCATTGTCCCTCGGCGTCGGCTCAAGAGCTCTCCACAAGATGGCAACCGACCGTCCCTATTTCGTCGCCGCCGCCACCCATGCGGTGGGCGGGCAGCTCGTGCCGGTCCCGGGCGGCGTGCTGATCAAGGATTCCCAGGGCCATATCCTCGGCGCCGTGGGCGTGTCCGGCGATACGTCCGACAATGACGAGATCGCCGCCGCCGGTGGGATCGAGGCCGCGGGCCTCGTCTTCGATGCCGGAGCCTGAAGGTTCCCGCATCCACATTCCTTAGCGCATCGTACGGCCCTTTCGCGCCCGACGATGCGCTCTTCAATGGAGTGGAGCATCGCATGGATTCAGAAGGTGAAAAGCCACTTTCCACGCCCGGTTATCCAGCAACCCAGAGTTCCGGAGCGGAACCCGGGCAGGGCTGGACAGAAACGGTCGATTGATCAACTAATAGGACAAGGTTATTGCCTTACCGGCGTGACCGAGAGATTCTAAAGCCTTAAGATATAAACAGAAAGGGAACGCGTCCGATGTCATCATGGATCAAACGCACGGCACTTGCCGCCGTCGCAACAGCCGCCCTCATGGGCGTCGTGGGCGCCGCCTCCGCCGAGGTGGTCTACAACCGCGGGAACCTGGGCGAGCCGGAAACCCTCGATACCCACAAGACTTCGACGGTCCAGGAAGCCCACATCCTGCGCGACATGCTCGAAGGCCTCGTGACCTATAGCCCCAAGGGCGAAGCCGTCCCGGGCCAGGCCGCGAAGTGGGAGGTGTCCGACGACGGACTGACCTACCGGTTCACGCTCCGCGACGGTCTCAAGTGGTCGAACGGCGATCCGTTGACGGCCGAGGACTTCGTCTATTCCTATCGCCGCATCATGGATCCGGCCACGGGCGCGAAATATTCGAACATCCTTTACCCGATCAAGAATGCGGAGAAGATCAACAAGGGCCAGGCCAAGCCCGAGGAACTGGGCGTGAAGGCCGTCGATCCCAAGACGGTCGAGATCACCCTCGAGGCGGCCACTCCCTACTTCATCGAGCTGCTCACCCACCAGACCAGCCTGCCCGTCCACAAGGCCTCCGTCGAGAAGTTCGGCAAGGATTTCGTGAAGCCGGGCAACATGGTGACGAACGGCGCCTACAAGCTCGCCGAGTTCGCTCCAAACTCCCACATCAAGCTCGTGAAGAACGAGAATTATTGGGACGCCAAGAACGTCAAGATCGATACGGTCAACTTCATCCCGCATCCGGATCTGGCCGCTGCCGTGCGCCGCTACGAGGCCGGGGAGCTGGACTCCATGGATGAGCTTCCGGCCGATCAGATCAAGTCGCTCAAGGAGCGCTTCAAGGATCAGGTCAAGCTCGGTCCCTATCTCGGCACTTGGTTCCTAGTCGTGAACTCCTCCAAGGCGCCGTTCAGCGACGTGCGCGTGCGCCAGGCCCTCTCGATGCTGGTCGATCGCGAGTTCATCGCCGAGCAGATCTGGGGCCAGACGATGCAGCCGGGCTATTCGTTCATCCCTCCGGGCGTGGGCAATTACGGCGAGCCGGCCTACATGGACTACAAGGACATGTCGCCGATCGACCGTGAGGACAAGGCGAAGGCACTCCTCAAGGAGGCCGGCTTCGGTCCCGGCAAGCCGCTCAAGGTCGAGATCCGCTACAACACCACGGACAACAACCGCAACTCGGTGATCGCAGTCGCCGAGCAGTGGAAGGCCGCCAATATCGAGACGTCCTTCATCAACACGGACGGCAAGACCCACTTCGCGCATCTGCGTGACGGCGGCGACTTCGACGTCGCCCGCTACGGCTGGATCGCCGATTACTCGGATCCGAACAACTTCCTGTTCCTGCTCAAGAGCGACAATACGGGCTTCAACTACGGCAAGTACAAGAACCCGCAATTCGACAAGCTGCTCGACGACGCGGCCAAGGAACTCGACCTGAAGAAGCGCGCGGACCTCATGAAGCAGGCCGAGGCGATCCTCATGAAGGAGATGCCCTGGATCCCGATCATGTATTACGGCAAGACCAACCTGATCTCGCCGAAGATCCAAGGGTTCGTCCAGAATACGCGCGGCGTCTATCCGTCGCGCTACCTCTCGAAGACGCAATAAAATAAGTCCCCGGAACAGGGCGGCCAGACCATCAGGCCGCCCTGTTTCTTGATCCGTTATCGCGTTTCACGGGAGGAGCCTGCCGTGCTCTCCTTCATTATCCGCCGGTTTCTTTCGGCCATCCCGACGCTGTTCATCATCGTCACGATCTCGTTCTTCCTGATCCGGCTCGCCCCCGGCGGCCCGTTCGATCTCGAGCGCCCGCTCGAGGCGAAGGTGATGGAGAACCTCAACCGGATCTATCAGCTCGACAAGCCGCTGATCGAGCAATACTGGCTCTACTTGAGCGCCTTGATGCACGGCGATTTCGGGCCTTCCTTCATTCTGCGCGACTTCTCGGTCGCCGAGCTCTTCGCGCGCGGGCTGCCCGTCTCCATGACTCTCGGAGCCCTCGCCCTGACGCTCGCGATCCTCGTCGGCGGGACGCTCGGCACGATCGCGGCCCTGCGCCAGAACAGCACCATCGATTACATCGTCACCGGCATGGGCGCGCTCGGCCTGACCATCCCGAACTTCGTGGTCGCGCCAATCCTGCAGCTCGTCCTCGGCCTCGCTCTCGCAATGCTGCCCGTTGCCGGATGGGGCAACGGAGACCCGCGCCATCTCATCATGCCGGTCATCGTTCTGGCCCTGCCCCAGATCGCCGTCGTCTCCCGCATGACCCGCGCCGCCATGATCGAGAACCTGCGCTCGAACCACATCCGTACGCTCCGCTCCCTGGGACTGCCGACGCGGACCGTCGTCGCCCATGCCCTTCGGGGCGCGGCGCTGCCGGTCGTGTCCTATCTCGGACCTGCGGCCGCCGCCCTGCTCACGGGCTCGGTGGTCGTCGAGACGATCTTCGGCCTTCCAGGCATCGGCCGCTACTTCGTGGAAGGCGCCCTTAACCGCGACTACACGCTCGTCATGGGCACCGTCGTGGTCGTGGCCGTCTTCGTCCTGCTCTTCAACCTCGTGGTCGATATCCTCTACGCGCTGATCGATCCCCGCATCCGTTACGATTGAGTGTCATCATGGCTGAAGGCGCTGTTCTTCCTGTCGAAACCATGACCGGGCCGGTCGTCGCGGGCCGATCCCTCTGGGCCGAGGCGCGCGGTCGTCTCGTCCGCAACCGGGCCGCCCTCACCAGCATCATCGTGCTGGGTCTGATCGCCCTCACCTGCATCTTCGGTCCGTTCTTCACGGGGCATCCCTTCGACCGGGTCTATCCGGACTACGTGAAGGTGCCCGCGAGCATGGAGGCCTATCCCAAGGCGGACCAGATCGAGCCTCAGATCGAGCGCATCGGCTCACGGGTCCGGGCCAAGGCGGAGAACATCAGCATCGACAACGGAATCGTGCATCTCACCCTGGTGAGCACGAGCACCCGTCCGATCGACGAGCGGCTGCTCGCCTATTTCGAGCGTTCCGATTTCTTCAGCACCGCGAAGGTCGTCGATCGCCAGGACGAAGGCCGCAGGCTCGTCGTGGACGTGCCGGTGAAGCAGCTCTACTTCTTCTTCGGCACCGACACGAATGGGCGCGATCTCCTGACCCGGACCATGAAGGCGGGCCAGATCTCGCTGGCCATCGGCCTCCTCGCCACCTTCGTCGCCATCCTCATCGGCGTGATCTATGGCGCGACGTCCGGCTATCTCGGCGGGCGCGTCGACCTCGTGATGATGCGCATCGTCGACATTCTCTACTCGCTGCCGTTCATCTTCTTCGTGATCATGCTGGTGGTGTTCTTCGGCCGCAACTTCGTCCTGATGTTCATCGCGGTCGGAGCGGTGGAATGGCTCGACATGGCCCGGATCGTGCGCGGCCAGACGCTCTCGATCAAACGCCAGGAATACGTGCAGGCGGCGGAAGCGCTCGGCGTCGAAACGAAAGGCATCATCCGTCGCCACGTCATTCCGAACACGCTGGGTCCGGTCGTGGTTTACATGACGCTGCTCGTGCCGAGGGTGATCCTGCTGGAGAGTTTCCTCTCGTTCCTCGGCCTCGGAGTACAGGAGCCCAACACCAGCCTCGGCGTGCTGATTTCCGAAGGCGCCAAGAACATCCAGGGTGCCACCTGGATGCTGATCTATCCCTCCATTACGCTTGTCGCGACCCTGTTCTGCCTCAACTTCATCGGCGACGGCCTGCGCGACGCGCTCGACCCGAAGGATCGGTGACATGACCGAACCCGTTCTGTCCGTCCGCGACCTTCACGTCCGCTTCCGCACCGGCGACGGCATCCTTCATGCCGTCAAGGGCATCGACCTCGACATTCCGCCTGGCGCGACGGTCGCCATCGTGGGCGAGTCGGGCTCGGGCAAGAGCCAGACGATGATGTCCGTCATGGGCCTTCTCGCTTCGAACGGCTGGGCCGAAGGATCGGTGAAATATCGCGGCCAGGAGCTGATCGGCCTCCCCCCTGAGAAGCTCAACGCCTATCGCGGCTCGAAGCTCACCATGATCTTCCAGGAGCCCATGACCTCGCTCGATCCACTCTACCGGATCGGCGAGCAGCTCGCCCTGCCGCTGACGACCCATGGCGGCCTGAGCAAAGCCGCCGCGCGCAAGCGCGCCATCGAGCTTCTGGAGCTGGTGCGCATTCCGGATCCCGCTCGCCGCATCGATGCCTATCCGCACGAGATGTCCGGCGGCCAGCGGCAGCGCGTGATGATCGCCATGGCACTCGCCAACAACCCGGACGTGCTGATCGCCGACGAACCGACCACGGCTCTCGACGTGACGGTGCAGGCGCAGATCCTCGAATTGCTGCGCGATCTGCAGAAGCGCCTGGGCATGTCCATCGTGTTCATCACCCACGACCTCGGCATCGTGCGCCGTTTCGCGGACCGCACCTATGTGATGAAGCGCGGCGAAGTGGTGGAAAGCGGAAGCACGGCGGAGATTTTCGCCGCGCCCAAGCATCCCTATACGCAGATGTTGATCGATGCCGAGCCGCGAGGCCGCAAGGAGCCGGCGCCGGCCGGCGCGCCGGTGATCCTGGATGCCAGAAACGTCCAGGTGACCTTCGCCCTCGAGAAGAACCTCTTCGGCAGGGCCACCCATGTCCTCCGCGCCGTCGACGATGTCAGCCTCACCGTCCGGGCGGGGGAAACAGTGGGCGTCGTGGGCGAGTCGGGCTCCGGCAAGTCCACCCTCGGACGCGCGATTCTGAAACTGCAGACCGCTTCCGGCATGGTGCGGTTCGAGGATCGCAACCTCATGCCGCTCGACCGCGCGGGCATGCGCCCGCTGCGCCGTCACCTCCAGCTCGTGTTCCAGGACCCCTTCGGCTCCCTCTCTCCCCGGATGACGGCGGGCGAGATCGTCACCGAAGGCCTGCTCGTCCACGAGCCGAGCATCTCCCGCAAGGAGCGCGACCGGCGGGCGGCCCAGGCCTTCGAGGAAGTGCAGCTCGATCCGGCCTGGCGCAACCGCTTCCCCCATGAATTCTCGGGCGGCCAGCGCCAGCGCATCGCCATCGCCCGCGCGATGATCCTGCACCCGAAGCTCGTGGTGCTCGACGAGCCGACTTCGGCCCTCGACCGCTCCGTGCAGAAGGAGATCGTGGAGCTGTTGCGGGGCCTTCAGACGGCGCATGGTTTGGCTTACGTCTTCATCAGCCACGACCTTGCCGTCGTCAGGGCACTCTCGGACGAGATCATGGTCATGAAGTCCGGCAAGGTGGTGGAACGCGGCAGCGCCGAGGCGATTTTCGAGCGCCCGCGCGAGGCCTATACCCGGGACCTGATCGCCGCCGCCTTCCTGGCCGAGCGCGAGAAATCCGGGGCCGGAGGCCAAGCCCTGGCCACCTGAGGCTGGAACCGACATCCATGGCGCGGACTTGACTCCGCGCCATGGCAAAGCTCGCTTCCTATCGCGCCAAGCGCGACTTCACCAAAACCTCCGAGCCGGAGGGCACGACGGCACGACGCAAGGGCTTCTCCTTCGTCGTTCAGAAGCACGATGCTTCCCGCCTCCATTATGACTTCCGCCTCGAGCTCGACGGAGCGCTCAAGAGCTGGGCCGTCGCGAAGGGTCCGAGCCTCGTCAAGGGCGAGAAGCGCCTTGCGGTCCATGTGGAGGACCACCCGCTCGCCTATGCGGATTTCGAGGGCACGATTCCCGTAGGGCAGTATGGCGGCGGGACGGTCCTGGTCTGGGACCGGGGCACCTGGGAGCCGGAGGGCGACCCCCATGACGGCTATGACAAGGGCCGCCTCACCTTCCGTCTCGACGGCGAGAAGCTGCACGGCACATGGCACCTGATCCGCATGGCGAAGCGCCCGCGCGAAAAACAGGAATCCTGGCTGCTGATCAAAGCCGACGATTCCTATGCCCGTACGGAAGAGGACCCGGACATTCTCGACGAGGAGCCCCTGTCCGTGAAGTCTGGCCGGTCCATCGAGGACATCGCGCCCGGCCGGGCGGCGAAGAGCGCCAAGGCCCGGAAGGCGGCTCCTAAAAAGGCAGCAGCCTCTTCGACTGATAAGGCTTCATCTCCTGCAAAGCGCCCGTCGTCTGCCAAGACGCTCAAGTCGAACGGCGTCGCGGTCGCGGGCATACCGCTCACCCATCCCGAGCGGGTCCTGTGGGAGGATCAGGGGCTGACCAAACAGGAATTGGCCGAGTTCTACGAGGGCATTGCCGAGTGGCTCCTGCCGCATGTCGTCGACCGCCCCCTGACCCTGATCCGCTGCCCGGGAGGCGCGCAGAAGAAATGCTTCGTCCAGCGCCATACCTGGGCGGGCATGAATTCTGTGATCCACAGCACGATGGTGCCGGATCCCGGAGGCAAGCTGGAAGTGCTGACCGTCAGCGACATCCAGGGGGTCGTCGCCCTCGTTCAATCCGGCGTCCTCGAGATGCATGTCTGGGGCGCGACACTCAAGGACCTGGAGCGCCCGGACCGGCTGATCTTCGACCTTGATCCAGGCGAGGGAGTCGGATGGGGACAGGTGATCGAAGGGGCATTCGCCATCCGCGAACGCCTGAAGGCGCAGGGCCTCGAAAGCTTCGTGAAGACGACCGGCGGCAAAGGGCTCCATGTAGTCACCCCTCTGAAGCCGAAGGCCTCCTGGAAGGAGGCGCTGGCCTTCACCCGCGACATGGCGGAAGCCGTCACGAAGGATGAGCCGGACCGCTACACCACCACATCGCTCAAGACCGAGCGGCAGGGCAGGATCTTCATCGATTACCTGCGCAACAACCGGGAGGCATCCGCCGTTGCCCCCTACTCCACCCGTTCGCGCCCGGGCGCGCCCGTGGCGACCCCGGTCGCCTGGGAGGAGCTGACGCTGGATCTCAAGCCGAACGGCTTCACCGTCGAGAATCTCGGAGCGCGGCTTGCCTCCCTGCGCCGCGATCCCTGGGCGGAGATGAAAGAGATCGATCAGGCTCTGCCCTAAGGGGATTTCTCCCGTCGCTCAGGGAATCGCCGCCATCGGCAAATCCACCGCCGTGAGACCGGCCGACCTGAACGTGGCCGCCACGGCACCGGCCTTGGCGAAGGCCGCCTTCATCTCGGCAGCGGTCATGGCGACGGTGGTCTTCATATCGGTCACACCACCGCCCGAAGCCGCAACGATGGCCGAGGTCGCGACGCCCTCGAACGGCCCTTCGGAGATGACGAGAAAATCGTACTCGCCGAATGTCATATAGTAGGACAGAAGCCTGCCTCCGGACTGCGCGAAGAGCTGTGACACCATCTCGGAACGGTCTTCCGGCTTGGCGATCATCCCCTTCAATGCATCCTGCGTGAATCGTCCCTGAGTAATGAAGATCGGCATGGTCGTTCCTCCCAAGCAGAGAGGAAATCCTGACACGAAGGTCGGTGAGCTTCTTGAGAATCGTCAATCGGATGAGCCGAGCTCAAAAGAGCGGCGCCTGAAGTCCTTCGACCGTGAGAGCCTCTTGCACGGCAGGGCGCGCAAGCACTCGCTCGGCCAATGCATTCAGATTGGCGAGAGTCCGCGGCGGGCGCGGCATGGCCCGTCCCCATCGGATCAGGAGGAACAGGAAGAGATCCGCCGCGGAGAAGCGATCTCCGAGGAGCCATGTCCTGTCGCCGAGCTGTTCGGAGATCACGTCGAACATCCGGTAAAGGCGTTGCTCGGCAGCCCTCTTCGCTGCCGGGACAGCGGCCTCATCGGTCACATGTTCACGCGGATAGAACCAGGCGCGATACTCGGCCTGCGGCGTGTTCGTCAGGTGAACCATCCATTTGTAGAACTCCGCCCGCTCGCGGCTCCCCACTTCAGGGGCGAGACCGGCCTGCGGGAACCGGTCGACGAGATGCAGGGCAATCGCCACGGTCTCGAACAGCACGAGGTCTCCATCGACCAGCACGGGGATGCGGCCGTTCGGATTGAGCCTCAGGTATTCCGGACTTTTCTGGGCCTTGTTGTCCTGGTCCACGAAACGCATCTCGAAGGGCGCCCCGATCTCCCGCAGCATCATGTGCGGCAGCAGGCTGGCATAGCCAGGATAGTAATGGAGAACCAACATCGGACGGGCGCCTTTCTTGACTGTGGAGCTACCTTGCTAGGATGCGAGCGGCAGCTCGTAAAGGTGGCTCCGGCCCTGTCCAGACCTTCCTTTCAGGGACGGGTGCCCTATCGTCCTGAGGAGTTTCGGGAGTGTCGGGTATGACGGACCATGTGCGCGCGATCATCGAGAAGCTGCGGGTCGAACCGGGAGAGCGCGCTCGATTGAATGAGCGCGACCCTCGCGATTCCAGCCTGTTTTCCGACGAGAAGGAGACGAAGGTCGCCACGGCCGACCTCGCCCGGGACATCGACGTGCTGCAGGACCGGCTTTATGCGGAGGGGTCGCGCGCCCTCCTCGTCATCCTTCAGGGCACCGACACCTCGGGCAAGGACGGCACGATCCGCACCGTGTTCAACGCGACCGGCCCCCTGGGGGTCTCCGTCACCGCCTTTGGGACGCCGACGACACGAGAACTTGCGCACGACTATCTGTGGCGCGTCCATTCTGCCTGTCCGAGACGCGGCACCATCGGCATCTTCAACCGCTCCCATTACGAGGACGTCCTGATCGCCAAGGTGAGGAAACTCGCCCCGCAGGAAGCCATCGAGCAACGCTACGACCAGATCAACGCCTTCGAGAAAATGCTCGCCGAGAACGGCACGACCATCCTCAAGTTCATGCTTCATATCTCGAAGGGCGAGCAGAAGGAGCGGCTCCAGGAGCGGCTCGACGATCCGAAGAAGCACTGGAAGTTCAATCCGGGCGACCTGGAGGACAGGGCCTATTGGGACGAATACCAGGATGCCTACGAGACCATGCTGGACCGCTGTTCGACGCATCACGCCCCATGGCATGTCGTTCCCGCCGACCGGAAATGGGTGCGCAACGCGGCCATCGCCTCCATCGTCAAGGCGACGCTCGAAGAGATGGATCCGCAATATCCGACGGTCAGCTGGAACCCTGGCGACTTCACCATCACCTAACGGGAATGCCACCTTCGTCGAAGGCCCTTGCCGAGGTGGGCTCCGCGCGCGACAATAATCTCATGAAAAGCATTCTCGTCCCGATCGAAGATCATGGCCTCGTCGAGAGCCAACTCGAGTTGGCGCTCCTCCTCGGCCGAACCTTTGAAAGCTATATCGAGGGTCTCGCAATTACCCCCGATTACCCCGTCGTCCTGCCGGTCGACATCGCCATCGGCGTCCCCTCGCCGCTGACCCCGGAAAACCGCATCGATATCGCGCGAACCTGCCGCGAGCGGTTCGACGGCTTCATGGCCGCCAAGCAGATTTCGCGTTCGTCCGCGGGACTGGCGGGCCTGAGTTTCGGCTGGCGCCAGGACGGGTTGATGGAGGATGCCTTCCTGGGCGCCTATGGTCGGGTGTTCGACACGGTCGTGGTCGGCAGGCCGGACGGCTCGGAAGGCCAGACCCGTCTTTCCACCGTCGAGTCCGCGCTTTTCGAGACGGGCCGTCCGGTCCTGATCGCCCCACCGCGCGTGCCCCGGACCTTCGGCGAAGTCGCCGTCATCGCCTGGAACCGCAGCACCGAGACGGCACGCGCGGTGCTCGGTGCCATGCCGCTGCTGAAAAAGGCGCGCCGTGTCGTCATCCTGGAACTGGAGGATTGGGGTGTGCCCGGCCCGTCGGGGTCGGAACTCGCGCGCTCCTTGCGGATGCACGATATCGCCGCTGAAGCCATGACCGCTCCGGATCCGGCGGACAAGCCGGGCGAGACCATTCTGTCCGAATGCGCCGCTCTCGGCTGCGACCTCCTGGTCAAGGGCGCCTATACCCAGAGCCGCCTGAGGCAGATGTTCTTCGGCGGGGCGACAAGTCACATCCTGAGCAACACCACGATCCCCGTTCTGATGGCTCACTAGAGCATCGGACCCAAAAGTGGATTTGCACTTTTGGGTCCGATCCGGTGCTCCACCTTTTGGATGAGCGCATCGTGCAAATGCCGGACTCGGGTTTCGCGCGATGCGCCAAGCAGTGAGGATTCACCATGTTGCGTGACATGGCCGTCGTTCTGGACGAGCGTTTCCGCCGCCTGGTCATTCCTTCGGCCCGGCTGGAGAAGCTCGCGGAAGGGTGCCGCTGGGCGGAGGGACCGGCCTATTTCCCGGCCGGACGCTGTCTCGTCTGGAGCGACGTGCCCAACGACCGGATGATGCGGTTCGACGAAACCTCGAACACGGTCAGCGTCTTTCGCGCCCCGTCCGGATATTCCAACGGCAATACGGTGGACCGCCAGGGCCGACTCGTGACCTGCGAGCACGGCAACCGGCGCGTCACCCGCACCGAACATGACGGCTCCATCACGGTGATCGCCAGCCATCACAAGGGCAAGCGGCTCAACAGCCCCAACGACGTGGTCGTGAAGTCGGACGGCTCGATCTGGTTCACGGATCCGGCCTACGGGATCGATTCCGATTACGAAGGCCACAAGGCGGAGAGCGAGATCGGCGCCTGCCATGTCTATAGAATCGACCCGCAGGACGCCTCCATCAGCATCGTTGCCGACGATTTCGTCCGCCCGAACGGCCTCGCCTTTTCTCCCGACGAGACGAAGCTCTACGTCGTCGACACGGGCGCGACGCATGTCACGGACGGGCCCCGCCACATCCGTGTCTTCGATGTGGACGAGAGCGGTCGCCTCACGGGAGGGGGCATCTTCGCCACCTGCACCAGCGGGCTTTTCGACGGGTTCCGGCTGGACGACGAAGGGCGGATCTGGACCAGCGCGGGAGACGGGGTGCATTGCTATGAGAGCGACGGCACACTGATCGGCAAGATCCTGGTTCCGGAAGCGGTCGCCAACGTGGTTTTCGGAGGCGTGAAGCGCAACCGGCTCTTCATCTGCGCGACGACGTCGCTTTACGCCATCCTGCTCCCCGTGAACGGGGCGAAGACGTTCTAATCGTCCACGCCGGGGCGTCCCTCCACCGTCATGAGCGTGGCCATCAGAACGGCGACGAGCTTTTCCTGGCCCTCGCGCTCGGCAATGACATCGGTCTGCGCGAGAGTGAGGGTGCGGCCCGCCTTGACGACCTTGCCGCGTGCCAGGATGCGTTCTCCCAGGGCCGGCGCGAGAAGGTTGATCTTGAATTCAGCCGTGAGAACGCCCGCTCCGGGCGGCATCAGGGTCAGGGCCGCGTAACCGGCAGCCGAGTCCGCAATGCTCGCCACGGCTCCCGCATGCGTGAATCCATGCTGCTGCGACACGGCCGGAGATGCCGGCAGCGCGATGTCCACCACCCCCGGCGAGACGCGGGCGATGGATGCCCCTAACGTCTGCATCAGCCCCTGTTTCGCGAAACTCGCCCGCACCCGTGCCTCGAAATCGGCGTCCTGCGGCACCGGTTCGTTCATGTTCGCGCCTCCTTGATCGCGTTCATTAAGACAGCTTTCATTCCCCTTGTGAATGATGCGCGCTTCCATCATGTGTGCGGGCCATGAGTCACGCTGCCTCCCTCTCCCCCCGAGTGCGCTCCGGTGCCCTGATCGGCATCGGCCTGATGCTGCTCGGCACCTTCCTGTTCTCCGTGAACGACGTCATGGGCAAGTGGCTCGTCGCCACCTATTCCGTCGGACAGGTTCTGCTCCTGCGCGGCCTCGCGGCGCTGGCCGTGCTCCTCCCGATCATGCGGCAGCAGGGCATCCCGGTCAGGATTCCGCCGCGACCGGGCCTCCACGCCTTCCGCATCCTGCTTTCGACGCTCGAAGTCTCCTGCTTCTATTGGGCCGTCACCTACCTGCCGCTCGCGGACGTGATGACCTATTACCTGGCCGCGCCGATCTATGTCGCGGCCTTCGCGGCATTCTGGCTGGGTGAGAGGATCGACAGGCCGCGCATCGCCGCCATCGCCGTGGGCTTCATCGGCGTGCTGATCGCGCTTCGCCCCTCACCGGCAACGATCTCCTGGCCGGCCCTCATCGCCCTTGCCGGCAGCATGTTCTACTCGCTCCTGATGATCACGACCCGGAAGCTGAAGGATACGGACGACGGTACGCTGGTTCTGGGCCAGATGCTCGGCAACGTGATCTTCGGCATCGCCGTCGCGCCCTTCGCCTGGGTGACGCCGGGCTGGCTGGACCTAGCGGGCCTTTTCCTGCTCGGAATCGTCTCGATGACGGCCCATGCCTGCGTCAACCGCTCGCTCAAAATCGCCCCGGCCTCCGTCGTCGCGCCCTATCAGTACACCCTCATCATCTGGGCGATCGTGCTCGGCTACATGGCCTTCGGAGACATCGTCGAGTTCTGGACCCTCGTGGGCGCCGGCGTCATCTGCACGGCAGGCGTGGTGCTGCTGCTCCTCGAACGCGAAGCCGCCCGGCGCGGGCGCGTGGCGAAGGACATCGAGGAACCGGTCCTTCCGGAGGCTTAACCCAAAGACTGATAACCTCTGCACGGGCTCGCCCCACAAACGACCTTGACAGGTTCGGCGCCGCGACCGTCAATGACGTAATAAAAACACAGAGGGAATCCGATGCGTCTCAAGCTCACCATTGCTGCCGCTACGGCAGGAATTCTCTTTGCCTCCGCCGCCTTTGCGCAGGACATCAAGATTGCTCTGATCGCCGGCAAGACCGGACCGCTCGAAGCCTACGCCAAGCAGACGGAAGCCGGTTTCATGATGGGCCTGGAGTACCTCACCAAGGGCTCCATGACGCTGAACGGCCGCAAGCTCTCCGTGATCGTAAAGGACGACCAGCTCAAGGCGGATCTCGCGAAGACCCTGTTGGAACAGGCCTACAGCGACGACAATGTCGACATCGCCGTGGGCACCACTTCGTCCGCTGCAGCGCTCGCGATGCTGCCGGTCGCGGAAGAAAACGGCAAGGTGCTGATCGTCGAGCCCGCCGTGGCCGATGCGATCACCGGCGAGAAGTGGAACCGCTTCATCTTCCGGACAGCCCGCAACTCCACGCAGGATGCCTATGGCGCGGCGGCCGCCGTCCCGGCGACCGGCGACGTTTCCATCGCGACCCTCGCCCAGGACTACGCTTTCGGCCGCGACGGCGTCGCCGCCCTCAAGAACGCACTCTCGGAAATCCGCCCGAATGCCAAGGTGGTTTTCGAGGAATACGCCCCGCAGAACGCCACGGACTTCACGGCCTCGGCCCAGCGGATCTTCGACGCCTTGAAGGACAAGCCCGGCAAGAAGATCATCAACATCATCTGGGCAGGCCAGCATCCGCTGCCGAAGATCGCGGATCTGAAGCCGGAGCGCTTCGGCATCGAGATCGCACCCGGCGGCAACATTCTGCCCGCCATGCAGATCTACAAGAACTATCCCGGCATGGAAGGCGCGATCTACTATTACTGGGACTTCCCAAAGAACGCCATGAACGACTGGCTCGTGGCCGAGCATCAGAAGCGCTTCAACGCGCCGCCGGACTTCTTCACCGCAGGTGGTTTCGCCGCCGCCTCTGCGGTCGTCACGGCCATCCAGAAGGCCGGGGGCACCGACACCGAGAAGCTGATCGCGGCCATGGAGGGCATGAGCTTCGAAACCCCGAAGGGCACCATGACCTTCCGCAAGGAGGATCATCA
This sequence comes from Microvirga sp. HS2, assembly GCF_055792805.1. NCBI lineage: Bacteria > Pseudomonadati > Pseudomonadota > Alphaproteobacteria > Hyphomicrobiales > Methylobacteriaceae > Microvirga > Microvirga sp. HS2. The sequence goes on from NZ_JBVVAJ010000002.1 coordinate 224,798, forward strand.
GGCGCTGCAGGACATGTATCACTTCAAGGTCAAGACCAGCGGCAAGGATTCCAGCGACCTGCTCGATCTCGTCGCCACGATCCCCGCCGACAAGATGCCGATCCCGGTCCGCAACAAACGCTAGGCAGACGTGACGTCCCCGGCAGCCGCGATGCCCGCGCTCGAAACGCGCGGGCTCACCGTTCGCTTCGGCGGCCATGTGGCCGTCGACAATGTCTCGTGCCGGTTCATCCCCGGAACGCTCACGGCCATTGTCGGCCCGAACGGAGCGGGCAAGACCACGTATTTCAACCTGATCTCCGGTCAGCTGCGCGCCACATCGGGACAGGTTCTGGTGGAGGGAGAGGACATCACGTCTCTTGCCCCGTCCGCCCGCGCCAAGCGCGGATTGGGCCGGGCCTTCCAGCTCACCAATCTCTTTCCCGACCTGACGGCGCTGGAGAACGTGCGCCTGGCGGTCCAGAGCCGTGCGGAGGCAGGATGGTCGCTCCTGAGGGTGTGGAACGGCCGCCGCGACCTGATCGACAGGGCGGACGAGATCCTCGATCGCGTTCGCCTGAGCGACAAGCGCCACATCGCGCCGAAGGCGCTCTCCCATGGCGACCAGCGCAAGCTCGAAGTGGCGCTTCTGATCGCGATGGAGCCCAAGGTCTTCATGTTCGACGAGCCGACGGCCGGAATGAGCGTCGACGAGGTGCCGACCGTGCTCGAACTGATTCAGGACATCAAGCGGCGCGGCGACGCCACGGTCCTTCTCGTGGAGCACAAGATGGACGTGGTGCGCTCGCTCGCGGACCGGATCGTCGTGCTGCACAACGGTGCTCTCGTGGCGGATGGAGACCCGGCGAAAGTCATCGCCTCGCCCGTGGTGCAAGAAGCCTATCTCGGCGTGGAGACGGCCCATGCCTGAGCCTCTGCTGCAACTCTCCGGGGTTCAGACCCATATTGGCCCCTATCACATCCTGCACGGCGTGGACTTCGCCGTCCCCGCGGGTCAGTTGACGATGCTGCTCGGCCGCAACGGCGCTGGCAAAACGACCACCCTGCGGACCATCATGGGCTTGTGGCAAACCTCGTCCGGAACGATCCGCTTCGATGGCCGGGACATCACGAAGACCAGCACGCCGGACATCGCGCGCGCAGGCATCGGCTATGTTCCAGAAACGATGGGCATCTTCACGGATCTCACGGTGCGGGAGAACATCGTTCTCGCCGCCCGCAGCGGCCCGGTGGATCCCACGCGCCTCGACTGGATGCTCGGCCTCTTTCCGGCCCTGAAGCGTTTCTGGAACCTGCCGGCGGGCAATCTATCCGGGGGGCAGAAGCAGATGCTCGCCATCGCCCGCGCCATCGCGGAACCGCGCCGCCTCCTGCTCATCGACGAGCCGACCAAAGGCCTTGCGCCCGTGATGGTGCGCAGCATGATCGAAGCGTTCAAGGCACTGAAAGCCGCGGGCGAAACGATCCTGCTCGTGGAGCAGAACTTCCACGCGGCGTCGGTGCTCGGCGACAGCGTGGTCGTGATGGACGACGGGCGCGCCGTTCATTCCGGCGCCATGGGCGATCTGGTGACGGACAAGACTCTTCAGCAGCGCCTGCTCGGCCTCTCCCTGGACGCTCACCAATGACCGATATGGCTGCCGACACCGCCGCCTCCCATGATCCTCTTCCGCGCTCACGGACGGATTGGCTGCCGCTTCTCCTCGTTCCGGCGCTTGCCCTCGCCGCCCTGCCCCTGGTCGGAAGCGGCTCGACCTGGGTGACGCTCACGGTCGCCGGCCTTGCCATGGGCATGATGATCTTCCTCATGGCATCAGGGCTCACGCTCGTGTTCGGCCTCATGGACATCATCAACTTCGGCCACGGAGTCTTCATCTCGCTCGGGGCCTACGCCACCCTCATCGTTCTCGGCCCCCTCGCAGGCTGGGCACAGGCCGAATCCGTCTGGCTGAACCTCGCCCTTCTTTCGCTCTGCATCCTGGTCGCCATGGGCCTCACGGGCATCGTCGGCATGGTGTTCGAGCGCGTCATCGTTCGCCCGGTCTATGGCAGCCATCTCAAGCAGATCCTCGTCACCATGGGTGGCCTGATCGTGGCCGAGCAGGCGATTCACGCCATCTGGGGCGCATCGCCCATTCCCATTCCCCTGCCAGAAACCCTTCGCGGCGCATTCGTGATCGGCGATGTCGTGATGGAGCGTTACCGCGTCGTGGCCGTGGGCATCGGCCTCGTGGTGTTCATCGGCATGCAGCTTCTGCTCAACCGCACTCGCATCGGCCTTCTCATCCGGGCCGGCGTCGAGAATCCGGAGATGGTCGAAGCGCTCGGCTACCGCATCCGCCGCCTGTTCGTCAGCGTTTTCGTGGCAGGCTCGGCCCTCGCGGGGCTCGGCGGCGTGATGTGGGCCTTCTACCGACAGACCCTGACTGCGGGGATGGGAATGGAAGTGATGGTGCTCGTGTTCATCGTCATCATCATCGGCGGCCTCGGCTCCGTGGGCGGATGCTTCGTCGGCTCCATCCTGGTAGCGCTGGTTGCGAATTACGTCGGCTTCATCGAGCCGAAGCTGGCGCTCGTCTCCAACATCCTCGTCATGGCTCTCGTGCTGATCTGGCGTCCGCAGGGCCTCTTTCCGGTTGCGCGCCGATGAACCCGTCTCCTGCCCGATCCCCGGATCTTGATGAAGTCCGTCAGAAAGGCGGATTCATCAGTGTGGTCCTGTCCTCGGATCCGCCGCGCTCGAAGGCGCTGACCTTCATCCTGATCGCCATTCTCCTCGTCCTGGCGGCGACGCCGTTCCTGTTCTCCGGCAGCCAGCCCCTGAGCACGGCCGCGAAGATCTGCGTCTTCATCGTCCTGGTGGCAAGCTACGATCTGCTGCTCGGCTATACCGGGATCGTCTCCTTCGCGCATACCATGTTCTTCGGCATCGGGGGCTACGGCATGGCCATCGCGCTGGAACGGCTCGGACCCACCTGGAGCTCGGTCCTCATCGGCCTTGTCGCGGCGCTGTTCCTCTCGGCTCTGCTTGCAATCGCCATAGGCCTCCTGTCCTTGCGCGTGCGGGCGATCTTCTTTTCCATGATCACCCTGGCGGTGGCCTCCGCCATGGCTGTCCTCGCCTCCCAGCTTTCCACCATCACGGGCGGGGAGGACGGCCTGTCGTTCCAACTTCCCCATGAGCTGCGCCCGGCATTCCGGCTTCTGTCGGAGCCGGTTCTGGGCGTGTCGATCAACGGGCGCCTGATCGCCTATTACATGCTGTTCTTCGTTGCGCTTCTCGTGTTCCTCCTGCTCCTGCGCATCGTGAACTCGCCGTTCGGGCGCGTGCTGCAGGCGATCCGCGAGAATGAATTCCGCGCCGAGGCTTTGGGCTATCGGGTCGTGGCCTATCGCACGGCGGCCTCGGTCATTTCAGCGCTGGCCGCAACGGTCGCGGGCGCTCTCATGGCCCTGTGGCTGCGATACAACGGACCGGATACGACGCTCTCCTTCTCGATCATGATCGACATCCTGCTGATGGTCGTGATCGGCGGCATGGGAACAATGTACGGATCCGTGATCGGCGCGACCCTCTTCGTGCTGGCCCAGAGCTATCTGCAGGTCCTCATGGATGCCGGCAGCAAGGCGCTTGCGGGCATTCCGGTGCTGCCCAACCTGATCCATCCCGATCGGTGGCTGCTCTGGCTCGGCGCGCTGTTCGTGATCAGCGTCTACGCCTTTCCGGGCGGAATCGTGGGGCGGCTCAGACAGGCTGAGCAATAAAGTCGTAACCGGGAAACCTCGCCGGTCTGCTGCGTTTTCTTCCAAAGCGCGGAGGGAGCGCCAATGAGCCGTGCCTTTGTTCGTGAAACGGAAGGTGGGGAAGCCTTCGAGGACCTCCCTGACCGGACCTTGAGTCCTCATCATCTCGTCACTCCGTCGGGACTAGCCCAGATGGATGCCGAGATCGATGCCCTGGAACGTCGTCTCGATGAGGCGAAGGCCGCGGACGACAAGGCCGAGATGGCGCGTCTCTCACGTGACCTGCGCTACTGGTCGGCCCGCCGCGTTTCGGCCGAAGTGGTTCCCCCTCCCCGCGACATCGCGCACGTGCGCTTTGGCGCGCGCGTCACCTTCGAGCGTGAGGATGGACGGCGGCAGACCTATCGCATTGTCGGCGAGGATGAAGCCGATCCTGCCAAGGGGACGATTTCCTATGTCTCGCCCCTCGCTCAAGCGGTGATGGGCAAAGAGGTCGGCGACGTCATTCCCGTGGGAGCGACAACGGCGGAGATCATCGAGATCGCGGGGTGAGGAGGCTTAAACCCGGTCCTCGCCCGCTCCCCTCATGGCTGCGTAATGGGCCCGCTTCGCCTCATACATCCGCAGGTCGGCACGCTTGACGACGGCTTCCAGCCGCTCGCCCGGTTCGCTGGTGGCAAGCCCCATCGAGAACTGGAGCGGCAGACCCGTATAGAACTGATTATTGACGTCGAGCATGTTCTCGATGCTCTCCAGCACGAGCTTGGCGTCACGCTCTTCCGTTCCCGGCAACAGCAATGCGAATTCGTCTCCGCCGATGCGGGCCGCGCAGGCGGGCTTGTCCACGGCTTTGCCCAGCACCTCGCCGGCACGGCGCAGCAATGCGTCTCCAGCCGCGTGCCCGAGCTGATCATTCGCGGCCTTCAGGCCATTGAGGTCGATGATGATCACCGTGACCGGGAACGGTCCCTTGCGCTCGAGCCGGTTGAGCTCGTCGACGTAGAAGGACCGGTTGTAGAGCTTGGTCAGCACGTCGTGCTTCCCGAGATATTCCAGGTAAGCCTCGGCGCGCTTGCGGGCGGTGATATCCGTCAGGGCGACCTGAACCAGGGACCAGTCACTCTCGTATCCGGGCAGAACCGAGAACTGAAGATGGAGGTGAAGCTCGTCGCCTGCGAGGGAGTAATTCACGACTTCCCGCTGCTGGAAAATTTTTCCGTTCCAGAGATCGACGAGCTGCTCCCGGAAATGCTCCTGCATCTCCTCGCGGAAGACATCTCCGAGATTGCTGAGCAGCGTCTTCTTGTCGGGCGCCGCAAACAATTCGAGCGTGTGCCGGTTCACGTCGATCACGCGGATTTCGCTCAGGCAGCGGGCGATGAATTCCGGATGCACATCGGTGAATGTGCGAAAATCCCGGATCCCTTGCCGCCGGACATCTTCGAGCAGCTGCTTGACGGCGCTGAAATCCTCGACCCACAGCGAAACCGGAGAATGTTCGAAGAGACCGCGCGCATAGACTTCGCTCATGGCCAGCTCGCGCCGGGCCGTTTCCCTTTCGGTGACATCCTCGATCGCCACGAGGACGCGATCCCATCGCTCCTCGTGGCCCGGCAGGATCGCTCCTTTGAGCTGGATGTCGAGTCGCTTGCCGGACAAGGTGTAATTGACCGTGTTGCTTCCGAACTGGAATTCCCCGTTCCAGAGCTGAACCAGTTCGTCGATATGGGCCTTGAGCATGTCGGCCCGGAAGATTCGGTCGAGATTGCCGATCAGATCCGTCAGGCTGCCGGCCTCGAAGAGGCTGAGCGTCTTGTGGTTGACCTTGATGACGCGGATCCGGCTGGAACAGGCGCTGACACGCTCCACGTCCTCCTCCAGATACTCCCTCAAAGACGTGACCCCGGCCGCCCTCCATTCCTCGAGGAGTTGCTTGACGCCGCTGTAATCCTCAAGCCAGAGGGATACCGGCGCCAGATCGAACATGCGGGCGTCGTCCTGCTGGTCGTCTGGATAGGACGCCGCCAGGACACCGGCGCTTAAATGGGGCATGGAAGGCCTACAGGTATTCTTTCTTGGGGCAATTCACCCCGAAGCCGTGATGTAATACAAGATCAAACCGCCAAAAAACCGGCTCTTTCCATGCTGCAAGCGCAGCAATTGCTGCTGCCGGTCCCGGCGGATCCAACCTGAGCGCCAACCCTCAGCAGGTCACCGGGTGCTCCTGAAGGCAGGCGTTCTTTCCCCCTTGTTTCGCCGACGGCCATGGGTCCTCAGGCATCGGTGCGCATCTGGTCCGCGACGGTCTGGCTCATGTATGGGTGCCCGGCCTCGTTCAGAGCACGGTCCAGAGCCTCGATGGCGTTTAGGATTTTTGAAAGCTCCTCCGCCATCTCGACGGAAGGCAGCGGCGCTTCCGCGATCTGCCGCGTCATTTCCCTTCGCCGCTTCACCAGGCTCTCGCGCGCGGCATTCAGTTCCTTGATCTCCTCGGAAGTCATGGGCTCCTCGTTCTCTTCCGTCGCTTCAGAGATAAGTCCGTTCGGCTGAATATGTTCGTAGACTGTGCCCACAGAATGAGCTGAGCCGTTGAACCTAACCAAGCCGGTTCAGCCAAGCCCGAATACACTCAAGGCGCTCCTCAGGGTGTTCGATCGAACGCGCCAGGACAAGTCGCTCCTCGCTCCAGCGAAGCTCGCCCCTCGATGCCTCGGTCGCCTGCTTAATCGGGAAACGTTCCGCCGCTCCAGGCCGGAACGTCAGGGCTATGGCCTGTGGACCGGCATCGATCCGTGCGATGCCCCACCGAAGGCAAAGCTGCCTTACCTCCGTCAGGCTCATGAGATCACGCAGAGGCGGCGGCAAGGCTCCGAACCTGTCCTCGATCTCCGCGTGGAGATCATCCACGCTCTGGGACGGATCGAGCCGTGCAACCTGCACGTAGAGATTGATCCGCGTTTCCGGATCGTTGACGTATTCCTCCGGAATCCTGCCCGCGATGCCGAGGTTGAGCTCCGGCGACCACATGTCCTCAATGGACTCGCCGCGTAGCGCATGCCGCAGCATGGATTGATAAAGATCCGTTCCGATCAGCTTGACGTGCCCCGCCTGCCTTTCCCCGATAAGGGAGCCCGCTCCCCGCTGGTCGAGATCCCGTGCACTGATGTCGAAACCTGCTCCGAGACGATCCAGCGCCTCCAGCGTCCTCAACCGCTTTTCCGTCGCCTTTGGGAGATCCTGGTCGGGCTCCGTGAGGAAATACGCTGTTCCGCGAAGACGTCCGCGCCCGACGCGTCCCCGCAACTGATGCAACTGCGCGAGACCGAAGCGGTCCGCTCGCCAGACGAGCATGGTATTGGCGCGAGGCACATCCAGACCGCTTTCGATGATGTTGGTGGCGAGCAGCACGTCCCCTTTCCCGTCGGCGAAGCGAACCATTGCCTCGTCCGTCTCGGCAGGCGGCATCTGGCCATGCGCCACGATCAGGTCGAGTTCGGGAACGATTGTCTGCAACTGCTCTCTCATCGGTTCGATATCTTCGATTCTCGAACACACCACGAAGCTCTGCCCTGCCCGGCGCTTCTCGCGCATGAGCGCCTCGCGAGCCATCGCCGGATCGAAAGCCGTCAGAAGGGTGCGGATCGGCTGCCGCCGCGCAGGTGGCGTCGCGATGATGCTGATGTTCTGCAAGCCCACCAGCGACGATTGCAATGTGCGGGGGATCGGCGTTGCCGTGAGCGTGAGAACGTGGCCGCTCTTCGCCAATTCCCGGAGCCTCGTCTTATGACCGACTCCGAAGCGCTGCTCCTCGTCGATCACGACGAGCCCGAGATCGCGAAACTTGATTCCTTTCCCGGCAAGGGCATGTGTCCCGATGACGACCCTGATGGAGCCATCGGCAAGGCCCTTTTTGACGCTCCGCGCCTCCGCAGGAGGCACCAGGCGCGAAAGGTGGGCAACCTCGATCCCAAGTCCGGCGAAGCGCCGTTCAAAAGTGCGCAAGTGCTGCCGCGCGAGAACGGTCGTCGGCGCGACGACGGCGACCTGCCTGCCCGAGAGGGCGACGGCGGCGGCCGCGCGCAACGCCACTTCGGTCTTGCCGAAGCCGACATCGCCGCAGATCAGGCGGTCCATCGGATGCCCCGAAGCAAGATCCTGGAGGACCTCCTCGATGGCGCGGGACTGGTCCGGCGTCTCGGAAAATGCAAAACGGGCGACGAAGCGCTCATAATTGCGCGTGCGCGGAACGACAGGATCACATTTGACGGCCTGTCGCTCAGAAACCAGCGCCCGCATCTCGCGGACGGTTTCCTGGATGTCTTCCTCGATCTTTCGACGACGATCGGCCCATGTACCGGCACCGAGCTTATCCAGCCTGACGGCGTCAGAGGCCGCGCCGTAACGCCAGATCCGATCCGTCTCCGCCGTCGGCACCATCAGCTTCGCGTCGTCTGCGTAGGCCAGGCGCACAGCATCCTCGCTATGCTCGCCGTCGAGCGATATGGTCTCGATGCCATCCATCCTGCCGAGACCGTGCTCGATGTGAACGACAATGTCGCCGATCCGGAAATCCGTATCCGTCAGAGGCATGGAAACCGTTGCGGCGGACGATTCATCATCTTCACCGCTTGCGCGGCTTCCGAGCAGGTCATGGGCCGTGATGACGGCGACATCGGACGACGGGTCGATGAAGCCGTTCTGGATGTCGGCTTTGATGGCGAACCAGTCCTGGGGTAGCCCGGAGACAATCTCACTCCATCGCTTGACGTCGATTGGCTGTGCCTGGAAGTTCCTCGCCCTGCGCCGCAGACGGTTCAGGTCCTGCTCGCTGGCAGCAAGAAGCACGATTTTCCGCTTCTCCTGCATCTGCCCATGGATGAAGTCGGACAGCGCCTCCATGGGTTTCTGCGCGCCCGCGAAGAAGGGCACTCTGGCCTCGTCGCTCGCGAAAGATTCGTGAATGACCGTCACTTCCCGTCCACTGAGGAGAGCCTGCCACTCTCCGTCGGGAATGAAGAGCCTTTCAGGCTTGATTGCGTGGTCAACTCCGGTGCCGAAACTGGTTCGGCTTTCGAACGCATCCGCGATTTGCTCCAGGACGTCCTGGCGACGCTCCTCTGCTCCGTCTTCCTGAACGATCGCAGCATCGGGCCAGTAGTCGAGGACAGTCTCCATTCTCCCATAATATTCCGGCAGGCGATGCTCCATGCCGGCATATCGCTCCCGAGCAGATGCATCGTCGTCCACCTCGCTCAGCACGATTTCCGATGCGGGCTCCAGCATGATGCTGTCGACCTCCTCCTCCGTCCGTTGAGAAACGGGGTCGTAGCGGCGAATGGCAATGATCCTCCCGCCATCATGCTCTACGCGAAACGGTCCGGTGGATCCGGCTGGAAAAATATCGACAACTTGTCCATGAAGAGCCGCCTCGCCCGGCTCATCGACCCGATCGTCGATCACATATCCTGTACGATGCAAAAAACGCTTCAGCGTCTCCTGTACGAAATCGCCCCCTGCGGTAAGCGTCATGGTGGCACTCGGCCATACAATCCGCGGCGGCGCGCGCTGAACGATGGCGGCTGGACTTGTGATCAGGACGCATTTTTCGCTCGCCGACGCCATCTGCCGCAGCACCGACATTCTCTGGCCCATGATCTCGAGGGAGGGGGACGCGCTGTCATAGGGAAGGCAATCCCATGGCGGCAGGTGGAAGACCCTCAAGTCCGGAGACAATCCTTTGACAGCTTTCGCCAACTGCTCGGCCCTGCGCTGCCCTTGCGCCAGATAGATCAGGCCTTGAGCTCCGGCATCATGTGCGAGCTCGATCAAACGCACCGCGTGGAGACCGAGGGACGGAGCCAGCGACAAATGGTTAAGCCCTCTGTCCTGGGTACCGGCGGGCTTGGGATGCATCGGACTCTCATGGGCGGAAGATTCTCTGAACGGAGCATCAACGCCCGGTGGTCCCGCCGGTTTCACCTAGACGCTTCGCCGTCGCAGGAGCGCTCCAATCCGCGGAACAGCCGTCTCGGCTCTGCGCATGTCCAGTAAAGCATCCTGAAGAGCATCGATCGATGCGCAGGCCTGAGCCCGGGATGCGGCAATGGTTGCAGGATCGCGCACGGCAAATCGATCCGCGTCGCGCGCCAGCTTCGCGCATCGTTCTTGAACGATCCGGCGAGCCTCCTGCAGACGCGGTGACGGGGGACAGGCCCGCGCTATTTCATCACAGACCTTGAGCACATCCCGGGTCAGATTCTCTCCAGGATAAAGCCCGGTATAGGAACGGATCAGACCACGGACACCACTCAACGAATCGCGGAGTTCCTGCCGCAGGATGGCTTCGTCGTTCATTGTGCGTTTCCGAAAAAGCTCCAGCCGGAGCCCGTCTTCCTGGAGGCCGCTGGCCTACACTCCCGAAGCTAAAAGAATCTTAGCCCCGTCCCCCCGAGCCCGATGTCGCTTTGACACGGATCAGCTCCGGTCCTGGCTGGTCCTGCGCGGCCGTGATCGACTGAGGAAGTCCGGCCTTCGGCAGAAGCGGCCCCGCGATGATCCCTGCAACGAATGCAAATGCGAGCATGACCAGTGCAATACGCCCACAGAGGGCAACCAATTCCTTGGGTACCATTCATCTCTCCTAGGACTGCTTCGCTGGAGGAATCATAAGAGGAGGCCCTGCTTCGGCCAAGATCATAACCTGTGCCGAAGGCCCGCGAGGGCTGAAACGATCTACAGTTTCTGGCTCAAGTCGCGGAGATTGATAACGATTTAAAGGAGTCTTACTCGAAAAATATTTTTCCACAGCATGGTTGATGAGTGGTATATTCTTATACTTCATTACAACTCGCCGACACATCGCGGCTTTATTTCCTTCGGCGTCCGCTAACATGGAACCGTGAACGATCCTGCTGGAGTGAACGGCTGGACCCTCAGCGAGTTGAACCGGATAAACGGAACTTGACCTGATGCCTCCTTCTCCTGCGTATCGCCCTTCGACCCGCCATCAGGCGCTCGGGCCCGACTTTTACGATATCGTACCACCCGCGCACTTCCCGATGCATTGTCTCAGGTACCGGAATCAACGATGGGCCGAGCGTATCGGCCTTGGGAGTCTGACGGATGAGGAGTGGGTGCGGCACTTCGGTTGGTTCGATCCGCTTCCCGACAGTTTCCAAGAGCCCCTCGCGCTGCGCTACCACGGCCATCAGTTCCGAACCTATAACCCTTACCTCGGAGACGGGCGCGGATTCCTCTTCGCTCAACTCCACGATGCACAAAATGGAAGATTGCTCGACCTCGGCACGAAGGGCAGCGGACAAACCCCGTGGTCGCGCCATGCCGACGGACGGCTGACCCTCAAGGGTGGCGTCAGGGAGATCCTCGCGACGGAGATGCTGGAGGCGCTCGGCGTCGATACATCGAAGTCCTTCAGCCTGGTCGAGACGGGCGAAGAGCTGGAACGAGGGGACGAGCCCTCGCCGACCCGATCGGCGGTTCTGGTGCGCCTCAGTCACTCGCATATTCGCATCGGTACGTTTCAGCGCCTGCTTTATCTCAACGAGACCAGCAACATCAGCAGGCTCCTCGACTACACGATCACGACCTACATGCCCGACATCTGGCGCGACGACGAAACGGAGCGGGCCGCCGCCTTTGTCGAGGAAGTCTCACGGCGCGTGGCGCGCATGGGCGCGCAATGGATGGCGGCCGGTTTCGTGCATGGAGTGCTCAATACCGACAACATCAACATCACAGGCGAAAGCTTCGATTACGGCCCCTGGCGCTTTCTTCCCGCCTATGATCCAGCCTTCACGGCTGCGTATTTCGACGAGACGGGGCTCTATGCGTTCGGACGTCAGCCTGACGCTCTTCTTTGGAATCTGTTCAGGCTTGCGGAGTGCTTTCTCCCGATCGCGGAACAAAGCCGGCTTGAAGCATCGCTCGCGGCCTTCGAACCCGCTCTCCATCAGGAATTTGCAGCAGCCATCCTCCGTCGCCTGGGTCTTCGGCCGCGCACTCCCGAACTGAACGGCTCGCTCGCGGGCCACTTGTGGACGTTCCTGCATCGCACCAGAGCCCCCTTCGAGCAAACCTTCTTTGACTGGTTCGGCGGTGTCCTGAGCGCCGAGCGCGCGGAACGAAGCCCCTCCTCCTCGTTCTACTCCGATGGTGCGTTTCAACCATTCCGCGCTGCTATCGAGCAATTCGAACCTCTTCCGGAGGTGAGGCTGAATCATCCCTATTTTGCGGGAGAGAGGCCCTGCACGATGCTGATCGACGAGGTCGAGGCGCTTTGGGACCCCATTGCGCAGCGAGACGATTGGTCCGCCTTCGGGATCAAACTCGCGGAGATCCAGCAGATGGCCGAGGCGTATGGCTGGAGCGATGCATAACGCCCTCTCAGCCGATCGAAACTAGGACGTCAAGGCGCGCTATATACCGCTCAACAATTTGCGTCTGCGATTGGGATAAGGGCGCGCGCCGGCGACCGCCGCAGCGGCACGGTTGTTGACGCCGAAGTAACGGAAGATCGCGGCCATGTGGATCTTCACCGTTCCCTCACCCAGCCCGAGCGCCAGCGCAATTTCCTTGTTCGTCTTTCCCTGTACGAGAAGGTCGAGCACATCCTGCTGACGTGGCGTCAGCGGACTGACCCGATCATCCTTATCAGCGATCTGTACCGGGGCTTCGTCGACGTAGTCGGATGATGGTTCCGGGCGCTCGCCTAAAACTTCGTCCGGCATTGACGAGATATCGGCCAAACTGGCTGGAACGTAAATGCCCCCATCGAGGATGATCTTGAGAGCGGCCATCATATCGGCCGGCTCCATGGTCTTCAGCAGATAGCCGTGCACTCCGGCCTCAAGCGCCAGGAGAATGTTGCGCCGATTGTTGGACGCAGAGACGACGGCAACCCGCGTCTGCGGAAAACTCTCCCGAACCGTCCGCAGGTTGGCAGGCGTTCTCACGCCGGGCGCGGACAGGTCGAATAAGGCAAGAGCAACATTCGGGCGCTCTCCCAAGCGCTCCAATGCCGCGTCCAGAGAATCGACTTCAATAAACTGCGAACAGCTGAAGTGCCTCTCCAGGATCTCCCCCATGGCCATGCGGAAGAATGCATCATTATCGACGATCAGGCCTATGCGCGGAGGCGTGCTCATTGATTTCCCTCTCCAGACACAGGCCCGAATAAAAAAGGAGAGGACAGAACACAACTCTGAATAGCCGAACCGACCAACGTGCCGCAGCCTCGCCTCAATTTAACGTCATATCATGATATTTGAAACCCTGCATGCCGCTGGCCAGGTAGTTCCACAGGTCGTTTAGGAGGCGGAGGCGCCCCTTCCCAGATTAACCGATGTCCCGGTCGGCGCCGGATCATTCGGCGCCAGCCCTCCCTGCGTCGGGCGGACCGAGCAGCTTTCCCGCTGGCAAAGAGAGCTTCCGCGCGGCAGCCCTCTGCGTCAGAGCCTCCCTCCTGGAACCCGGAGGCGGCTCAGTTGTGCGATGTCGTAGGATCCACATGACGAGGGCGAGCAAACCACGTGGTTTGCTCGCCCTCGTCATGTTGGAGACTGTCGCATGTCACGCGTAAGCGGCCGTTCGACACGCTCGCTCGTAGACTTCCTTGTACTTGGACGCAGAACGATCCCACCCGTGCGGTCTGCTCATCGCGGCGCGCCGCATCGCCGTCAGTCGAGGACGCGAGCGGAACGTCTCGAGTCCCCGCTTGATCGCATCCATGAAGCGATGGAGGCATGGCTCTCCGAAGAGGAAACCATTGACTCCATCTTCGATCGTGTCCGCCAAGCCGCCTGTCTTATGAGCGATGGGCAGAGATCCGAAGCGTTGCGCATACATCTGGCTCAGCCCGCAAGGCTCGAAACGGGATGGCATCAGAAGAAAGTCGCTGCCCGCATACATGCGGCGCGCATCGCCTTCGTCATAACCGATCTTCACGCCGACGGAGCCCGGATGGCGCTGCGCCAGGGCGCGAAGCTCGGTTTCGAACCTGGCTTCGCCCTGCCCGATGACGGCGATCTGGCCGCCTTGGGACACGATCGTTTCTGCAGCTGAGATGGCCAGATCGACTCCCTTCTGATGAACCAGCCGTGACACGACCGCAAAGAGCGGTCCATTGGAGAGTGCAAGCCCGAAGTTCTCGCGCACATTATCGGCGTTGGCGCGCTTTCCTCTGCAGTTTTCCGCCGAGAAGCGGCTGACCAGGTAGGGATCAGAGCTGGGATCCCAGCTCTGATCGATGCCGTTGATGATGCCGTCGAGCCGCCCCTGCCACGCGCGGGTTCTCAGGAGACCATCGAGCCCGCAGCCGTGTTCAGGTTGCGTAATCTCCCTTGCATAGGTCGAGCTCACGGTCGTGATATGCGACGCGTAAAAGATTCCCGCTTTCAGAAACGACACCTTGCCGTAGAATTCGACGCCGTTGATGTGAAACGCAGCATCGGGGATGCCGAGGCTCGGCAATCGATCGCGGCCGAAGTTTCCCTGATAGGCCAAGTTGTGAATGGTCAGGATAGTGGGGATGTGCTGTCCGCGCCACGTGAGATAGGCAGCAGCCAAACCTGATGGCCAGTCGTTCAGATGCAGAAGATCCGCGCACCAAAGAGGATCTCCGCTTCCGCAAGCGATATCGGCGGCGGCCAAGCCGAGGCGCGCGAAGCGAATGTCATTGTCGCTCCAATCCTTGCCGAAGGAATCGACATAGGGAGATCCATCCCGATCATACAGTTCCGGGCACAGGAGAACGTAAACCGTCAAGCCGTCCTTCGTCATGCCCCGGCCAAGCCCGCAGGCCGGTATCCCGAAGGAAGAAGGCAGTCGCGCGATCTCCTCGATCGAACCGATCTGAGAAAGAACCTGCCGATAACCCGGAATCAGGATGCGGACATCGTAGTGGGACCTCAGCGCCCGAGGCAGGGCTGCAGAGACCTCCCCGAGGCCTCCTGCCTTGATGTAATCGGCTATCTCGGATGTTACGAAAAGAATAGACTGCCTGCGGGTGATTGATACTGAAGGCCGACGATCCTGATGCAGACCGACACGTGCCCTCGTCGCGAAAGCCGCATCAGCTTCCGAGTGAAATGTTTCCAACATGTTGTCACGAAGGCGCGTTCCCCACTGACCTCCCGCGCCCAAAGCAGGTCGGCCTTTTAACGCGAATTCCGACGGAAAGTTCCGCAAAAACCATGGTTTATTTTTAGCTACTCCGAACCGACTGCTTTCATGCCCAAGCTTGAGCATACCCGATGCGAAAGCCGGCACCGTCGCGCCGCAACACTCAAGCTCAGCCGTAATTTTTGCAGCACCTGGGAACATTGCACAGTGAAGCTCGTTCGCAAGTGCCCCAACCCTCGGAGTTCTCATGCGGCGGATTCATAAGATGCCTTTCGGGGCAGAGATTGTGGACGGTGGCATACGCTTCGCGCTCTGGGCACCTTCGGCGCATGAGGTGAGCCTGATACTGGACGGGGAGGATCATGCCATGCACCCGTCGGACGACGGCTGGTATCGCCTGACTTCGGCCGCCGCGCGGATCGGCAGCCGCTACGGTTACAAGATCGACGGCAACCTCATCGTCCCGGACCCAGCATCTCGCTTCCAGCCGGACGACGTCCATGGCTTGAGTCTCGTCGTGGACCCGCGATCCTATGCCTGGTCGGATGCGTCCTGGAGAGGCCGCCCTTGGGAAGAGACTGTGCTCTACGAGGTGCATGTGGGCACAGCGAGCCCGGAAGGAACGTTCGCCGGCCTGATGAACAAGCTCGAGGCTCTACGCGCCCTCGGAGTCACGGCGATCGAGCTGATGCCGATCGCGGAATTTCCGGGACGCAGAAACTGGGGCTATGACGGCGTGCTCCCCTATGCGCCTGACGCCGCCTATGGCAGCCCCGAGGATCTGAAGCGGCTGATCGACCGCGCGCATGAGCTCGGCCTGATGATGTTCCTCGATGTGGTCTACAACCATTTCGGACCTTCCGGGAATTATCTCCATGCCTATGCCGAATCCTTCTTCACGGACAGGCATCCAACCCCGTGGGGGGCGGGCATCAACGTGGATGGCGAAGGAAGCCGCATCGTGCGCGACTTCTTCATTCACAATGCGCTCTACTGGCTGGAGGAATATCACTTCGATGGACTTCGCTTCGATGCCGTTCACGCCATTGTCGATGAGAGCGCGCCGCATTTCCTCGAAGAGCTTGCGACACGCATCCGTCACACCTTTCCTGAACGTGAGATTCATCTCGTCCTGGAGAACGAGGCCAATCAGGCCCGCTGGCTTGGGCGCGAATCCGATCGGAGCCCCCGCCTCTACTCAGCGCAATGGGCCGACGACATCCACAATTCCTGGCATGCCCTTCTGACAGGCGAGGCAGAGGGCTATTACGAGGATTATTCCGGCCAGCCATTGGAGCGCCTCGCCCGTGCGCTTGCCGAGGGCTTCGCCTATCAGGGAGAGCCATCGACCCACCGGCCCGGCGTCATCCGCGGCGAGCCGTCCTCACATCTGCCGCCGACCGCGTTCGTGTCCTTCCTCCAGAACCACGACCAGATCGGAAACAGGGCGTTTGGAGAGCGCCTCGCTCACCTGATCCCACCGGAGCACCTCAGGTTGGCACAGGCGATTTTCCTTCTCTCCCCCCATATCCCTCTCCTCTTCATGGGCGAGGAATGGTCGGCCTCATCGCCGTTCCAGTTCTTCGTCGATTTCGAAACCGAGCCGGCGCTCGCCAAGGCCGTGCGCGACGGACGTCGAGGCGAGTTCAAACACTTCAAAGCATTCGCCGACCCCGAAACTGCGCGGCGCATTCCTGACCCGACGGACGAGGCAACATTCGCGCGCTCCAAGATCGATTGGTCAGAGAGAGGCCGTTCACCACACCGGGAAGCCCTGCTGGAAACAGAACAGCTGCTCAAGCTCCGAAGAGATGAGGTGATCCCCATGATCAAGAGCGAATTCCGTGGTTCGCGTCATCTCATCTCGCAGGCGCACGCCCTCGACGTATCCTGGACTTTCGAGAGAGGGACGCTTCGCGTTCGCGCGAATGTCGGAGGTGGCCCCATTTCCGCCGATGTCGGAAGCGATAGCCGCGTTCTATGGTCGAATGCGCAGACCGAGCCTGTCCACGGCAAGCTCCAACTCGGCCCCTGGGAAGGCGTCATCGTGAAAGAGGCATCGGCATGAGCGGGCTGGATGCTCTCCTGGAACGGATGGCCAAGCTGATCGGTCTCGCGCCCGATTATACGGATGCGTTCGGACGACGCATCGAAACCACCCCAGGAACTCGAAACGCCATTCTGGAAGCGCTTGGGCTTCCGATTGCGACGGAAAAGGAAGCTCAGGACAGCCTCGCGAGGCTCGTAAGGCTGAAACGCGCACCTCTCCCGGCCGTCATTCCGGTCCCGTCGGATCGCCCGATTCGAATCGGATTGCGATCGAAAACCGAGCAGGTCCGGTGGACCGTCGTTGAGGAGAGCGGGCCAATTCATCAGGGGAAAGTCTCTCAGGGAGAGGCCGTCCTCAAACTTCCCGACCTGCCCATGGGCTACCACCGTCTTCAGCTCGGCGAGTTCGAAGCGTCTCTGATCGCCTCGCCGGACCGTTGCTGGCAGCCCGACGTCCTCGAAGGTGACAACCGCCTTTGGGGCGCTGCAGCGCAGATCTACTCCTTGCGCTCCGAGCACGACCTCGGCGTGGGCGGATATTGCGACGTCGCGCTCCTGGCGGAAAACCTCGCCCCCTGGGGAGCATCCTTTCTGGGTCTCAGCCCTGTCCACGCCCTTTTCTCCAGTGATCGCACGAAGATCTCACCCTATTCGCCGTCGTCACGGCTTTTCCTGGAGGCGCTGTATATCGATCCGGCGGCGGTCGAAGGCTTTGACGCAAGCGAAGCCAAGCGAATTTTCGACAGCCCTGATTCCCAGGAGCGTTTGTCGCGTCTGCGGGAAACTCAACTCATCGACTATCGCGAGGCATGGTCGATCAAGCGCACACTTCTCGATGCCCTGTGGCTGCACTTCCTGGAAAATGGCGACCAAGCAGCCTTCGAATCGTTTCGCCGGGCCGGCGGAGAGGCTCTCGAAGCGCATGCCACCTTCGAGGCGCTCTCCGAGCATCTGCGCGAGCAGGGATGTGCATGGGTTGGCGATTGGACGGAGAGTTACCGGGATGTGCGCTCCACCGAGGTCGAGCGCTTTCGCTCGGAGCACAAGGAGCGCATCGCCTTCCATGCCTGGCTTCAATTTCTCGCGGATCGTCAATTGGCTGATGCCGCAAAGCGGGCGCGGGCGGCTGGCCTGAGCATCGGCCTCTATCGCGATCTCGCTGTCGGAGCCGATGGAGGCGGTTCGGAAATCTGGGCGACGCCCGAGCGGTTTGCCACCGGACTTTCGATCGGCGCGCCTCCCGATCCGCTGGGTCCCCAGGGCCAGAACTGGGGCCTGCCGCCTTTCAACCCGCTGACCCTGGAGGAGCAGGGCTTGGCGGCGTTCCGAGACCTCGTCGCCGCGAACATGCGACATGCGGGTGCGATCCGGATCGATCATGCTTTCCAGCTCCAGCGCCTTTTTCTCATTCCCTCGGGGGCACCGGCATCAGAGGGAGCCTACGTCGATTATCCGTTCGAGGCCATGCTCGCGGTTCTGCGGATTGAGAGCCACCGGGCACGGTGCCTCGTCATCGCGGAGGATCTCGGAACCGCGCCGGAAGGCTTCTCGGATGCGATCATGGCATCCGGCGTGCTCAGCTATCGCGTTCTCCCGTTCGAGCGCGAACGAGCGCTCTTCAAGAAGCCCGAGGCGTATCCGCGCTCCGCGCTGGCCGTTCTCACGACCCATGACCTGCCGACATTCAATGGATGGTGGCGCGGGCTCGATATCGATCTCCGCCAGACACTCGGCATCTTCGACCCGAAGATGGCCGCCAAGGAGCGCGTGGCGCGGGACACCGACAAGCAGAATTTCGCAAAGGCCCTCGCCGAAGAGGGTCTGCTCGCCACGCCCGACACGCTAGGCCAACCGCCCTTGGAGGAAGCGGTGCGCTATCTCGCGCGCACGGCCTGCGCTCTCACTGCCTTGCAGGTCGAAGACATTTCCGGCGAGCTGAACCAGCCCAATATGCCAGGCAGGGAGGCGGGCCACCCGAACTGGCGCAGGCGCCTGTCCGACACCATCGAAGTCATCACGGCGCCGGGAAGCCTCCTGGCAAAACTGTCCGTCGCTTTGGGGGAAGAAGGGCGAAGCTCGCAAGGGCGCAGAAGCGCACTCGCCTCACCTCCGCCTCGGGCCACCTATCGCTTGCAGTTTCACAAGGATTTCACGTTCGGCGACGCGGTCAAGATCGTGCCGTATCTGGCGAAACTCGGCATCAGTCATGTCTACTCGTCTCCCATCCACATGGCGAGTTCCGGCTCCACGCATGGCTACGACATCGTAGACCATTCATCGATCAATCCGGAACTCGGCGGAGAGGACGGGTTCCGCCGTTTGTCGGATACCTTGACCAATCACGGCCTGAAGCTCCTGCTCGACATCGTCCCCAACCATATGGGCGTCGGCGGCGCGGCGAATGACTGGTGGCTCTCCGTCCTGGAATGGGGGCGCTTGTCGCCCTTTGCAAACGCCTTCGATATCGATTGGGATCGCCCGGGTGCGAATGGCAAGCTTCTCGTTCCCGTTCTCGGCAGCATGTACGGCGAGGCTCTCGAAGATGGCCAATTGCAACTGAAATTCGACGTGCAGGACGGAAGTTTCAGCGTCTGGCACTGGGAGCACCGACTCCCGATCTGTCCGACGACCTACCCCATGATACTCGACTACGCCCTGGCAGCATTCGACACCCGTGAGAACGCTGGAGACCTGCTCGCCCAGACGGAGCATATGCGCGACAAGGGAGAAACGGCATCTCGGGATCAGCCCTCCCTTCTGGTGGAAAAAGGCAAAGAGCTGAAGCAGGGCTTGGCGGAGATTGCCGCTCGTCAGCCAGCAGCCCAAGAAGCCATCGATCACGCCGTGATGGTCATCAATGGCTCGAAGGGTCATCCTGAGAGCTTCAACGCCCTGCATCGCCTGCTCGAAGCCCAAGCCTACCGCTTGGCCTATTGGCGCGTCGCGTCAAGTGACATCAATTACCGCCGCTTCTTCGACATCAACAATCTCGCGGGCGTGCGCGTCGAGATCCCCGACGTTTTCGAACGCACCCATGAGCTCGTGGCCCGACTGGTGGAAGAGAACCGTGTTCACGGACTGAGAATCGACCATATCGACGGGCTCGCGGATCCGGAGGGTTATGCCCATGACCTGCAGCGTAAGGTTGGGCCCGGCTTCTATGTGGTCGTCGAGAAGATTTTGGAGCCGGGTGAAGAGCTCCGCCCCTGGCCCGTCGCCGGTACGACCGGATACGACGCGCTCAATCAGATCGACGGCGTCCTTGTCGATCAACAATCGGGCGAGATCTTCGAGCGCATCTACCGAGAAGCCTCGGGCCTCTCGGATGATTACGACGAGATGCTCACCCAGGCGAAGCTCGGCATCACTCGCGCGAACTTTGCAAGCGAACTCGATGTCCTGGCTTCGGATCTCAAGAAAATCGCCGATTCCAGCCGCCGCACGCGAGACTACACGATCCAAGCGCTATGCCAGTCGCTCGTGGACGTCATCGTCGCATTCCCGGTCTATCGAAGCTATCTCACGGACGGCAAAGCGTCGGCAGCCGACGTTCGGTTGATCGAGACCACCATCGAGGCTGCCAAGCGATCCAGCACCCTGCCCGACCGGAGCGTGCATGACTTTGTTGCCGCAGCCCTCTTTGGCCACACGGAAGGAACCAGTCCGGAGGACGCCCGACGCTTCCGTCGGCGCTTTCAGCAATTGACCGGCCCTGTCATGGCCAAGAGCCTGGAGGATACTCTCTTCTACCGCTACGGACGATTGATCGCCCTGAACGAGGTTGGCGGCGACCCTGGACATTTTAGCATGCCGCTGGAGGCTTTTCACGGGGCGAATGCCGACAGGGCGCTGAACTGGCCCCACTCCATGGTCGGGACCGCCACCCACGACACGAAGCGGGGCGAGGATGCCAGGGCCCGCTTGCTCGCACTCTCCGAAATGCCGGAGGAATGGGAGAGCATCGTCAGGCTCTGGCGCGCTATCATCGTCCCCTATCTCTCGGACGTGAACGGCGCTTCGGCGCCGGATGCCAATGATCAGCTCATTCTGCTTCAGGCTCTCCTTGGCGCATGGCCCATCGAGCTTCTCGATCAGGACGACGAAAAGCACCTCGGCGAATTTCGCGAGCGCATGGGGGGCTATCTCACGAAAGCTCTTCGTGAAGCCAAGCGTCAGACGAACTGGATCGCCCCGAACGAGGGCTACGAGAAGGCTGCGCATGACCTCCTGCGGGCAGTGCTCGATCCGAGGAACAGCGTTCTCGAACAGCTTCGCCCGCTTGCGCGACGTCTGTCCGTCCTCGGCATGCTCAACGGATTGTCTCGCTCCGTTCTGAAAATGACATTGCCGGGCGTGCCCGACATTTATCAGGGCACGGAATTCTGGGACTTTTCTCTCGTCGACCCGGATAACAGGCGTCCGGTGGATTACGCACTTCGAGCTCAAGCCCTGGATGAGGAGGCTCCTGCGGATATGCTGCTGGCGCAATGGCGGGATGGCCGCATCAAGCAGCATGTGCTCCGACGCCTGCTGCGGGATCGTGGTGAAACCCCAGCACTCTATGGCGATGGGGACTATAGCCCCTTGTCGGTCGAAGGCGCACGCGCCTCCCATCTGATCGCCTTCCAAAGGCAGAATGGGGCAGACAGGGTTGCCGTGATCGTCCCGCGTTTCTGGAACCGGCTGACAAGCATAGACAGCCTGCCATCCGACCCTCGGATCTGGGACGGCACAAGCATAGCTCTGCCGGAGGGGCACTGGCGGAATGTGATAACAGGCGCGACCGTCGAGATCACGAATGAAGGCCAGGCTTTGAGCACGATCCTGTCCCCCTTCCCTTTCGCTGTTCTCAAGCTGGTCTGACGGCCCGGCCACAAGGCCGATCGATCCTTTCGCTCTCGATCTGGTCGCCGCATGCGCCCGCTCCATAATGGTGTCTCTCACGAAGCAAGAATGCCGTTGAGCGGGCACATTGGTGGCTGCGGCAGCATGAGCGAGGATATGCCGAAATGGCTCAGCGCAGGGGTGGATCGCACAGCATCATGGAGCGTCCGGACGAACCGCGAACCATCGCCGACATCCTTGGCTCGGGCGATCCGTTTTCCGTGCTTGGTCCTCATGAAGTGTCACCGGGCACGTGGGAGATTCGCGCCCTGGTTCCTGAAGCCGACAATGTCGTTCTCGTCGGCCCGGACGGCAGGACCCTTCTCGCCCCGATGGAGAAGAAACACGCCGAAGGGCTTTACATCGGCACCCTCAACGCATCCGAGCGACCGGACTACCGCCTGCGGATCGAGCGGGAGGATCATGCCGAAGTCAGGCATGATCCGTACAGCTTCGGAACTTTCCTGTCTCACGAGGATATCACCGCGCTTCGCGATCCCGCGAGCGATGCGACTTATAGGAAACTCGGCGCGCATCATCTGGACCTCGGCGGGATCCAGGGCTTTCTCTTCGCCGTTTGGGCTCCGAATGCACGCCGCGTGAGCGTCGTCGGCGAGTTCAATGCATGGGACGGGCGTCGCCATCCCATGCGGCGGCGTCACGAGGGCGGCGTGTGGGAACTCTTCATTCCCGATGTCGCTGCGGGCCAGCGCTACAAGTTCGAGATCGTCGGCTTGCATGGGAATCTGCTCGCGCTCAAGGCGGACCCTGTCGCCTTTACGGCCGAACACCCTCCTGCGACCGCTTCCGTTCTGAGGGGGGACCTGGCGTTCGAATGGCGGGACGGAGAATGGATGAAGTCTCGCGCGGCTAAGAACCAGCGCAAGGCGCCCATGTCGATTTATGAATGCCATCTCGCCTCATGGGCACGGGTGCCGGAGGAGGATAATCGCTATCTGACCTATCGCGAGCTCGCGGTCAGGCTCATTCCCTATGTGAAGGATCTGGGTTTCACGCATATCGAGCTTCTGCCGATCACCGAATACCCTTTCGACGGTTCATGGGGCTACCAGCCGATTTCCCTCTTTGCGCCGACGAGCCGGTTTGGAACGCCGGAAGACTTCGCGGCATTCGTTGAAGCCGCTCACGAGGCGGGGATCGGGATTATCCTCGACTGGGTCCCCGCTCATTTTCCGAACGACCCGCACGGCCTGAGCTATTTCGACGGCACCCATCTCTACGAGCATGCCGATCCGCGCCTTGGCTTCCATCAGGATTGGGGAACCTACATCTACAATTACGAGAGGCAGGAGGTTGCGACCTTTCTCGTGGCCAATGCGCGCTTCTGGCTCGAGCGCTACCACCTCGACGGGCTGCGTGTCGACGCCGTGGCCTCGATGCTCTATCTCGACTACTCCCGCAAGCCCGGCGAGTGGATTCCGAACCGCTATGGCGGCAACGAAAATCTGGGCGCCATCGATTTCCTGCGCCGCATGAACGAAGTCGCCTATGCCTCCGCGCCGGGCGCGATCACGATCGCCGAGGAATCGACCGCATGGCCGGGAGTGTCGCAGCCGACCTATGCCGGCGGCTTGGGCTTCGGATTCAAATGGAACATGGGATGGATGCACGACACCTTGCGCTATATCAGCAAGGATCCGGTCTTCCGGCGCCATCACCATCACGATCTCACGTTCGGTCTCCTCTACGCTTTCTCGGAAAACTTCATCCTGCCGCTCAGCCATGATGAGGTCGTCCATGGCAAGGGCTCCCTCATTCGCAAGATGCCCGGTGATCGATGGCAGCGGTTTGCGAACCTGCGCGCCTATTTCGGGTTCATGTGGGGGCACCCTGGAAAGAAACTCCTGTTCATGGGCGGCGAGTTCGCGCAGGAGCAGGAATGGGACCACGACAAAAGCCTCGACTGGCATTTGCTGAGCGATCCCGCTCACAAAGGCGTTCAATCCCTCGTTCGCGATCTCAATCACGCCTATCGTACGATACCGGCGCTGCATGAGCGGGACTGCGACTGGAAAGGGTTCGAGTGGATCGTGTCGGACGACAGGGACAACAGTGTCGTCGCCTGGCTGCGCCGCGGGGACGAGGATGATGCGATCGCCGTCGTCATCTCGAACTTCACGCCCGTCCCGCGGGAGGGGTACCGCATCGGCGTTCCGCTCCCCGGCGTTTATCGGGAGGCCGTGAACACGGATGCCTCCATCTATGGCGGCGGCAATGTCGGAAATCTCGGTGGGGTCGTGGCGGAGGAAGCGCCCAGCCACGGACGGCCCTGCTCCCTCTGCCTGACCCTTCCGCCCCTCGCCACCCTCATTCTGGTTCTGGAGCGCCCTCGCACGTGAACCGTTATTGTCGAGCTTAGACGGGACTTCCTGCCTCTTCGCGCGTTGATGAAGTAAGCCGATCTGCCCCGCTTGCCGAGACCTCTGATGAACGATAAAGTCGAAGTCCAAGAGCCTGCCTCAGTCGAAATCGTCACCCCGACAGTTCGGCGTACATCCCGGCTTCGGGAAGGCCTGCCCTATCCCCTTGGCGCTACCTGGGACGGCCTCGGCGTCAACTTCGCGCTCTTCTCCGCCAACGCCACCAAAGTTGAGCTCTGCCTGTTCGATACGAACGGCAAGCGGGAACTGGAGAGGATCGAGCTTCCCGAATACACGGACGAGGTTTGGCACGGCTATCTTCCGGACGCACGCCCCGGCACCACGTACGGGTATCGCGTCTACGGTCCCTACGAGCCTGAAGCCGGACATCGCTTCAACCACAACAAGCTGCTTCTCGATCCCTATGCCAAGCAGATCTTCGGCGACCTAAAATGGGACCCGGCGCTTTTCGGATACACGGTCGGCTCGCCCGATGCCGACCTTTCCTTCGACGAACGCGACAGCGCACCCTTCATGCCCAAGTGCCGCGTCATCGAGTCCGCCTACACCTGGGGCAATGAACGCCGGCCGCAGACGCCTTGGGAGCGCACGATCGTCTATGAGGCCCACCTGCGCGGCTTCACCATGAAGCATCCGGCAATCCCGAAAGAGATCCGCGGCACATGCGCGGGTCTGATGCACCATGAAGTCATCAACTACATCAAAAGCCTCGGCGTTACTGCGATCGAGCTCCTGCCCATCCACACCTTCGTCGATGACAGCTACCTCATCGAGAAAGGGCTGCGCAATTACTGGGGCTACAACACCATCGGCTTCTTTGCTCCTCAACCGCGCTATCTCGCGACTCCGTTCGTGAACGAAATGAAGGAAATGGTCAGCCATTTCCATGATGCGGGAATAGAGGTGATCCTCGATGTCGTGTACAACCACACGGCCGAAGGCAACGAGCTGGGTCCGACCCTTTCATTCAAGGGGATCGACAACGCTTCCTATTATCGACTCGCTCCTGACAAGCGATACTATATCAACGACACCGGCACCGGGAACACCGTCAATCTCAGCCACTCCCGCGTCCTGCAGATGGTGACGGACAGCCTGCGATACTGGGCGCAGGAAGTGCGTGTCGACGGCTTCCGCTTCGACCTCGCCACCATTCTCGCCCGCGAACCGCATGGCTTCGAAGAGGATGGCCGCTTTCTTGACGCCGTGCGGCAGGATCCGGTGCTCAGCCGCGTCAAGCTGATTGCCGAACCTTGGGATTGCGGCCCCGGCGGCTACCAGGTCGGCCGCTTCTCGCCCGGCTGGGCGGAGTGGAACGATCGCTACCGCGATACTGTGCGCGCCTACTGGAAAGGCGAGGATGGACAGCTTCCGGAACTTGCCTCCCGCATCACCGCCTCGGCAGATCTGTTCAACAAGCGTGGGCGGAAACCCTGGGCATCCGTGAATTTCGTCACGGCCCATGACGGCTTCACGCTTCATGATCTCGTCTCGTACAACGAGAAGCACAACGAGGCGAACGGCGAGGACAATATGGACGGGCATGATCACAACCTGTCCTGGAACCATGGCGTCGAAGGCGAGACGAAGGATCGAGAGATACGCTCCTTGCGCAATCGCCAGAAACGCAACATTCTCGCGACGCTGTTCTTCTCTCAGGGTACGCCCATGCTGTTGGCGGGTGACGAATTCGGCCGAACCCAGAAGGGCAACAACAACGCTTACGCTCAAGACAACGATCTCTCCTGGATCGACTGGGAGGGCGTCGATGAAGATGGAGCCGAGCTTTTTGAGTTCACGCGCAAGCTGATCCAGTTGCGGCAGAACCTGCCCATCCTGCGGCGCGGGCGCTTTCTGTCCGGCGTCTACAATGCGGAACTCGACGTCAAGGATGTCACTTGGCTCACGCCGGCTGGCGATGAAATGACGCCCGAACATTGGCAGGATCCGCATGCCCGCTGCATGAGCATTCTTCTGGATGGCCGCGCTCAACCGACGGGCATCCGCAGGCGCGGCACGGACGTGACCCTGCTGCTGATCGTCAATGCCCATCATGACGTCGTGAAATGCAAGCTGCCGCAGGTTACGGGGGGCCAGGGCTGGACCTGCCTTGTCGACACGAACAAGCCGGAACTGTCATTTCCAACGCCGTTCAGGTTCGGAAAGGAATATACGGTGACGGGACGCTCGCTCCTTCTCTTCCAGCTCCAGCCGGAGGAGCAGCCCAAATCAGAGACAAAGCAGAGCGCGTGAGAGACCTTCCTCAGGCCGCCTGGAGGCACGAACGATAGACCTCGGCATAGTGCCGGGCGGGCCTGCTCCATCCAACCTCCGCGGAAAGGCCATTCCGCTGGATCGTGCGCCACGAGTTCCTGTCTGGCCAAAGCATCTTGGCCCGTCCTATCGCATCCATGAGACCGGTCAGATTGACGGGCGAGAACTGGAAACCCGTCGCGACCCCGGATGCAATTGCCATCTCGTTCGCATCGATCACCGTATCGGTGAGGCCGCCGACGCGAGAGACGATGGGCACGCTGCCATAGCGCATCGCGCAGAGCTGCGTGAGGCCGCAGGGCTCGAAGCGCGACGGGACGAGCAACCCATCGCTTCCCCCCTGGATGAGATGCGCGAGCGCCTCGTCATAGCCGAAGAAGCACCCGACCTGTCCCGGATACACGACGGTGGCAGCCCGGAAGCTATCTTCGAGCGTCCGCTCGCCTGCTCCGAGAAGCGCGAGCTGCGCTCCGTCGGCGAGAAGCGCAGGCAGGGCTGCGAGCACGAGGTCGAGCCCCTTTTGCTCCGTCAGCCGGCTCACGACCCCAAAGAGCAGCGCATCCGGATCCGGCTCCAGCCCCAGCCGTTCCTGGAGCGCCTGCTTGTTCACGCTGCGCCGCTCCAGAGTGTCGGCGGCAAAGGGAGCAGCCAAGGAGCCGTCCGACGCCGGATTCCAGACGCTTTCGTCGATCCCGTTCAGGATGCCGAATACATCCTTCGAGCGGGATCTCAGGAGGCCGTCGAGCCCCATCCCACCTTCCGGCGTCTGAATCTCCTTCGCATAGGTCGGTGAGACCGTGGTGATCCGGTCGGCCAGCCGCAGCCCGGCCTTGAGGAAGCCGATCTGACCGTAATACTCGACACCATCCACGGCGAAGGCATAGGGCGGCAGACCTAGCTCATACAGAAGGTCAGCCGGAAATATGCCCTGGAAGGCGATGTTGTGAACCGTGATGACAGTGCCTGGACGAGATCCGCCGTCGTAATGCAGATAAGCCGGTGCAAGACCGGCCTGCCAGTCATGAGCATGAACGATATCGGGGAGGAACCCGGGCACTGCCCCCTGTCCGATATCGGCGGCAACGCGTCCGAGCGCCGCAAAGCGCGGAGCGTTGTCGGGCCAATCCCGCCCATCGGGCGTCAGATACGGAGAGCCCGGGCGCGCATAGAGATGCGGCGCGTCGAGAACGAAGAGCTCCATTCCGCGCGCCGTTGCAGAAATGAGCCGGGCCGGTCCTCTCAAAAGGTTCGGATAGTCGCGGATGACTTCGACATGCTCCAACGCCTTCATGACCACGGGATAGCCCGGGAGAAGCGAAACGACGCGCCCCCCTTCATTCTTCAAGGCAAAAGGCAGAGCGCCGGCCACATCGGCCAGGCCGCCGGTCTTGATGATCGGAAACAGCTCCGACGTGACGGACAGGACGTTCAGAGGCTTCATCCAGAAAGCCTGTCGATCATCGGCTTCGTGATAAGGCTGATCCCGCGCTCCGTGCGGCGGAACCGGCGCGCGTCCTCCTCCGGGTCTTCCCCCACGACCAGGCCCTCCGGGATGCGCACGCCGCGGTCGATGATGACATTCTTCAGCCGCGCCCCGCGGCCGACATCCACATAAGGCAGTATCACGGCACCCTCGACCTGTGCGTAAGAATGCAGATGAACGGCGGTGAAAACGAGCGATTGGCGAAGGGACGCCCCGGAGACGATGCAGCCGCTGGAGACGAGGGAGTTGATGGCGTGCCCGCGTCGTCCATTCTCGTCGTGAACGAACTTGGCTGGGGGCCATGTTTCCGAGAATGTCGAGATCGGCCAGTCGCGGTCATAGAGATCGAGGGTCGGGACGATGGCCGTCAGATCGATATTCGCTTCCCAATACGCATCGACCGTGCCGACATCGCGCCAGTAGGCAGGCGCATCGCTTCCGCCGGCTTCGGCCCCGGACCGGACACAGGAATGGGTGAAGCGGTGCGCGACCGCTTTGCCGTGCTCGACGAGATAAGGAATGAGGTCCTTGCCGAAATCGCGGCTCGAGCCGGGCGTCGCGGCGTCGCGCCTCAATTGATCGAAGAGGAAGCGTGTATTGAAAACGTAGATCCCCATGCTGGCGAGTGCCAAGTCGGGTCTGCCCGGGATGCCGGGAGGATCGGCCGGCTTTTCCAGAAACGAGATGATGCGGTCAGTCTCGTCGACGCCCATCACTCCGAATCCTGTCGCTTCCATGCGAGGAATCTCAAGGCAGCCGACCGTCACGTCCGCGCCGGAATCCACGTGCTGGCGGAGCATGATCTCATAATCCATCTTGTAGATATGGTCGCCCGCCAGAATGATGATGTACTCAGGATCGATGCTCGCGATGATGTCGATGTTCTGGTACACCGCGTCCGCCGTCCCCTCGTACCACATGGTCTCGGAAACGCGCTGACTCGCCGGAAGGATGTCAAAGCTCTCGTTGCGCTCGGAACGAAAGAAATTCCAGCCTCTTTGCAGATGCCGGATCAGGCTGTGCGCCTTGTACTGCGTGGCGACGCCGATGCGGCGGATGCCGGAGTTCAGCGCATTCGAGAGTGCGAAGTCGATGATCCGCGTATTGCCGCCGAAATAGACGGCGGGCTTTGCGCGAATATCGGTCAGCTCCATCAACCTGGAGCCGCGCCCTCCCGCAAGAATATACGCCATGGCATGGCGGGCGAGAGGCGCAGAGGAAACGCTCGGTCTAGGCAAGGTCAGGCCCTCACATTAACGGCGGATCTCCGCCCTGCTCTGTAGACTCCCGAACCGGCCGGCAGGTTCTCTTCGCCTGTTCCGGAAATCTGGAGTAAACGCCTGCCCCTAGGCCTCCCGCTCGAACCGAGCGAAGACCTGAATGCTCCAAATCTATGGGGTCGTTTTCCTTGATCTCTTCCGCTTCGGCGCAACAACCGTCTCGCCGGCCGCCTCGTTGACCTCTGCGGCAGCGGCGGCGGTTTCGGATGCCGTGCTCTTCCGCCTGCGGATTTTCGGGGCTGCCGGAGCCCTCAAGACCTCGTCCAGGGTTTGGCTGGTCATCCCGAGTGGCGCAGGGCTCGTTTCGACGGGAGCCGCTTCATCGCCGTCGCCAATAAAAGGCCGTTCGCCGCCTTGCTCGCTGCCCTGCCCCCGGAGGATTTCTTGTTCGGCCTGATACCAGTATTCATCAGCCCGGTCCGGCAGGCTCCCGTGCTGCATCCAGAGTTCGTACGCCCGTTCCCGGATTCTCTGTTCAAGCTGCTTGTCCATGACACCCTTTGCCCTAACCCCTGACGCGCCTCGACACGCGGTGAACCGATCTCCACTCGCAAGGCCGCGATCCAATATCTGCAAACTGCATAAGTTATTAGGCGCTCTTGGCGAATGGCAACGGCTCGGAATGGGCAAGCTTGAGGTTTTCGCCTTCGGCAGGCGATTAATTCTTGGGCCGCGGCGATCGGGCCAGCATCAAGCTAGGCAAAGTATCTCATGGGCTGGAACCATAGCTTGGCGATCGAGTTGCCGATGCAGTCCCCATGACGATGAGCAACGTGAACTTTCTCGATGACGCGAGCGAACTGACCGGACGGAACCGGAGGGCAGAGACGGCCCACGCAGTCTCACGCCCGATCCTTCAGCCCGGCAGAAATTGCTGGCGTGTCGTGCCTGCGGACAAGGCCGCGGCCCTCGTCGATGGAGAGGAATATTTTGCCCATCTGGAAACGGCTCTCCGCAAGGCGCGACACTCCATTATGATCATCGGCTGGGATTTCGATGGCAGCATTCGCCTGAGGCCCCCTGTCGATCACTCGGTGTCACCAGCTCTCGGAGACCTGCTGCGGTCGCTTGTGGAAGAGAAACCGGATCTCCACGTGCGTATCCTGGTCTGGAGCGTGGCTGTCGTGCATGCTCCCGGCGCTCCCGGGCCGCTGATCTTTGGCGCCGAATGGCAAAACCACCCCCGCCTTCACCTGCGCCTCGACACGCACCACCCCCTGTATGCCGCCCATCACCAAAAGATCGTGTGCATCGACGACAGCCTGGCCTTCGTCGGAGGCATGGATCTCACCGTCAGACGTTGGGATACGAAGGATCACGCCTGCGACACTCCCCACCGGTTGCGGGACGATGGTACGATCTACGACCCGGTCCATGATATCCAGATGGCCGTCACCGGCCCGGCGGCGCATTCAATCGCCGAACTCGCCTATGACCGCTGGAACATCGCGACCGGCGAGATCGTCCAACGACTTCCCGTGCCGGACATGGATCCTTGGCCCTCGGATCTTTCACCCGACTTTGCCAACGCCTCGGTCGCGATCGCGCGCACCTATCCTGCCTGGGGACGGCAATCTGCCGTTCAGGAGGCCGCCGCACTCAATCTCGATGCGCTCTCCGCCGCCAGGAAATCGATCTACATCGAGGCGCAGTACATGACCGCGCCTTACATCGGCGATGTTCTGGAGCGACATCTGGCCGATCCGGACGGGCCCGAGATCGTCGTGATCCAGACCCACGAATCCCATGGCTGGGCGGAGAAAAAGGTCATGGGCACGAACCGCGACCGCCTCATCCGCCGCCTGCGCCAGGCAGACCGGTACGACCGACTCCGCGTCTATTATCCGGTCGTGCCCGCCGACGACGGCTTCTGCCAGGTTCTGATCCATTCCAAACTGATCATCGTGGACGATACGTTTCTCCGCATCGGATCGTCCAACCTGAACAACCGGTCGATCGGCCTCGACACGGAATGCGATCTCGCCATAGAAGCGACCAACGACGAGATGCGCGGCATCATCATCGGCCTGCGCGACCGTCTCCTTGCGGAACATCTGGATGCGGATGTCGATGCCCTGGCGAGAACAATCACCGAGGAGAGAGGATCCCTGATTGCCGCCATCGAGCGTTTGAACGTCAATGAGCGGCGCTTGCATCTGTTCGATGCGATGTTCGACGAGGGGCCGGTTGAGCCTGCCGTCGGCACGAACCTTCTCGATCCTCTCGAACCTTTCGAGCCGCTCTGGTTCATTAGGCGCCCCAGAGCCTGATCAGGCCCTGGCCGGAGCATCGGCCATCGTGGCGTGAGCGCGCTTCTTCCGGCGATAGACGAGTTCCGTCACCAGTAAAACAAGGACGCCGATGCAGAGCGGGATCAGGAAGTAAACGAACCGGAAAACCAGCAACGGTCCAATGAGATTCTGTCCCGGCAGAAGATACATGACCACGCTCTCGATGACGCCAAGTCCTCCTGGCACATGGCTGATCAGAGTAGCGGTGTTCGCAATCACATAAACGGACGCGACGCCAATGTAGGAGACATCCGCAACTGCCGCGAGGGCTTGGTGAAGACAGGCGGCGACGCACGCGAAATTGACGGAACCGAGAACGACCTGTCCGATCGCCAGTCGCAACCGAGGCAACTCGAACGACCAGCGCCACACTCTGAGAGGCTTACGGACGAACGCCGAAAGCACCAGGTAAAGTGCAGGCAAGGACAGACAAACGCCGCCAAGGGCGATGACAGTGACCATCGAGAGCTTCGTAAGCTCAACTGCCAGTCCAGGACGCAGCAGCAAGGCCGCGCCGCCCAGCACCATGAGGCCGATCCCGACTGTCGTGCCGCAAAACACGATCACCTTCGCCACCTGCTCGGCATTCAAGCCCCAACGCTTGTAGAACCGGTAGCGCACGGCCCCGCTGCTCAAGAACGCGAGGCCGATATTGTGGCCGAGCGACAAACTGGTGAACGACGCCCAGGCGGCCTTATGATAAGGCAGCGGCCGACCGACATAGCGCAGCGCGAGGTAATCGAAACCGCTGAGGCAGACATAGCTTGCTGCGGCAAAGCCCCCAGCCGCAGCCAAGCGCGCTGCAGGAACGGCAGCGACAGCGTCTATCAAGTCGTCAATGCTGTAGCCACTGAGGGTGCGGTAGAGCAGGAAGGCGGCAAGGCCGATGGCAACGATCGCAATCAGAGGCTTCCAGAACTTCCGCATCCATATTCCCGTCTTATGAAGAGCCGATGAGGCCTGCGGCGTAAGACTGCCGGGCCGCCCGAGGACAAGCGATCCTGATGCGTGCCGGTTCCCTCTCTACTCGCGGACCTGCTCCACGTCGGCCTTTTGTCCCCTGACCGGATGAACCTGGAACTCGATCATGAGCGGCAGATGGTCCGAAGCGATCCGAGCCATGGGTGAGCGCACGGGCTCGACGCGAACCACATGGATCGAGCGGGTGACGAAGGCATGATCGATCCGCAGGATCGGCAGACGGGATGGAAAGGTCGGTTTTGCACGCTGATGCGGCACTGATACCTGGGCATCGCGAAGACGGGATGCCAGTCGCCGGTACGCTCTGGATCGGGGCGACGCGTTGAAATCCCCCAGCAGAATGACAGGCTCGCGGCAGGACGGGTGCCCCAGCCATTGGGGTCCGAGAAGACAATCCACCTGCGCCAATCGTTCATGACGGCGCAAACCAAGATGCGTGGTGATCACCTGCACATCCGTCCCGCCGAGATCGATCGACGCCCAGAGAGCCCCTCTCGGTTCAGGCGCCAGTCCGCCAGATCCGCCGGGAAGCGATCCCGCCTTGACCACCTGCGAGGGCCGATGGGTCAGGATGGCATTGCCGTATTCCTCCTCAAGCACCCGAAGGCTGGCATGAAAGTGCATCTGCATGCCGAGGGCCTGCGCGATGGCATGCGCCTGATCGACCCCTCCGGTGCGCGCGCGCCTGACGTCGAGCTCCTGCAACGCCACGACGTCCGGCTCGCAACCTGCGATCACGTCAGCGATGCGCCCCGGTGAAACGCGCCCGTCCGTCCCGAGACATCGGCGGACATTGTAGGTCAGTATCCGCGGCACCGCGCCTCCTCTTCGTGGAACATATGCCTATGAAAGAAAGGCTGCGGAATGGCAGCCTCAGCCGTACTCACACGTGAACGACGCAGAGCTTCCTCGCCCGGTTCCATCCGTGGCCGCCCTGCCGAGACAAAGGGCAAGCTGAGGAATCGGCGCCCATCGGATATGAATCTGGGAAGTTTTGCAACAAAGAAACGGGAGCCGTGCGTACATCCGGCACCGGCTCCCGTCTTTCTGACCGACTGCCCGAGCAATCGGATTGATTCAAGATACTCCCAAACCGTTAGGGGACCGTGACGCATAGGAGGTATGAAATTGCCTCCTTCGAGGAGCTTTCCCCCTTGCAAAGACGCCCCCGGCTGGGGCACTGACCGTCACGGCGGATGTCCAGCTCCCGCCGGGACGCCCGAAGGATTTCTCCAGACGTTCCGTGAGAGCGATGGGCATTGCGTGACAGGTGAATGGAGCCGACATGAGCGAGCAGTTCTCACTCCAGAAAGATAAGATTCGCGTGCTTCTCCTCGAAGGCGTCAACGATAGCGCGGTCGAGTTGATCCGGTCGGCAGGCTATACGAACCTGACCTATCTCAAGACTGCCCTCGATGAGGAGCAGCTGATCGAAGCGCTCCAGGGCGTGCATATTCTTGGCATCCGCTCCAGGACCCAGCTGACCGGCAACGTCCTCGCCGCAGCGAACCGGCTCATCGCCGTCGGCTGCTTCAGCGTGGGCACGAACCAGGTCGATCTGGAAGCGGCCCGTCATGCCGGGATTCCGGTCTTCAATGCTCCCTTCTCCAACACCCGCAGCGTCGCCGAGCTCGTGATCGGCGAAATCGTCATGCTGCTTCGCCGCATCTTCCCGAAATCCGTGGCGGCCCACGCCGGCGGTTGGGAGAAGTCGGCGGTCGACAGCCACGAGGTGCGCGGCAAGACCCTCGGTATCGTCGGCTACGGCAATATCGGCTCGCAGTTGTCGTATCTCGCCGAGTCGATGGGGATGCGGGTCATCTTCTACGATCAAACCGACAAGCTTCGCCATGGCAACACGGAACCGGCGGACAGCCTGCACGATCTGCTGATCCAGAGCGATGTGGTGAGCCTGCATGTGCCCGAGACACCCGCCACGCACGGCATGATCGGCGCCGCCGAACTGGCCGCCATGAAGAAAGGGGCGTATCTCATCAACAACAGCCGCGGCACCGTGGTGGACCTCGATGCGCTCGCGGAGGCCTTGAAGAGCGGACATTTGCGCGGCGCGGCCGTCGACGTTTTCCCTGTTGAACCAGCCTCGAACAAGGAACGCTTCGCGACGCCGCTCCAGGGAATCGACAACGTCATCCTTACGCCGCACATCGGCGGCTCGACGGAAGAGGCGCAGGAGCGCATCGGCGCTGAAGTCGCCAGAAAACTGATCGACTATTCGGATGTCGGCTCGACCATAGGCGCGGTGAACTTCCCGCAAGCGCAACTGTCGTCGCGCGCCACGGGAACGCGCTATATCCATGTGCACCGTAACGTGCCCGGCATCCTCGGACGCCTCAACCAAGCGTTCTCCAAGCGTGGCCTCAACATCACGGCACAGCACCTGCAAACCGACGGTGAGATTGGTTATGTCGTCATCGAGGTGGAAGGCCAGCCCGAGCAGAGCCGGGAGATGTTGAAGGAGATCCGCGCCCTGGAGGGCACGATCCGGGCACGCCTGCTCTATGCGCTTGGCTGAACGAGCGAGCCTCGAGTGACACGGCACTTTCCTAAAGTGCGCCGTCGTGCTTGGATCGCCGCATGATCGCACGCGTTCAGGAACGCCTTCGCAGCCTCCTGCAGCAGACGGCATCGCGCATTGCGGATGCTGCACGTCTTCCGGCTGTGACAGTGAAGGATGCCGACGCTGCGCTCGACGACTTACAGTCGCCGTCACGGTCGAGAGAGAGTAACTCCATGACCGGAGACGCGATCACGCCCGCCCCTCCCGAAGAGCGAGACATCCCGATCGATATGAGCGCCTCCGTCGACACGTTAGCCGAACAGATGCTGACTCTTGTGGATATTGTTTCATCTCAAGAGAAGGACCTCAAGTCCCTGAAAGAGCAGTGCAGAAGGCTGGAAGAGCACAACCAAGCCGTCATGGTGGCTTTCTCGGCCTTCTTCCATGTGCTGGCGGTGGGACGGGTGGCAAAGGCGAGCGAAATCGCCACTCTTCTGCAAAACATCAGCAAGATCGCCGAGCAGGAAGGCCGCCCCGCAGAGGCGGTTACCTTCCTCCAGAACCTGGCCAAGATGGTTCCGGGACATTCGGAGGCCGGACCCGACGCATGAGCGCCCCTTCCTTCGCCCTGGATCGAACACGTTCCTTTTTAAGTCTCCGTTAACCTTAAGAATTCATGATCGGGAGGCTATTGTCGGCCGCAGTCATGGTCAAACCGTCGACGCGGCCTTCAGGGAAGGAAGCGATACATGTCGATGGAGACGACTTCCATAGCGGTTGAGAGCCTGATTGCGGATCATGTTGCAACATCCTTCCAGCTGGAAGGAGCATCCTCCGGGACCGCCGACACGGCGGCGCAGATCCGCAGACGCATCACCGATCGCTTCCAAGCGCCTCATCTCAGCGCGGAGCAGGACAATTCCCCTCCTGCGATTCAGGCGCTCTACAATCGCCTCTTCAGCGCATTTTCCATCGCCCAGCCGGCCGCCGGCACCGTCCACGACCGACTGCTGCAACTGAACCTGCTGCAAAAATCGCTCGAAGCACTATGCCATGGGACGCGTGCCGCGCCACGCAAGGGCACGAACTCCGCCAATGTCGACCTGCTCCTTGAGCGCCAGCAACTCGCCCTGAAGAACGAATACACCATGGGCTTCGGGCGGATCGAGATGTGGCTTGTCTCGATCGCGGCCTTCATCCTCGTTCTGCTGAATGCAATCGACATTCTCTGGTCGATTCCGGTCCTTGGACTGAGCATCGGCCGTTCCTGGCATCTCGACCGGCAGTGCAAGAAACGCTGCGCCAGGATCGCCGAGATCAATGCGATCGTCGGCCCTACCGGCCAGCGATTTCAGAGCTGAGCCGGCAGAAGGGCATCGCGCAACGCCTGCCAGCTTTCCTTGTCGGGGGCGCTGATCAGCCCGCCTCCACGATGGGTCGGCCGGTAGGGAGAACCGTCGAAATGGGCCGTATAGCCGCCCGCTTCGCGGTGGATCAGCCAGCCAGCCGCATGATCCCAAGGCATGATGCTCGACGAGAAGGCGAAGTGCAGATGACCGCCGGCGAGCAGGCGATAGGTGTGCGCGGCGCATCGCAAATCCGCCGCCATGGCGATCTGCGGCAGATTGCCGGTCACGACGGGGCGCAACGCCTCGGGCAGATACCGCCAGGATACGTTGCCCGCCATTTCCCGCAACGGAACGGGCGGCGCTACGCCGAGAGCGCGCGTCGAGCCGTCGGATCGCTGCAGCCATGCGCCTTCGCCGCGCACGGCGAGAGCCCAATCGTCGGAGATCGGATCGAGGATGACGCCGCCGACGACCTCCCCCTTCATCACGGCCGATGCCATGACGCCAAACAGCGGCAGGCCGGATGCGAAATTCAGGGTGCCGTCGACAGGGTCGAGGATGAAGGCAAGCTCGGCCTCCCCCAATCCGTCGAGAAGGGCCGGGTTTCGGCTGACGCCCTCTTCGCCGATCACGAGAGCCTTCGGAAACGCCTTGAGAAGCTGAGCTTCGATGGCGCGCTCAGCCGCCTCGTCGGCGTCCGTCACCAGGTCGAGCCGAGAGGTCTTGGTGCGGATCTCACCGGCGGACAGGTTCTTGAACCTCGGCAGGATTTCGGCTTGGGCGGCGTTCCTGAGGATCTCCGCAACGGTAAGGGCATCGGCTCTGGAAAACATCATCGGACTCAACGCAGTGGCTGTTCAATCATGACCGGGAGAAGCAAGCGTCAGATCATCTCAAGCGGGCGCTTGCGCTTGGGCGGCGGAAACTCGGCGTCGATGGCCCTCTGCTCGTCGGGGCTGAGCGTTATGTCGAGAGCACGCCGGTTGTCCCGCACGTGCGCAGGGCTCGAGGCCTTGGGAATGGCGATGATGCCGGGTTTCTGGAGCAGCCAGGCCAAGGCGATCTGATAGGCGCTTGCATCGTGACTGCGTCCGATCTCCTGCAGAACGCCTGCTTTCGGCAGCCGTCCCTGCTCGATGGGGCTATAGGCCATCAGCGGCATCCGGCGTTTCTCCATCCAGGGGATCAGATCGTATTCCGGCCCGCGCCGCGTCACGTTGTAGAGGACCTGATTGGTCGCACAGTTCGCACCGTCCTCGACCTCGAACAGCTCTTCCATGTCGTCCGTGTCGAAATTACTGACGCCCCAATGGCGGATCTTGCCGGCGCGGCGCAACTTCTCGAATCCGGCAACGGTCTCTTCCAGAGGCACCGTCCCGCGCCAGTGCAGAAGATAAAGATCGAGCCGATCGGTCTTGAGGCGCTTCAGACTCCGCTCGCATGCCTCGATGACGCCCGCACGGCTCGCATGGTGCGGATAGACCTTGCTCACGAGGAACAGCCGCTCGCGCTCTGTCACCAAAGCCTCGGCGATGAGCTCCTCCGAAGCGCCCTCGCCGTACATTTCCGCGGTATCGATCAGGCTCATGCCCAGTTCGACGCCCAGGCGCAGCGCCTCGATCTCGCGAGCGCGTCGGCCGGCGGTCTCGGCCATTTGCCATGTTCCCTGCCCGAGAGCAGGAACCGTTTCGCCGGAGGGAAGCGCAACCGATCGGTTCATAACGGCGCTGCGCAAAGGAGGATGAGCATGAAACTGTCCTTCAGTGATGGGAGGAGCCCGGAGTGATAGGCTATTGCAGGCGGGGCGTCTTCATGAAGCGGCTGCGATCGGCGGATCTGATCGTCACGTCGAAGGTATCGCCCTCGCGCTCCAATGTCAGCGGCACATCCACGCCGGCAGGGCCGAGCGCCCAGATGGCGCGATAGAACTCCGCAAGCGACGATACATCATGCCCGGCGACAGCGCGAATGTTATCACCGGTCTTCAGGCCCGCCCGCTGAGCCGGAGCATCGCCCGCAAGGCCAATGATCGAAACCTGATCCTCTTCCGTCTCCGAGGCATAGAAGCCGAGCCACGGCTTGGGCGGAGCGCCGACCCGACCCAGGGTCAGCAGATCGTCCAGGATCGGTTTCAGAAGATCGATGGGAACGCTCATATTCAAGGGAACGATGGCCCCGCCCTGGGCTTGGTGCTGGAGCTGGAGGGAACCGATTCCGACGAGGTCTCCCCGCGGCCCGATCAGGGCCGTCCCGCCCCAATTGGGATGTGCGGGCACGGTGAAGATTGCATTGTCGATGAGATATTCCCAATAGCCGGCGAATTCCTGACACGCGACCACCTGAGCGGCCAATGAATGCGTGCGACCGCCGCTTCCTCCCATGACGACGTTGTCTCCCGGCGACAGGCGCCGGGAATCCCCGAGAGGCAGCACCGGCAGCCCGAGTGGTTCGAGCGCCTGCACCAGACCGAAGCCGCTGTCGTAATCATAGGCGATCACGTGGGCGCCGACCGTACGGCCTTTGTTGGTGGTGAGCCACACCTCCTCCGCCTCGGCGATCAGGTATCCGATGGTCACGATGAGACCATCCGCCCGAATGACCACACCTTGGCCGGCCCGGTCGGTCCCGAGGGTTTCTGCGGTAAAAGCATCGTCCGGCACCCGGGCCCGGAGCGCGACGACGGCTCCCAGGGCCTCTCGCAGATCGTAGGCGAGCCCATCCGGATCGGGTTGGAATTCGGGCGGGATCTGCCACTCCTCCGGTGATTGCATCGACAAACTCCTTGAACCCCGCCTCTCGAGACCTCGCCGCAGCGGATCCCGAGGCACCATCCATACAATGAAGATGGCGGATCCCGCCCCGCGTTCAACCCGTCCCCCCTTGCCTTGACTTAGATCAAGGCTTCCGGCGCCCGGACGAAGCAAAGAGCTGGCATGACCCCAGAACTCATTGCCCGCTACGACCAGCGCGTCCCCCGTTATACGAGCTATCCGACCGCGCCCCACTTCAAGCCTGAAGTGGACCCGGCCACTTACGCGCGCTGGCTCTCGGAGCTGTCGCCGCAGACCGCGCTCTCGCTTTACCTGCACGTCCCCTTCTGCGCGGAGCTGTGCCTCTATTGCGGATGCCACACTACCGTCGCCCGCAGCTACAGCCCGGTTGCCTCCTACGTGGAACTCCTCGCGCGCGAGATCGAGCTCGTGGCCAAGTCTCTGCCGAACCGCATGGACGTGGCCCATATCCACTGGGGCGGCGGCACACCGACGATCCTGTCCGGGACAGATCTGCGGCGCATCATGAGCCTTCTGGAGCGCTCGTTCGGGATTCTTCCGTCTGCAGAGATCGCCGTCGAGATCGACCCGCGCACCATCACCCCCGACCATGTGGAGGCCCTTGCGGCGTCCGGTCTCAACCGGGCGAGCCTGGGCGTGCAGGATTTCGATCCCAAGGTCCAGAAGACCATCAATCGGATCCAGTCGTTCGAGCAGACGGCAAAGGTTGCCGCCTGGCTGCGCCAGGCAGGCGTCACCGGTCTCAACCTCGACCTGATGTACGGCCTTCCCTACCAGACGACCGAAAGCGTCCTGCGCACGGTCGAGCAGGCCCTGAGGCTCGATCCGGACCGCATCGCTCTGTTCGGCTATGCCCATGTTCCTTGGATGAAGCGCCATCAGGCGCTCCTTCCGGAAGAAGCAATGCCGGACGCCATCGAGCGTGTCGAGCAGAGTACGGCGGCGGCCTCCGCTCTCCTGAAGGCCGGATATGTCCAGATTGGCATCGATCATTTCGCGAAGCCCGACGACCCGCTCGTCCTGCGTCAGCGCGAGGGCCGGCTGCACCGGAACTTCCAGGGCTACACCACCGACGAGGCCACAGCCCTCATCGGCTTCGGAACCTCAGCCATCGGCTCTCTGCCGCAGGGCTATGTCCAGAACGCCCCGAGCACCGTCGCGTATCGGGAATCGGTCACGAAAGGCCGCCTTGCCACCGTGCGGGGCCGGGCTCTGACGGACGACGACCGCCTGCGCAGAGGCATCATCGAGCGCCTTATGTGCGACTTCTCCGTCGATCTCGCCGAGATCGCGCCCGAAGCGAAGAGGCATGATTTTGCGGCCGAGCTTGTCGCAATCGACGAACTGGCGCGCGACGGGCTCGTCAAACGCGATGGGCTTTGCATCGACATTCCTGAGGACAGCCGTCTGCTGGTCAGGAACGTCTGCGCGGCTTTCGATCGATATCTCGAAAGCGGAACCGCGCGTCATTCGCGCGCTGTCTAGTCCTTTCGGCGAGCAGCGGCGGGGCGAAAGCATCGGTTTGATTTGCATCAATGCCCCTTTTCCACCCCACCCCTAGTGAGGAAAACTGATGGCGAAGCTCAAGGCCTCGCCAAACTTTAGAACGGTCGAGACCTATGGCTCAAACGGCAACAACTCCCAAAGGAATGACAATCGGTGAGGCAGGATCTGCTCTTGCATTCGCCGCTTTGGCTTTTCTCAGCATCATCATCGCAGCGAAAGCCTACACGCCCGAATACGCATTTCATGCGTATCTCTTCGCGGCGGCGAGCGTCGCGGCTGTCTTTGCAATCGTCAACCGCTACTACGAGCGGCCCGCGGCTCGCCCCGCCCTGACGATCAACGGAAAACCCAACTACAACATGGGCCCGGTGAAGTTCGCGACCCTCGCCTCCGTCTTCTGGGGCATCGCAGGCTTCACCATCGGCCTTCTCATTGCCCTTCAGCTGGCGTTCCCGGCCCTCAACTTCGACACGTCCTGGCTGTCCTTCGGACGCATGCGGCCGCTGCACACCTCCGCGGTGATCTTCGCCTTCGGCGGCAACGTGCTGATCGCAAGCTCGTTCTATGTGGTGCAGCGCACCTGCCGGGCCCGCCTGGCGGGCGACATCGCGCCCTGGTTCGTCGTTCTCGGCTACAACTTCTTCATCGTCATTGCCGGAACCGGCTACCTGCTCGGCATCACGCAGAGCAAGGAATATGCCGAGCCGGAATGGTATGCTGACCTTTTCCTGACGGTCGTCTGGGTAACGTATTTCCTCGTCTTCCTGGTCACTGTCATGCGCCGCAAGGAACCGCATATCTATGTGGCGAACTGGTTCTATTTCGCCTTCATCCTGACGATCGCGGTCCTGCACCTGGGCAACAACGCGGCGATTCCCGTCTCGATCTTCTCGCCGAAGAGCTACATCGTGTGGTCCGGCGTTCAGGACGCTCTCGTCCAGTGGTGGTACGGCCATAATGCCGTCGGCTTCTTCCTCACGGCCGGCTTCCTCGCCATCATGTACTACTTCATCCCGAAGCGGGCCGAGCGGCCGGTCTATTCCTACCGCCTGTCCATCATCCACTTCTGGTCCCTGATCTTCATCTACATCTGGGCCGGGCCGCACCACCTCCACTACACCGCCCTGCCCGATTGGGCGCAGACGCTGGGCATGGTCTTCTCGATCATGCTGTGGATGCCTTCCTGGGGCGGCATGATCAACGGCCTCATGACCCTCTCCGGCGCCTGGGACAAGCTCCGCACGGATCCCGTGCTGCGCCTGATGGTCGTGTCCGTCGCCTTCTACGGCATGGCCACCTTCGAAGGTCCCCTGATGTCGGTGAAGGCCGTGAACTCCCTGTCGCACTATACCGACTGGACCATCGGCCACGTGCATGCCGGCGCTCTCGGGTGGGTCGCCTACATCTCCTTCGGCGCGGTCTACTGCCTCGTTCCGTGGCTGTGGGACAAGAAGAGCCTCTATTCGCTCAAGGCCGTCTCTTGGCACTTCTGGATTTCGACCCTCGGCATCGTCCTTTACATCTCGTCGATGTGGGTCGCCGGAATCCTCCAGGGCCTCATGTGGCGCGCCTACACCAGCCTCGGCTTCCTTGAATACTCGTTCATCGAAACCGTGGAAGCGATGCACCCCTTCTATGTCATCCGAGCCCTCGGCGGCGCCCTCTTCGTCGCCGGCAGCCTGATCATGGCCTGGAACGTCTGGAAGACCATCACCACAGCCGAAGCTGTCGAGGAAGAGGCTCTTCCCGCACAGCCCGCCCTCGTTGCAGCGGAGTAAAGGAACCGATCATGTCATTCTGGTCCCGTCATAAGATCTTCGAGACCAACTCGATCATCCTTGTCATCGGCGTGCTGTTCGTCATCTCGATCGGCGGCCTCGTGGAGATCGTGCCTCTCTTCTACCTCAAGAGCACCATCGAGAAGGTGGACGGTGTTCGTCCCTACACGCCTCTCGAACTGGCCGGCCGGAACATCTATGTGCGCGAAGGTTGCTACAACTGCCACAGCCAGATGATCCGTCCGATGCGCGACGAGGTGGAGCGGTACGGCCACTATTCTCTCGCCGCCGAGAGCATGTACGACCGCCCGTTTCAGTGGGGTTCCAAGCGCACGGGTCCGGATCTCGCCCGCGTCGGCAACAAGTACTCCGACGACTGGCACCGCGACCATCTCAAGGATCCCCGCGCCGTGGTGCCCGGCTCGATCATGCCGAGCTATCCCTGGCTCGAGAAGAACGAGCTCGACGTGACCTCGATCGCCGAGGACATGAAGGTCCAGGCAATGCTCGGCGTGCCCTACACCGAGGAGATGGTGAAAAAGGCGGAAAGCGACGTTCGCATCCAGGCCACGACCGACGATCCGAACGCCGAAGACCTCGCCAAGCGCTACCCGAACGCTCAGTCGCGCAGTTT
Source organism: Microvirga sp. HS2 (assembly GCF_055792805.1). NCBI lineage: Bacteria > Pseudomonadati > Pseudomonadota > Alphaproteobacteria > Hyphomicrobiales > Methylobacteriaceae > Microvirga > Microvirga sp. HS2. Next base: position 267,902 of record NZ_JBVVAJ010000002.1, read on the forward strand.
CGATGGCAATCCGCAGAAAGTCACCGAGGCGGACGCTCTGATCGCCTATCTGCAGATGCTCGGCACACAGGTCGACTTCAAGCTCTACGACAACAAGGCCAACGTGCGCTGAGGACAATGCCATGCCAGCCGCATACAAATTCTTCGCCGAATTCGCCCAGACCTGGGGGCTGCTCTACTTCGTAGGCGTCTTCCTGGTGGTCCTGGTCTATGCTCTCGCCCCCTCGCGGAAGGAGCGTTTCGACGCTGCCGCCCGCATGCCTCTCCAGGAGGATTGATCCCATGGCCCATGACACTCACGAAAAGGTCGATGCCGTCTCGGGCGTGACCACGACCGGGCACAGCTGGGACGAAATCGAGGAGCTCAACAATCCGCTGCCGCGCTGGTGGCTGTGGACCTTCTATATCACCATCGTCTGGGCAATCGCTTACTGCATCGCCTATCCGGCCTGGCCGCTCGTATCGTCCTATACGAAAGGCGTTCTCGGCTGGCAGTCTCGGGAGGCGGTGGAAGTCGATCTCGCGGCCCTCAAGGATCTGCGTTCGGGCATGACGGCCAAGCTCGCCGCCAGCTCCCTCGACGAGATCAAGCAGGATCCCGAGATGTTCGCCTTCGCCCGCACTCAGGGCAAGGCAGCTTTCGGCGACAACTGTGCGCCCTGCCATGGGGCGGGCGGCGGCGGCGCCAAGGGCTATCCCAACCTGAACGACGACGACTGGCTGTGGGGCGGCTCCCTTGAGCAGATCCATCAGACGATTCAGTTCGGCGTTCGTTCCACCAGCGACCAAGGTCACTCCGGAAGCATGCCTGCGTTCGGCCGGGATGGAATGCTCAAGCGCGAGGAGATCTCGCAGGTGGCGGATTATGTCCGTTCCCTGTCAGGCCTGCCCACGGAAAAGGGCGTCGATCTCGCCGCAGGAGCGAAGGTCTTCGCCGACAACTGCGCGGCCTGCCATGGCGCCAACGGGCAAGGCATGCAGGAAATGGGCGCGCCGAACCTTACGGACAAGATCTGGCTGTTCGGGTCCGACAAGGCGACCATCGTCGAGGGTATCAACATTGGCCGCGGCGGTGTGATGCCGACCTGGCAGGGACGCCTCGACGACACGACCATCAAGGCCCTGACGCTCTACGTCCACTCCCTGGGTGGCGGTCAGAACCCGTAAGCTGCGGCAATCCACCCCATACGGATTTATACGGACGGCCGGAGAGGCATCTCCGGCCGTCCGCTTGACCCAAATCAAGGCGGTTCGCCGACCCCCCCCCTATCCAGGTCTCTCTTGTCCGAGAACCTGTGACGGATTCGATGGCCGACGCTCCAATCTCCCCCTCCCTTACGAATTCAGGCACCGAAGACGCCCCGCTCTATGCCCCGCGCAAGCAGATTTATCCGCAGGCCGTGAAAGGCCGCTTCCGCACGATCAAATGGATCGTGCTGGCCATCACGCTCGGCATCTATTACCTGCTTCCCTTCATCCGCTGGGATCGAGGCCCCCATGCCCCCGATCAGGCCATTCTGGTCGACCTGCCTCATCGCCGCTTCTATTTCTTCTTCATCGAGATCTGGCCGCAGGAAGTCTATTACTTCACGGGACTTCTGGTGCTGGCCGCGCTCACTCTCTTCCTGATGAATGCCGTGGCCGGCCGTGTCTGGTGCGGCTATCTCTGCCCGCAGACGGTCTGGACCGATCTCTTCTATGCCGTCGAGCGGTGGATCGAGGGCGACCGCCGCGAGCGGATGCTCAAGGATAAGGGGAAGCTCACCCTCAAGACGGCGGCGCAGAAAAGCATGAAGCATTTCATCTGGCTGATGATCGCCTGGTGGACCGGCGGCGCGTGGGTGCTCTACTTCGCGGATGCGCCCACTCTTGTCCGTGACCTGGCGACGTTCCAGGCCCCGATGATCGCCTATATCTGGATCGGCATTCTCACCTTCACCACGTACACCCTGGCAGGCTTCATGCGCGAGCAGGTCTGCACCTATATGTGTCCCTGGCCCCGCATCCAGGCCGCTCTGACGGATGAGTACGCTCTCAATGTCACGTATCGCTACGATCGTGGAGAGCCGCGGGGCTCGATGAAGAAGAACGATGCCCTGAGGCTCCTGGGCCTGCCGGCCGGCGACTGCATCGACTGCGATCAATGCGTCAATGTTTGCCCCACGGGCGTCGATATCCGCAAAGGGTTGCAGCTCGACTGCATTCAATGCGGTCTGTGCATCGACGCCTGCAATACGGTAATGGAGAAGATCAATCGCCCGCTCAACCTGATCGCCTACGATACCGAGATGAACGTGAAGGCTCGCGCCGAGGGCCGTCCGGAGGTGCACCGTATCGTTCGCCCGCGCACGATCTTCTATGCGGTGATCATCGCCCTTGTCGGTGCGACGATGATCGGCTCTCTCGCCATGCGCCAGAACGTTTATCTGAGCGTCATGCATGATCGCAACCCGCTCTTCGTTCACCTGTCCGATGGATCCATCCGTAACGGCTTCACCGTTCGCGTGGCCAACAAGAACCTCGATGAGCGCAGCTATGTCCTCACCGTCGACGGCCTCTCGAATGCGAAGCTCGACATCGTCGGCGGCGAGATCGACCAGCAGGGCCGCGCCGTCGTCAAGGTCGGGCCCGACCAGACCCTGGAAGCCCGTGTCCTCGTGAGCTCGCAGGGCTCGGACGTCCCTTCCTCGACCGATATCCACTTCACGCTCACGGATCTCGCCACGGGCGATACGGCCCGGATGAGTGATTACTTCAAGGCGCCTTGAGAGGATCAAGCTATGTCCACGGCGGCAAAACGCTCTCCCCGTGTCCTGACCGGACGCACCGTTCTCATCTACCTGATCTCGTTCTTCGGCGTGATCTTCGCCATGAATTTCGTGATGATCCGTGTTGCCGTATCGAGCTTCAGCGGCGTGGAGACCGAGAGTTCCTACAAGGCGGGTCTCACCTTCGAGAACGATGTGGCAGCGGCCCATGCGCAGGACGCGCGTCACTGGACCGTAGAGGCGCAGCTCCAACGCGGCCCCGCGAGAGGCATTCTCATCACGGCCCGTGATGCGAAGGAGCAAGCCCTCTCCGGCCTCACCGCGCAGGTCCTCCTTGCCCACCCAACGGACAAGCGCAACGACGTCACGGTCGATCTTGTGGAGACGTCCGATGGTCGTTACCAGAGCCTCAGCCCGCTGCCGGAGGGGCGATGGGACCTCGTCATCGACCTGAAGCGCGGAGATGATGTCGTCTTCCGCTCGAAGAGCCGCATTTCTCTCTAGCAGAAAGACCGCGACCATGGCCGAGACGCTGGATCTCTCAGTTTTCGTCAAGCATCAGGAAGATGGGACATCGCATCTCGATCTCGCCATCGAGGGCATCGACTGCGCCGCCTGCATCGACGAGATCGAGGGCGGACTGTGCCGCTTGAACGGCGTCGTGGATGCACGCCTCAACTACACGACCCACCGCCTGTCCGTGCAGTGGCAGGAAGGAGCCGTCGCCCCCTCCGCCATCGTCGGCGAACTGGATCGTCTCGGGTATCGCGCCCACCCTTACCAGGCGCGTCTGGTCGAAGAGGAGGAGGCGCGCCGGTCTCAATGGCTGCTGAGGTGTCTGGCGGTCGCGGGCTTCGCCTCCATGAACATCATGCTCCTCGCGGTCTCCGTCTGGTCGGGCAACGTGACCGACATCACGCCGGAAACCCGTGACTTCTTCCACTGGCTCGCCGCCTTCATCGCTCTTCCGACCGTTGCCTATGCGGGGCAGCCCTTCTTCCGCAGCGCCTTGGGCGCACTGAAGGCCAAGCGCACCAACATGGACGTGCCGATCACCATCGGCATCGTGCTGGCCCTCATCATGTCGGTGGTGGAAACGATCAATCACGCGGAGAACACCTATTTCGATTCCGTCGTGATGCTTCTCTTCTTTCTCCTCTGCGGCCGCTATCTCGATCAGGCCATGCGCCGCCGCACACGCGCCGTCGCGGGCAACCTCGCGGCGCTCAAGGCGGAGGTGGCGCATCGCATCGACGAGCATGGCGAGACCGTTCTCGTTCCCACGGCGGCGCTCAACCCTGGCGACCGTGTCCTGGTGCGCCCTGGTGAACGCATCGCCGTCGATGGGATCGTCCTTTCCGGAATTTCCGAGCTCGACGAGAGTCTCGTGACCGGCGAAACCGCACGACGTGCCGCCGCGACCGGCGATCATGTCTATGCCGGCAGCATGAACCACGATGGCACCCTCACCCTGAAGGTAACGGCAGCCGGAACAGGCACGCTTCTCGATGAGGTGGAGCGGCTTCTCGAATCCGCGTCCGCCGCCAAGTCCCGCTATGTGCAGCTTGCCGATAAGGTGGCACGCGCCTATGTGCCCGTCGTGCATCTTACGGCCGCCATCACGGCCCTCGTCTGGATCGCCATGGGCTCGTCGGTGCACGATGCCATCATCACGGCCGTGGCCGTGCTCATCATCACCTGCCCCTGCGCTCTGGCCCTTGCCGTTCCTGTCGTTCAGGTCGTGGCGTCAGGCGCCCTGTTCCGCTCCAACGTCTTCCTCAATTCCGGCGATGCCTTGGAGCGCCTGGCCCGCATCGACACGGTCGTGTTCGACAAGACTGGCACGCTGACCCTGCCGGAGATGCGTGTGGCCAATGCCAGCGCGATCCGCCCCGATCTGCTCGAGGCGGCCTCTCGCCTTGCGCTGTCGAGCCACCATCCGCTCGCGACGGCCGTATCGAAGGAAGCGAAGGAGCGTCGCCCCTATGAGGAGGCGACGGAGGAAGCCGGACAAGGCGTGAGGGCCGTCGTGTCCGGAGTGGAGCTTCGCCTCGGAAGCCCGAACTTCTGCGGGGCTTCTGATCTCGCCGCCGAGCGGGCGGACAAGGAGGCGGATGTCTCCGTGATCGCCTTCTCCCGCGGCCATGAACGTATCATTCTGCATGTGCGTCAGGCCCTGCGCCCCGATGCCATGGCCACGGTCAGGGCTCTGCAAGGTCTCGGCGTCGATTGCCGCATCTTGTCCGGCGACCGCCCCGAAGCTGTCGCGCCGATCGCCTCCGCCCTCGGCATTCGCGAGTGGCGCGGCGGCGCGAAGCCTGCCGAGAAGATCGCGGCGATCGAAAGTCTCAAAGCCGATGGCCGTCGGGTGCTCATGGTCGGGGACGGCCTCAATGACGCTCCGGCCCTCGCTGCAGCCGACGTGTCCATCTCGCCGATCACGGCAGCCGATATCACACAGGCTCAGGCGGATGCGGTCTTCCTTGGAGACAAGCTCTCGCCGGTCCTCGATGCCGTCGCCATCGCGCGTCGCGCCCACGCCCTGATGCGCCAGAATCTGCTCATTGCGCTGGTCTATAACCTGATCGCGGTTCCCCTGGCCTTCCTTGGCTACGTGACTCCGCTGGTCGCTGCCCTCGCCATGTCCGGTTCGTCGAGCCTCGTCACCCTGAACGCCCTTCGCGCGCGGCGCGGCAAAGCCAGTGCCTCGGCTGAGACGCTCGTACAGGCCGACGCGGCCCCAACCGTCCCAACCCTGCAGGGAGCCTGATCCATGGAAGTCCTGATCTATCTCGTGCCGACGGCCCTGGTTCTAGGCCTTACAGGCTTGGCCGCCTTTCTCTGGTCACTCAGGAGCGGGCAATTCGAAGACGTGGAAGGCGCCGCCGTTCGCGTCCTGAAGGATGACGACCTGAGGCCATGAGCGCATCGTCTGCCATACCGCGGGCGGGGCGGCTCGACTGCCTCTGCGAGCCGATCGATGCCGCCGGCGATGAGCCGGATTACGGCGGCACGGCGCTGCTCGCAGCCGCCTTTGCCTTGTCGGTTCTCTCGCAGGTATTCACCCTGACCATCCTGCCGATCGCGGGCCTCTCCCTCGCCCCGAACGCAGCCTGGGCAACCCTGCCCTATGCGGCGTTCTATGCGGGAGCGGCATTGGCCAGTCTGCCGGCCTCCCTGCTGCTCGACGCCTTCGGCCGCCGGGCCGCCTTTTCCTTGGGTGCCGCGCTGGGCGTCGCCGGTGGTCTGCTCACCGCGTGGTCTCTCCTGCAATGGCAGTTCACGAGTCTGGTGCTGGGAGCGTTGTGGCTCGGCATCGCCAGTGGCTTCAGCCTGTTCTACCGGCATGCGGCAGCACCTCTCGGAGCCAAGGGAACGGGCTCCGTTCTCCTGGTCTTCGGAGCCGCCACCGTGGCGGGTCTTCTTGCCCCGAGCCTTGCGGGCTTCGCTGAAGGTCTTGCCGTTCCTCACACGATGGTGGGCATGGCGGCCGCAGCGGCTCTCGCGCATGTCGGATCACTCGGGGTCACCGCTGTTCTACCCCATCGCCCGGCTCGCCGCATGCGTGCGGAAGCGGCTCCCCGGCTGGGATGGCGGCATATTCTGTGGCCCAGCGCGCTGGGGGCCCTGGCCTGGTTTGCCATGACTGCCCTCATGGGCGCGACCCCGATCGCCATGGTCGGATGCGGCCTGGGCGAGGCCGTTTCGGGCGCCATCGCATGGCACGTGATCGCCATGTACGCCCCATCTCTGGCGCTTGCCGGCATTCCCAAAGCGATCCGCCCCCGCTGGATCGCCATCGGCGGCTGCATCCTGCTCGCTGCAGCAGGTGCCGTCTTTCTGCTGGCTGCCACGACTGGCGCCTTCACTCTCTCGGCGGCCCTTCTCGGCGTAGGCTGGTCGCTCGTGACGATGGGGACGACGCTTTGGATTCATGAACAGGGCGAGCCCTCCCGCTGGCTTCTCGGGCTACACGACGGGACGCTTCTCGGCTCCGCCCTTCTGGGAGCCATCGCAGCGGGTCTCGTCTAAAGCCGCAGCCGTCGCGACAATATACACCTGTATGAACGCTCTTATGCCTGTGCTAGGAACGTCCTAGGAATGGTGACCGTTTTCCCGCTGCCGGTCCTCGTCGGCGGCTGGAAAACTATCCCAGACTGGAGTTTCCTTTGACCGCCTCGGCTTCCCCCCCGACTGTCCCGCAACAGGATATCAGCTTTCAGCTCCTGGTCGACGCCGTGACGGATTATGCCATCTGCATGCTCGATTCCGAGGGCCGGGTCATCAGTTGGAACGCGGGCGCCGAGCACATCTGTGGATGGAGCAGGGACGAAATCCGTGGTCGCCATCTTTCGATCTTTCATACACCGGAAGACCTCGCCAGTGGCAAGGCCGACCAGGCTCTCGAGATTGCGCGCGACAAGGGGCGCTTTGAAGACCAGGGCCTCCGCCTGCGCAAAGACGGGTCGAGCTTTATTGCCCATGTCAGCCTGACTCCGTTGAAGAACGAAGCGGGCGAGCTTCTCGGCTACGCCAAGGTCACCCGGGACATCACCGAACGCGTGGCGGCCGAGGAAGCCCTGAAAACCCGAGAAGCGCATCTGCGCTCGATTCTTGAGACGATTCCGGACGCCATGATCGTCATCGACGAGCAGGCCCTCATTCAGTATTTCAGCGCCGCCGCCGAGAGGCTTTTCGGCTACAGGGCCGACGAGGTCATCGGGGAGAACATCAAGATCCTGATGCCGGATCCCTATCGTGAGCAGCATGACGGCTACATGCACCGCTATCTCACGACGGGCGAGAGGCGCATCATCGGCATCGGCCGGGTCGTGGTGGGACAGAGCAAGGACGGGGCCACCTTTCCGATCGAGCTCGCCGTCGGCGAGATGCGCTCGAGCGGCCAGCGCTATTTCACCGGCTTCATCCGCGACCTCACGGAGCGCCAGAAGACGGAGGCCCGCCTGCAGGAGCTTCAATCCGAACTCGTGCACATGTCCCGCTTCACGGCGCTCGGCGAGATGGCCTCGACCCTGGCTCACGAGATCAACCAGCCGCTCACGGCCATCGCGAATTATCTGAAGGGCTGCCGTCGCATTCTGCAGCGCATGGAAGGCCAGGACGTGCCGATGCTGGAAGGCGCCGTGAACCAGGCAGCCGAGCAGGCGCTGCGGGCGGGCCAGGTCATCCGCCACCTGCGCGAATTCGTGGCGCGCGGCGAGAGCGAACGTCACATCGAGAACCTGCCCAAACTGATCCAGGAAGCGAGCGCTCTCGCGCTGGTGGGGGCTCGCGAAAAGGGCGTGCGCGTCTCATACAAGTTAGACACGAGCGCGCCTCTCGTGCTGGTGGACCGCATTCAGATTCAGCAGGTTCTTCTGAACCTCATCCGCAACGCGATCGAAGCCATGCAGGACGCGCCCAAGCGCGAACTGGTGATCGCCAGCCACGCCTTGCCCAAGGACGGTCTCGTGGAGGTGAGTGTCGGGGACACCGGAACGGGGATCGAGCCCGAGGTTCTGAAGCGTCTGTTCGAGCCATTCGTGACGACGAAGAAACACGGCATGGGCGTCGGCCTGTCGATCTGCCGAACCATCATCGAGTCCCATGGCGGGAAGATCTGGATCGAGTCGGAAGTCGGTCAGGGCACGACCTTCCGATTTACACTACGTGCGGTCAGTCAGGAGGAACTAGCGAATGCCGAGTGAAGCCATTGTGCATGTGGTGGACGATGATCTTGCGGTGCGCCAATCCCTCTCCTTCCTGCTCGCCTCCGACGGTTTGCCGGTGCGCCTCCACGAATCGGCTTCCTCGTTTCTGGACAGCGTGAAGATCGCCTCCGACGGCTGCATCGTCACGGATGTCCGAATGCCCGGCATCGACGGCATCGCGTTCCTGCGGCACCTGAAGAGCCGCGGCTTCACCCTTCCGGTCATCGTCATGACCGGCCACGCGGATGTCCCCCTTGCGGTGGAAGCCATGAAGGAAGGGGCCATCGACTTCATCGAAAAGCCCTTCGACGATGATCTTTTCCTTGCGGCCGTCCGGGCCGCGCTCAGGCACCAGGAAAAGCAAGCGCACCAGGATGCGCAGACCGCGGAAGTGCGGGCGCGCGTCGAGGCCCTGTCCGAGCGGGAGAGCCAGGTTTTGGAGGGCCTCGTCGCCGGCAAGGCCAACAAGGTGATCGCCTACGATCTCGGCATCAGCCCGCGCACCGTGGAGATCTACCGGGCGAACGTGATGACGAAGATGCAGGCTTCCAGCCTGTCGGAGCTTGTCCGCATGGCCCTTCTTGTCGGCGTTCGGCCCGGAACCGGCGAAAGTCCTTAAGGAAGATTCCTGAGCTCGCAGGCAACCCCGGATTGACCCATATCAAGCCCATCACCCCTCTGTTGGATTAGGTTTGATCGAGATCCGAGAGCCAGGGACCCATCAGGACCCCCCAATGTCCATGACACCAGGGCCGGTCATCGTCGTTGATGACGATGCCGCCGTTCGACAATCATTGAAATTCGCCCTCGAGCTCGAGGGGATGGACGTGCGCACCTATGAGAGCGGCGCCGAACTCCTCGCCGAGCCGGAGCTGCCGTCCTCCGGCTGCCTCGTCGTGGACTATTACATGCCGACCATGAACGGTGTCGAGCTGATGGACCGGCTCCACGGGCGGCTGGTCACTCTTCCCGCCATCCTGATCACGGCCCGCATGACGGACGACATGTGCAAGCGCGCGGCCAGTTCCGGGTTCCGCCAGGTGATTGAAAAACCCTTGGAAGACAGCACCTTGCTCGACAGCATCCGGGGCGCCCTGAACACGCCCGCCTGAGCGGCCAAGCTCGCCTCCGGGATATCCCTTAGGAGAGCATCTGAATTTCGCTCACACCGGCCCCAGGGTACTCCTGAGCTCACGTCAACCGAACGACCGACGAGAGCCCCATGCAGACCGCGCACGCTTCCCTCAACACCCAGATTGTCCCGAACGTCGCGCTCCTGCGCACGCCCCCGGCTCCCCGCACCGCTCCCGAACTCGGCACGGCCCGGACAGTGTCCAAGGACGAAGAGATTTTTGCCGAGGGTGACCGGGCTGCCTACTTCTACAAGGTAGTTTCGGGTGCGGTGCGCACCTTCAAGCTCCTGAGCGACGGCCGCCGCCAGATCGACGCCTTTCATCTTCCGGGCGACATCTTCGGCATGGAATTGGGCGATGAGCACCGCTTCAGCGCCGAAGCCCTCGGTGGGGCCATCATTGTCGCATACCGGCGCTGCAGCCTCGAGACCCTGGCCTCGCGAGATCAGGCCTTCGCCAACCAGGTCACCTCATCCGTGATGCGCGCTCTCGAACGGGCCCAGGATCACATGCTCCTGCTCGGCCGCAAGCATGCCCTTGAAAAGATCGCCTCCTTCCTGCTCGTGATGTCCGATCGCCTTGCGGAAGACGGTCATGTCGATCTGCCCATGTCGCGAATCGATATTGCCGATCACCTCGGCCTGACGATCGAGACGGTCTCCCGCTCGCTCACTCAGCTGGAGCGTCAGGGGGTCATCGAACTGCCAGCCCACCGCCGCTCCATCGTGCTACGCGACAAGACGGCTCTCGAACGCCTCGAAGCCTAATTCACCCCGGCAGAGAAGCCTCAGGCCTTGAGCTCGAGGCTCTTTACGTAGCCTTCCGCCCGGCTCTGCACCTCGCGCCATAGGCGCAGCTCGCGCTTCGCATCCGCAAGCGCACGGTGATCGGGACTGCCTTGCCCCTCGTCCCTGCGACGGGCTTCGGCGAGAATCTCCCCCGCATGGTCGCCCAGCGCGTTCTCCGGCATTCCGGCCTTCCGCAGGATCTGCGTGATGGCGTCGAGATGCGCGACATCGGTGTCCTGCAAGCGCAAGGCATGCCGCGGCAGCCCGGCCCCCCGCAGCAGCCTGCTGAGCCACTGGCCATCCCACGAGGGAGCTGTCGCAAAGAGAGCGTGACCCGAGAGCACTTCCAGCATGCGCGTGGCGACGACATCGTGCGGCGTCCCCTGCGCCATGAGCCGCTCCCGCGTGAGATGGTGGGTCGCCTCCGATTCCGCGGACCAGTCGGTCCATGACGGCGCGGGCTTGATGAGGTGGCCCTCCTCCCCTCCGGAGGCGAAGACCCAGCCCACTTCGATCGGATAACTCTCCTTACCGAGCGAGGATGCCTCGAAATCGAGAAAGACGATATCCGGTTGCGTGCTCATCGGATGCGCTCCAGGTGTAATCCGCTCACGAGCCCCATATCCTCAGAACAGAGCTCAAGCGCTGAACCGACCAGCACCCATGGGCGAATCCAACCGCCTCCGGCTCACACGGACGCCGCGGCCCGCATCGGGATGATGTTCTTTGCAAGAGGCTGCGGCTTGTCCAGGAGGGACTGGATCTTCTCTGCGAGATCCGTCGCACGATAAGGCTTGTAGAGGACTTCGACATCCTCGATCGTGTCGTCGCTGTCGACGTAGCCGGTCGTCAGGAGAACCTGAACGGTCGGTTTTTCGCTCCTGATCATGCGTGCGAGGTCGATCCCGCTCAACCCGCCAGGCATGCGGACATCGGACAGAACCAAGCGCACTCGGTCGTTCTCCCTCAGCAAGGCCGCAGCCTCGTCACCCGTCTCGGCCTCGATCACGTCGAAACCGAGAGAGTTCAATGTCGAAATCGCAACGTGTCGGACAGCGGGATTGTCCTCGACGACGAGAACCGTCTGTCCGGCTCCGAATGGAGCCGCGTCGGTCGTCGGCCTGTCGTTCAAGCTCTCCACTTTTCCATGGGCGCGCGGCAGGAAGATGCGGATCGTGGTGCCTTCGCTGGGTGCGCTGTCGATTTCCACATGACCACCCGATTGCTGGACGAAACCATAGACCATGCTGAGGCCGAGCCCCGTTCCCTTGCCACTCTCCTTGGTTGTGAAGAACGGCTCGAAGACACGCTGCAGAATTTCCGGGGGCATGCCGATGCCGGTGTCCTGGACCGAAATCACGACGAACTCACCGGGACGATCGACCTTGCCCTCCTCCAGCATCTGAGTGCCGACGGAAATCGAGAGATTGCCGCCCTCTGGCATGGCGTCGCGGGCGTTGACCGCGAGGTTGACCAAGGCCGCTTCGAGTTGCGCACGGTCGACCTCGATCGGGTAGATGCACTCCTCAAGCTGAAGGCTGACATTGATGCGTTCTCCCAGGGTGCGGCGCATCAACTCCAGCAGGCCGGGCATGAGAGCGCCGACATCGATGACCGACACCTGCAAGGGCTGTCGGCGGGAGAAGGCAAGAAGCCGATGCGTGAGATCGGCACAGCGCTGCGCCCCCTCCATGGCCATCCGCACCCGGGTCTCGGCCTTGGCATTGCCTTTGATCGATCTCTGCAGCAGGTCGAGATTGCCGATCACGACGCTCAGCATGTTGTTGAAGTCGTGAGCAATACCGCCAGTCAGACGTCCCACGGCTTCCAGCTTGCTGGCATGGAGCAGGTTTTGCTCCATCTGCTTGCGCTCGGTGATGTCGAACCACATGCCGAAGAATTCACGTGGCCGCCCGTCGTCATCGTGCATGAGCATGGTCTGGTCGAGGAAAAACCGCTCGCTCCCATCCGCACAGGTCCAGCGATACTCCAGAGTGACGGCGCCTTGAGCCGTCAGCTCCTGGAGCTGGGACAGAACCCGATCCCTGTCATCAGGATGAAGGCGGGACGACCAGAAGTCCGGCTTCCCCAGAAAGTCATTCGGTGAGAACCCGGTGATGCGCTCGATGCTCTCGTTCGTAAAATGCAGCTGCCGGTGGTCTTCCTGAACAGACGCCGTGTAGAGGGCGATGGGAAGAGATTCCAGAACGATGGACTGGTGCTCCTCGCGGCGCCGCAGAGCCTGCTCGGTCTTGAGCTTCTCGCTGCGGACGCGCAGGTTCTCCATGAGAAGGCGCTTTTCCTCCTCTCCCTGCCGGCGGATTTCCTCGGTTTTCCGATAGAGATCGACGAAGACGTCGACCTTCGACTTCAGGATCAGCGGCTCGATCGGCTTGAACACATAATCGACCGCGCCGGCCGAATAGCCGCGGAAGACATGCATATCGTCCTTGTTGAACGCCGTCAGGAACAGGATCGGCACGCGCGAAGAGCGTGGCCGGTTGCGGATGAGATCCGCAACTTCGTAACCGTCGAGGCGAGGCATCTGCACGTCGAGCAGAATCGCCGCGAAGTCGTGCTTGAGAACATGCCGTAGAGCAGCTTCGCCACAATCGGCCTTGATGATCTCGATCCCGGGCCCGCGAAGGATCTCCTCGACAGCGACGAGATTCCGGAGGTCGTCGTCGACCACCAGAATCTTCGCCGGCACAGGATGGGACATGGCGTGCCCGGAAAGCTGACGCTTCAGGTCAGTTCCGGGATCGCCCTGTCCATAACGTTCCATCATGTCACCGAGCCAGTCTCTGCTGCACCGTTCGGGTGCGTCTTACCCTCAGGTACATAAGTGCTTCGACTGAGTTGAACGCGCAAGACGGCGAGAAGTTGATCGATGTCCACAGGTTTCGAGACATAGTCCGTCGCGCCAGCTTCCAGACACTTCTCTCTGTCACCCTTCATGGCCTTTGCCGTGACGGCGATGAGCGGAATGTCGCGGTAACGCGGATCCTTCCGGATTTCCTGCATCGTCTCGTAGCCGTCCATCTCCGGCATCATGATGTCGACAAGAGCGATGTCCACATCCGGAGTTTCTTTCAGCTTCTCGATTCCCTCGAGGCCGTTTTCCGCGAAGATGACCGTAAGGCCATACTGCTCGAGGGCGCTCGTCAACGAGAAGATGTTGCGCATATCGTCATCGATGATCAGCACCTTTCGCCCTTCGAGCGTCGCTTCGCTCTTTGGCTCGACGAGGATCTGGTTCTCCTCCGGGATCGCGCTGATGGAGCGATGCAGGAACAGGGCGGTGTCATTGAGGAGCCGCTCCGAGGATCCCTCGCCTTTCAGGATCACCGTCGCGGCGATCTGTTCGAGGCGCCGCTCCTCGGCCCTGCTCAGGTCCTGCCCGGTATAGATAACGATCGGAAGCTCCTCGCCTCCCTTCGTCCTGCGGATGCGCTCGATGAGTTCCGCGCCCGGAAGGTCCGGCAATCCGAGGTCGACCACCGCGCAATCGAATTGTCGCGCCTGGATGGTTTCCAGCGCTTCCTCAGCGGTGGCCACAGCCGTGATGTCCACCTCCTCTCCCTTCATCAACTCGGAGATGCTCATGCGCTGGTTGGCGTCGTCCTCGACGAGGATCAGCTTCTTCACGGGCCTATCGATGAAGTCCTTCGTGCGGTTGAGGGCCGTCATCAGGGATTCGCGATCGACGGGCTTTTCAAGGAAGCCGAAGGCGCCGGCTTTCAGACCCCGCTTCTTCTGATCATCCACCGAGATGACATGAATGGGCACATGGCGGGTCCGCGGGTCGTGCTTGAGGAGATCGAGCAATGCCCAACCATCCATATCGGGCAGACCGATGTCCAAGGTGATTGCATGTGGCTTGTAACGATGCGCCAAGGCAAGAGCCGCGGCACCGTCCATGGCGATCAGCCCCTTGAAACCCTGCTCGCGCGCGAGTTCGAGAAGGACCGATGCGAACATCGCGTCGTCCTCGATGATCAGGACGACACGATCTCCTGATATGATCGCATGCCTGTCGTCGAGCGATGCCGAGAGCGCCATGGGGGCGGAGGGCTGACGCAGGATGGCCGATGGGACGTCGTCGGATGCTCCGGCAGCGGTTCCGTTGCCATTGGTCCGCGCGCCCGATGACTGGCTTGGAACGCTGTGATTGGCAGGCGGCTCGAGGGGGAGGAACAGAGTGAAGGTCGAGCCCTGTCCCGGTGCGCTCGCAACGACGATCTCGCCGCCCAGCAGACGGGCGATCTCGCGGCTGATCGACAGGCCGAGTCCTGTCCCGCCATATTTGCGGCTCGTCGTGCCGTCCGCTTGCTGGAATGCCTCGAAGATGATGCGCTGCTTGTCCTCCGGGATACCGATGCCGGTATCCGTGACGGCAACCGAGATCCACTGACTGCCGGCCCGCAGAGGCGATCCTTCGGCGGAGCCGATCTTGAGCCTTACCCCGCCCTTCTCAGTGAACTTGAAGGCATTGGAAAGAAGATTGCGCAAGACCTGCTGCAGCCTCTTCGAATCCGTGCGGATCGTAGCGGGAAGTTTCTCATCGATATCGATATGGAAATCGAGCTTCCGCTCCTCGGCGATCTGCCGGAAGGTGCGTTCCATGTGGTTGGCGAGGTCCCTGAAGCCCACTTTCGTCACTTCAAGGCTCACGGTTCCCGACTCGATCTTCGAGAGGTCGAGAATGTCGTTGATGAGAGAGAGCAGATCGGAGCCCGCCGCGTGAATTGTCTTGGCGAATTCCCTCTGCTTGTCGCTGAGATTGCCTTCCGGATTTTCGGTCAGGAGCTTCGAGAGGATCAGAAGCGAGTTGAGCGGGGTTCTCAGTTCGTGGCTCATATTGGCCAGGAACTGGGACTTGTAGCGTGAGGTCAGCGACAGCTGCTCGGCCTTCTCCTCCAGGGCGGTCTTGGCCATGGAGACTTCCCGATTCTTATCCTCGACCTCCTGCTTCTGGAGTTCGAGCAGCCGCGCCTTGTCCTCAAGCTCCTCGTTGGACTGCTGAAGGGCCTCCTGCTGCTGGCGCAGGAGCTCCTCCGACTGCCGAAGGGTCGCAGCCTGCTGCTCCAGACGATCGTTGGTGTTCTTCAACTCCTCCTGCTGGCTCTGCAGCTCGATGGTCAGAAGCTGCGACTGCTTGAGCAGCCCCTCCGTCCGCATGTTCGCGGCGATGGTATTGAGGACGATGCCGATCGACTCGGTCAGCTGATCGAGGAACGACTGATGCGTTTCCGAGAAGCGGCTGAAGGAGGCAAGCTCGATGACGGCCTTGACCTCCTGCTCGAACAGAACCGGAAGAACGATGATGTTGAGCGGCGGAGCCTCACCGAGAGCGGAGCTGATGGTAATATAGTCGCTCGGGGCATTTCCAATGAGAATGCGCTTCTTCTCGTAAGCCACCTGGCCGACGAGGCCTTCCTTCAGGCGGAAGCGGTTGTTGAGATGCTTGCGCTGCGTGAAGGCATAGGAGGCGACGAGTTCGAGGATCGGCTCGTTGTCTTCGGAGTTGACGGTGTAAAACACGCCGTGCTGGGCATTCACCAGCGGAGCGATTTCCGAAAGGATCATGTTGGACACGGTCGTGAGATCGCGCTCGCCTTGAAGCATGCGGGTGAACTTGGCGAGGTTGGTCTTGAGCCAGTCCTGCTCCGCATTCTTGAGCGTCGTGTCCCGCAGGTTGCGGATCATCTCGTTGACGTTGTCCTTGAGGGACGCCAGCTCGCCGGAAGCCTCCACCGAGATCGACCGGGTCAGGTCGCCCTTCGTCACGGCAGTGGCCACGTCCGCGATGGCGCGCACCTGCGTTGTGAGGTTCGCGGCCAGCTGGTTCACGTTGTCGGTCAGGTCACGCCACAGGCCGGCAGCACCCGGCACCCTTGCCTGGCCGCCGAGCTTGCCTTCGACGCCCACCTCGCGGGCCACGTTCGTCACCTGATCGGCGAAGGTCGCCAGCGTGTCGATCATCTCGTTGATCGTATCCGCGAGAGCGGCGATTTCGCCCTTTGCATCCACCGCGAGCTTGCGCTTGAGGTCGCCTTCCGCAACCGCCGTCACGACGCTGGCGATACCGCGCACCTGGCTGGTGAGGTTGTTCGCCATCATGTTCACGTTGTCGGTCAGGTCCTTCCAGGTGCCCGCCACGCCGCGCACCTGCGCCTGCCCGCCGAGCTTGCCCTCGATGCCCACCTCGCGCGCCACGCGCGTCACCTCCGAGGCAAAGGAATTGAGCTGGTCCACCATCGTGTTGATAGTCGATTTCAGCTCGAGGATCTCACCACGGACATCGACCGTGATCTTCTTCGAGAGGTCGCCGTTCGCGACGGCCGTCGTCACCTCGGCGATATTGCGCACCTGGCCGGTCAGATTGGCCGCCATCATGTTCACGTTCTCGGTGAGATCGCGCCAGACGCCGCCGACGCCGCGCACCTGCGCTTGCCCACCGAGCTTGCCCTCGGTGCCCACCTCGCGCGCCACGCGCGTCACCTCGCCGGCAAACGAGTTGAGCTGGTCCACCATCGTGTTGATGGTGTTCTTCAACTCCAGGATCTCGCCCCTCACCTCTACGGTGATCTTCTTGGACAGGTCACCCATGGCGACCGCGGTGGTGACTTCCGCGATGTTACGCACCTGGCCCGTCAGGTTCGCAGCCATGAGGTTCACGTTGTCGGTGAGGTCCTTCCAGGTCCCCGCCACGCCTTCCACACGGGCCTGGCCGCCGAGCTTGCCTTCGGAGCCCACCTCGCGCGCCACGCGCGTCACCTCGCCGGCAAACGAGTTGAGCTGGTCCACCATGGTGTTGATGGTATTCTTCAGTTCGAGAATTTCGCCGCGGACCTCAACCGTGATCTTCTTGGACAGGTCGCCGTTTGCGACGGCAGTGGTGACCTCGGCGATGTTACGTACCTGACCGGTCAGATTGGCGGCCATGAGGTTCACGTTCTCGGTCAGGTCCTTCCAGGTGCCCGCCACGCCGCGCACCTGCGCCTGGCCGCCGAGCTTTCCTTCTGAGCCCACCTCGCGCGCCACGCGCGTCACTTC
Organism: Microvirga sp. HS2; assembly: GCF_055792805.1. Classification (NCBI taxonomy): domain Bacteria; kingdom Pseudomonadati; phylum Pseudomonadota; class Alphaproteobacteria; order Hyphomicrobiales; family Methylobacteriaceae; genus Microvirga; species Microvirga sp. HS2. Next base: position 285,361 of record NZ_JBVVAJ010000002.1, read on the forward strand.
CGAGGCAAACGAGTTGAGCTGGTCCACCATCGTGTTGATGGTGTTCTTCAACTCCAGGATCTCGCCCCTCACCTCCACGGTGATCTTCTTCGAGAGGTCGCCGTTCGCGACGGCCGTCGTCACCTCGGCGATATTGCGCACCTGGCCGGTCAGATTGGCCGCCATCATGTTCACGTTCTCGGTGAGATCGCGCCAGACGCCGCCGACGCCCTCCACCTGCGCCTGCCCGCCGAGTTTGCCCTCGGTGCCCACCTCGCGCGCCACGCGCGTCACTTCCGAGGCAAACGAGTTGAGCTGGTCCACCATCGTGTTGATGGTCGATTTCAGCGCCAGAATCTCGCCTTTGACATCTACGGTGATCTTCTTGGACAGGTCGCCTCTCGCGACCGCGGTCGTCACCTCGGCGATGTTACGCACCTGACCGGTCAGGTTCGCCGCCATCATGTTCACGTTGTCCGTCAGGTCCTTCCAGACGCCGCCGACGCCGCGCACCTGCGCCTGTCCGCCGAGTTTGCCCTCGGTGCCCACCTCGCGCGCCACGCGCGTCACCTCGCCGGCAAACGAGTTGAGCTGGTCCACCATCGTGTTGATGGTGTCCTTCAGCTCGAGGATTTCGCCCCTCACCTCCACGGTGATCTTCTTGGACAGGTCGCCCATGGCGACCGCGGTGGTGACTTCCGCGATGTTACGCACCTGGCCCGTTAGATTGGCGGCCATGAGGTTCACGTTGTCGGTGAGGTCCTTCCAGGTCCCCGCCACGCCCTTCACCTTGGCTTGGCCGCCGAGCTTGCCCTCAGAGCCCACCTCGCGCGCCACGCGCGTCACTTCGGAGGCGAAGCTGCCGAGCTGGCCCACCATCGTGTTGACCACTTTGCCGATCCGCAGGAACTCGCCGCGCAGGGGGCGCCCCTCCGTTTCCAGCTCGATCGTCTGGCTGAGGTCGCCCTTGGCCACGGCGCCGATCACGCGAGCGACCTCGACGGTCGGCTGCACGATGTCGCCGATCATGGCGTTCACGGAATTGACGCACTCGCTCCAGCAGCCTGTCGCCCCGTCCAGCTGGCCGCGCTCGCTGATGCGGCCCTCCTTGCCGACCACCTTCGCAACGCGGTCGAGCTCCTTGGCAAGCCCCTGGTTGAGATCCGCAATATCGTTGAAAGCCTCAGCGATCTCTCCGTCGATCCCGATCAAGTCGGATGGGAGGCGAGCTGAGAAGTCGCCTTTCCGGAAAGCGCGCAGGACTTTGAGCAGCAGCCTGGGATCAAGCTGCGATGTGGCAGATTCGACTTGTGGCATTTAGCCCCCCGTAACACCGTTCCGGGCAACTGGCCCGGATCCCCTTGCTGTACGGACATACCGACGGGTGTTCTCACCGCTCTGGACGGACGCCGACCATCAACAACGTAGGACCTGAAAAAAAGTTCCAAGGAGGAGGAGTGTTTTCCGCCTTTTCGGAACACGTTCGAACATCGGCTAACGCCTTATCGGCAACTCTGAATTTCAAGACCGGAAGACCTCGACTTGTGGTCGCTCAAGCCTGCAATCCGAGCCCGGCGTCCCAAGGGGGATTGGATCCGAACCGCCGCGCGAGGAAGTCCACGAACGCGCGCACCTTGGCGGGAGGATGACGGTCGGCCGGATAGACGGCAAAGATGCCTGGCAGATCGAGAGGCGGATGATCGAGGGTCAGCGCGATCAGCCGCCCCTCGCGCAGATCATGGCTCGTGATGAAGGTCGGCTGATAGACGAGCCCCTGCCCTGCCACGGCGGCGGCCACCAGCGCATCGCCGTTGCTGATGCGAAGATTGCCCCTGACCGGCACCTTTATCTTGCCGTCGGCGCCGAAAGCCCATTCGTCCGGTCCGACGCCCTGCGAAAGAGTGTAGCCCAGACAATTGTGCTGCCCGAGATCCGCGACTTTCATGGGGGTTCCTCTCTCGGCAAGATAGGCCGGAGAGGCGCAAACCACGAGGCGGCACGGCGCGATCTTACGGGCGATCATGGTCGAATCCCGCATCCGTCCGATCCGTATCGCCATATCCCAGCCCTCCTCGATCAGATCGACGAAACGATCGTTCAAGCCAAGATCGACCGTCACGGCGGGGTGGAGACGCGCGAATTCGGCCATGAGGGGCGCGACCTCCCGGATCCCGAAGGACAGGGGAGCATTCACCCTCAGCACACCCCGCACCTCGACGCGCTCCGCCGAGGCTGCGGCATCGGCCTCCTCGACCTCCGCGAGAATGCGCTCCACGCTCTCGAGATAGCGTCGGCCGGCTTCGGTGAGGGTCAGCCGCCGGGTTGTTCGGTGCAGAAGCTTGACGCCCAGACGCTCCTCGATGGCGCCGACATGTTTCGTCGCCATGGTCTGTGAGATGCCAAGCGAGCGAGCGGCCGCGGACAGGCTGCCGAGGGTCGCTGCCCGCATGAAAATCTGCATTCCGGTGATGCGGTCGAGCATAGAGCTCACTCCTGAACAGTGAGGTTTTGACCTGTTCGACCTGGATTATCAATGCACGGGATGAAGCGATGGCAAGCCGGGAGCGGAGTGTCGGATTGAAAATGCATGTTCCGGCCTACAAGTTTTCCGTGGCTATAGGCAGGAATGAATTTCACATCTATATAGAATAGAAAACTTATTATACATAAGGAATATGTTAAATGGCTGCTCGCGGAGCCCTCGACCTGATCGGTCGGACCCCTCTCATGGAGGTGACAAGCCTCGATATGGGTCTCTGCAGTCTGTTCCTGAAGCTCGAGAGCGCCAATCCGAGCGGCTCCATCAAGGACCGTCCCGCCCGTGCCATGATCGAGGCTGCGGAAAGAGCCGGCAGCCTGAAGGCCGGCGGCACCATCGTCGAGGCGACGGCGGGCAATACCGGCGTAGGTCTCGCCCTGGTGGGCGCCAGCAAGGGCTACCACACGCTCCTGGTTGTTCCGGACAAGATGTCCCGCGAGAAGGTGCTGCATGCGAAGGCCCTCGGCGCGGAGGTCGTCATCACGCGCTCTGATGTCGGCAAGGGACACCCCGACTACTATCAGGATCTCGCCCTTGAGATCACCCGCAAGACCCCCGGCGCCGTTTACATCAATCAGTTCGAAAACCCCGCGAACCCGGCCGCGCACGAAGCCAGCACCGGCCCTGAGATCCTCGAAGGGATGAACGGGGATGTGGACGCGGTCGTGGTCGGTGTCGGCTCCGGCGGCACGCTGACCGGCATCGGGCGCTATCTCAAGAAGGCCTCTCCCAAGACGGCGATGGTTCTGGCCGATCCGGCCGGCTCGATCCTCGCGCCGCTCGTCGAGACGGGAGAGATGACGGAGGCCGGTTCCTGGGCCGTCGAAGGTATCGGCGAGGATTTCGTACCGCCGAACTGCGATCTCTCCCTGGTGAAGAAGGCTTATTCCATCAGCGACAAGGAGAGCTTCTCGGCGGCCCGCGAACTGCTCCGCAAGGAGGGAATCCTCGCCGGCTCATCCTCCGGCACCTTGCTCGCCGCCGCGTTGCGCTATTGCCGCGCGCAGAGCGAGGCGAAACGCGTGGTCACGCTCGTCTGCGACACGGGCGCCAAGTACCTGTCGAAGGTCTTCAACGATGCCTTCATGGCGCAGGAGGGCTGGCTCGACCGCAAGCCCACCGGCACCGCACGCGACGTGGTCATCAACCCCTTCGGCGAGGGCGCGACGATCTTCGTCTCTCCCCATGAGACGCTTCGCTCCGCCTTCGCGCGCATGCGCTCCTCCGACATCTCGCAACTGCCTGTGATCGAGGACGGGCGCGTCGTCGGCCTCGTCGACGAAAGCGACATTCTCGACGCTCTGGTGGCGAATGAACACGATCCGCAAGGCGTCTTCAACAAGCCGGTGCGGGAGATCATGGTCACGCGCCTCCAGACGGTCTCCGCCCAGGCGCCTGTGAAGGATCTCCTGCCGCTCTTTGCTGCCGGCCTCGTGCCGGTCATCATGGACGGCGACAATTTCGTCGGCCTCGCCACCCGCATCGACCTCATCAACTTCTTCCGGATTCAAGCCTGATGACCACTCGCAACCACCTCGCCTTCGCCACCCGTTGCATCCATGCGGGCCAGTCACCCGATCCGACGACGGGCGCGGTGATGATGCCGATCTATGCGACCTCGACCTTTGCGCAGGAGAGCCCCGGCGTCCACAAGGGCTTCGAGTACGCGCGCTCGCAGAACCCCACCCGGATGGCCTTCGAGCGCTGCATCGCAGACCTTGAGGGCGGCTCCGCCGCCTTCGCCTTCTCGTCGGGCCTGGCTGCGAGCGCCACGGTGCTCGACATGCTGGAGAGCGGCTCTCACATCGTCGCATCGGACGATCTCTACGGCGGAACGCGCCGGCTTTTCGAGAAGGTGCGCAAGCAATCGGCAGGCCTCGACATCACCTACGTCGATCTCGGCGACACGGATGCGGTGAAAGCGGCCTTGCGGCCCAACACCCGCCTCGTCTGGGTCGAAACACCGACGAACCCTCTCCTGAAGCTCGCGGATCTCGAAGCCATCGCGCAGGCGACGCGCGGACACGGCACCCTTCTGGTCGCCGACAACACCTTCGCGAGCCCCTGGGTGCAGCGTCCGCTGGAATTCGGCTTCGACATCGTCGTCCACTCCACGACCAAGTATCTCAACGGGCATTCCGACATGGTCGGTGGCGTCGTGGTGGTCGGCCAGAACCAGGAGGTCCGCGAAAAGATCGCGTTCCTTCAGAATGCCGTCGGCTCGATCTCCGGTCCGTTCGACAGCTTCCTCGCCCTTCGCGGCCTGAAGACCCTGTCGCTGCGCATGGAAAGGCACTGCACATCAGCCTTGAAGATCGCCGAGTTCCTGGAGGCGCATCCCCAGGTGGACGGCGTGATTTATCCGGGCCTCGCGTCCCACCCGCAGCATGAGCTGGCGAAGCGCCAGATGCGCGGCTTCGGCGGCATCATCACGGCCCGCATCAAAGGCGGCCTCGATGGCGCGACGCGCTTCCTGGAGCGCTGCCAGCTCTTCACGCTGGCCGAGAGCCTGGGCGGCGTGGAGAGCCTGATCGAACACCCGGCGATCATGACCCACGCCTCCGTGCCTCCGGAAGTGCGCGCGGAGCTCGGAATCGATGACGGCTTGGTTCGCCTGTCGGTCGGCATCGAGGACGCGGACGACCTGATCCAGGACCTGCGCTCGGCTCTTGCGTAAGCGGAGTTTCATTCGAGGAAGGCGCGGTAAGCGCCCGACGCTCCGTCCGCAGACCCCGCTCCTTCCTGTCGTGGCCGGGCTGGTCCCGGCCATCCACGTCTTGGAAATGCAGAGCAGGTGAAAGACGTGGGTGCCCGCAACAAGTGCGGGCATGACGGAGAGTGGCCGGGAATGACGATTGCGCACCGTCATGGCCGTACCCACGCAAAACCGGGCTCCGCGCGATGCGCTTAATGCAGTTTCGCGGTCATTCGTCTGATGGTCGCATCGAGCAGGGCCATGGTGGCATCCCTGCTTGCCGCGGACAGGGCTGACATTCCGACCTCTCCACGACCTGCACTCGCGGTTTCCAGGACTTCATAATAGGCCAAGTCGCGTTTCGGCCCGCTGGCCTCACCCTTGAGCGCGCTGATCGCCTCGATAATGCCGGTGTATTCTCCTGCGTCGACGAGGGCGCGGGCTTTCTTCAGAATACCGAGAACTGTTGTCTGGCTGTCCATATCGTGATGCCCCTTGCGCAGCCGGTTCTCTGTTTATGAATCCTGGCTGCCCTCGAAGCATGAGCGAAATAGGGTTTCCCCGCAAGCACATGGCACGCAGGCCACGTGCGGCGTCTCACCTCATCCGGAACCGGCGGGCGTCATGAAGCCGGAGGCGGCTCATCTCCGAAGACGGAACGGCCGCCATAGCTGTGCGACTTCGCCCGTTCCCCCTTCAGCAGCTCGTCGAAACCGGGACCGCCGGCAACACGCTCCAGGGAACGCGCCTGGTCATCGAGCCGCTTCAGGGCAAAAAGCTCTTCCTGCTGTCCGAGCTTTGCCTTCTGAACGGCGGATTTCAGAACCCGGATGGTTTCGTCATACACGCGAACCGGCACCGGGAAGGGATGCCGGTCCTTTCCGCCATGGGCGAAGGAAAACCGCGCCGGATCACTGAACCGGCACGGCGCGCCGTGAACCACCTCGGCCACCATGGCCAGTGCTTCGACCGTGCGAGGACCCACGCCGGGGGTCAGCAGAAGGTCGGGAAAATCCTCAGGCCCGCGATCCGCAGCCGCCGCCAGACTGCCGTGCAGACGGCGCAGCACCACATCCTTCGGCCGAACGTCGTGATGCTCGGGCATGATGAGATGAGGCAGCAGAGGCTGTGGCGCGGGCTCCACCTCCCTCTCGCTCAGCGCCAGGAACCGCCGCGCGACGCCATCGGGCCCAATTGTGCCTAGGACGTCGATCTGGGCTCGGCGTGAGGCCTCGGCCCGCCGGTCCGTCAAATTGACGATCTCCCCCTGCCCGATCCCGTCGATGCCCGAATGTGGCTCGTCGACGAAGCTCTTGAGATCCTCCGACAGCCAGTGATAGCGGCGGGCCTGCCGGCGCGCGTCGTTCATGCCCTGCTGAACCACGGCCCATTTTCCGTCGTCCGTGACGATGAAGCCGTGGAGATAGAGATCGAACCCATCCTGGATCGCGGCGCTGTCGACCTTGGCGACCAGGCGGCTCGCCTTCGCCAGAACCGAGCCGTCGAAGCCCACGCGCTCACCGATGGAAACCAGCTCCTGCGGCGTCTGTCGCGAATGGCGCCCCCGCCCGCCGCAGACATGGATGCCGAGTTCCTGCGACAGCGGCGTGAGGCCGCGCTTCAGGGCCCCGATCACGCTGGTGGTGATGCCGGACGAGTGCCAGTCCATCCCCATAACGGCTCCGAAGGACTGGAACCAGAAAGGATGCGCCAGACGACGCAGCAATTCGTCGCGGCCGTAATGATGGACGATGGCCTCGCTCATGACGGCGCCGAGGCGCGTCATGCGGTCCGCCAGCCATTTGGGCACATGCCCGCTGTGCAGCGGCAGGTCCGCACTTCCTGCTTTTCTCGCCATGAGGGGTAAGGCCCTTCGCCAGGTCTCGCGATCCGATGTGACGTACCAGAGCTAAGACTAGGCGTTCTTCAGATCAAGCGTGCTCTCTCGCCCAAGTGCCTCGAAGTTCTCCGCCAGCCAATGGCGGGCGGAGGATCGGCCCAGATCCTTCAGCGTTTTGAAGAAGTCCCATCGCGCATTGAGGCGCGATGACGCAGCATAGGCATCGAGCGCGGCGCCCCCATGAATGCGGTGCATCAGCACCCGCTTGTAATCGTCCGTCGAGAGCTTTCCCTCGTCGATCAACCGCCTGACGAAGCCGATGGCGCGCAGTTCATAGAGGAGGTTCGCGTTGAAGGTGATCTCGGTCAACCTGCTCTGAATTTCCTGTGCCGTGCGCGGTGTGGTCCGGCGCTCGACGGGATTGATCTGAACCAGCACGATGTCGTCGGATTCCGCTTCGTAGAAGATCGGAAAGAGCGCGGGATTTCCCGTATAGCCACCATCCCAATAAGGCTCTCCATCGATCTCCACCGCCTTGAAGACCGTCGGCAGGCACGCGGAGGCCAGGACATGGTCGACCGTCAATTCGGGGGCCGAGAAGACATGGATCTTTCCGGTCCAGACATTGGTCGCCGAGATGAAGAGCTTCGTCTCTCTGCACTCCCTGACGCGCTCGAAATTGATCAACGCGTCGAGCGCATCCCGCAACGGATTGATGTCCAGCGGGTTCAGGTCATAGGGGCTCGTGACATTGGCCCATGCTCCCGTCCAGAGTTCCGTGGAAGCCCGAGCGCCGCTCCAATAGCTCAGGAAGTGATCGAACAGGGAGCGCTGAATGGGCGAAAGCACGCCATCGAGGCTGACACGCTTCCAGAACTGCCGCAGTTGCTTCCGAGCGCCGTCACGGCCGCCCTCCAGCCAGCCCTCCACGAGGACGACCGCATTCATGGCCCCGGCGCTTGCGCCCGTAATGGCCTCGATGGCCAATCGACCATCCTCCAGCAGGTAATCCAGGACACCCCAGGTGAAGGCCCCGTGCGCTCCGCCCCCTTGCAGGGCGAGCGAAACGGTCTTCTCGGCATTAGGCCCGACCAGACCGAGGAGCTTTCCGGATTGCTTCGCCACACGCCCCGTCATCCCGACCTCCTGCTCTCCTGCCTACGCAGGTTTTTAGCACAGGTCGGGCACGGGGGTGCAGAGGAAGCTCATCACCTCAAACGCCGCATGTCGGCCATGACGGCGCGGGCGGCATTATGACCCGGCGCACCCGTGACGCCGCCGCCGGGATGCGTCCCGGCGCCGCACATATAGAGCCCCGTGATCGGCGCGCGGTAATCCGCATGCCCCAGCATCGGGCGCGCGCTGAAGATCTGGTCGAGGGTCAGGGCGCCATGGAAGATATCGCCGCCAATCAGGCCGAAGGTGCGCTCGAGGTCGAGCGGGCTCATGATCTGCCGGCCGATGACGCTGTCCTTGAAGCCGGGGGCATACCGGTCGACGGTGGCGATCATCAGATCGGCCACCTCCTCGCGGTGATCGTCCCAGGAGCGCCTGTCCGAGAGCTGCGGCTGCACATGCTGGCAGAACAGGCTCGCCACATGCATGCCAGGAGGCGCAAGGCTGTCGTCGAGCGTCGAAGGGATCAGCATTTCGACGATCGGCTCGCGGCTCCATCCCAGCCGCTTCGCATCGTCATAGGCGCGGTCCATATAGGCGAGCGACGGGGCGATGATGATGCCGGCGGTGTGATGATCCGCGACCTCGCGCCCGGGCAGCGCCGTGAAGCTCGGCAGCGCCGAGAGCGCCACGTTCATCCGGAACGTGCCGGAGCCCGATTTCCACCGGCGCATGCGGCTCAGGAAGTCAGCCGGAAGGGCATCTTCGGGCACTAGCCTGTCGAACAGCAGCTTCGGATGAACATTGCCCGCCACGGCGCGTGCGCGGATCGTGCGTCCGTCCTTCAGGACGATCCCGGCCGCCCTGCCCTTTTCGACGATCACTTCCCGCACAGGCGCATTGGTTTCAATCTCGACGCCACGCTCGCGCGCGGCCTTCGCCATGGCCTGCGTGATCGCCCCCATGCCGCCGATGGCGTGCCCCCATGCGCCCTTCTTCCCGTTCACCTCGCCGAAGACGTGGTGGAGCAGCACATAGGCGGTGTTCGGCGTGTACGGGCTCGCGAAGTTGCCGACGATGGCATCGAAGCCGAAGACCGCCTTCACGCAATCGGTGTCGAACCATCCGTCCAGATAATCGCCCGCCGATTTGGCGAACAGGTCGAGCAGGGCCCGCCGGTTCGCCATCGACAGGCTGCGCAGGCGGTTGCCTGTCAGCAGGGCCCGCCATCCTTCCGTCAGCGCCGCCCGCAGGCCACCGGCGACCAGGTTCGGAGGCTGCTGGAGAACGAGGTCGCGCAGCACGTCTGCAATGGCGTCGATTTCATTGGAATAGGCTTCATAGCGCTCCGCATCCTTGGCGCTGAAGCGCGCGATCTCGGAGCGCGTCACGCCCTCCCCGATCTTCAGGTACTGATCGTTCGGAAGCGGCAGGAAGTTCGACAGGCGGCGCTCGACGACCTTCAGGCCGTGGCGGGGCAGATCGAGATCGCGGATGATCTTGGGATTGAGCAGACTGACGGTGTAGGAGGCGACCGAATTGCGGAATCCGGGATGGAACTCCTCGGTCACGGCCGCTCCGCCGACGACGGGGCGCTGCTCGAAGACCTTTACCTTGTATCCGGCCGCCGCGAGATAATAGGCACAGACGAGCCCGTTGTGCCCCGCTCCGATGACGACGACATCACAATCGTTGGCCACGCACGCACTCCACGAATGATACTATCTTAATCCTTGAGACCAGCTCAGTGAAGGATCTGGCTCAGGAACATCTGGGCCCGCAGCTCCTTGGGGTTGGAGAAGAACTCGGACGGCGTGCCCTGTTCGACGATTTCCCCGCGATCCATGAACACGACCCGATCCGCGACCTGGCGCGCGAAACCCATTTCGTGGGTGACGACCGCCATGGTCATGCCCTCGCCCGCCAGCTGCGTCATGGTGTCGAGCACCTCCTTGACCATCTCGGGGTCGAGAGCCGAGGTCGGCTCGTCGAACAGCATGATGTCGGGCTGCATGGACAGAGCCCGCGCGATCGCCACGCGCTGCTGCTGGCCGCCGGAGAGCTGCGCGGCGTACTTGTGAGCCTGATCCGGAATGCGAACCTTGTCCAGATAGTACAACGCCCTCTCCTGGGCCTCCTTGGGTGAAACGCCGCGCACCAGACGCAGGGCCAGGGTGCAGTTCTCCAGCACCGTGAGGTGGGGAAAGAGGTTGAACTGCTGGAACACCATACCGACCCGTTTCCGCACGGCTTCCACCGCCTCGGGCTTACGCGTCAGCTCGATGCCGTCGACGACGATTTGCCCTTCCTGGAAGCTCTCGAGCGCATTGACGGTCCGAATGAGCGTCGATTTTCCAGACCCAGACGGGCCGCAGATCACGAGCTTCTCGCCGCGGGCGATGGTGAGATCGACGTCTTTAAGCGCCTGAAAGCTGCCGTACCATTTCGACAGGTTTCTGATCTGAACGGCGGCAACGGCTCCATCCATCTCGGGTGCCGTTTCGACGAGAGTGAGCTTTCTCCTCTGGATCACGACCGCATCTCCTCTCTCACGGGACTGGTTTCAACCACGCCGCTCGTCATCGGGTCTGGGCCTTGTTGAAGCGGCGCTCGATGCGCGCCTGGATCAGCTCCAGAACGATCGACAGGATCCAATAGATCAGCGAGGCCGTGATCATCATCTCCACGTGACGGAACTCGGTCTGACCCTGGGTGCGGGCGAGATACATCAGCTCCCACACGCCGACCACCGACACCAGCGAGCTGTCTTTGAGCATGGAGATGAACTGGTTGCCGGTCGGCGGAATGATGATGCGCATGGCCTGGGGAAGAATGATGCGCGTCAACGTATCCTTCGGCTTCAGACCCAAAGCCCGCGAGGCCTCCCATTGGCCTTTGGGAATGCTCTCGATGCCGGCGCGGAAGATCTCGGTCATGTAGGCGCCGTAGCAGAGAGACAGCGCCAGGATGCCGGCAGGCACGGCATCAATGACATATCCGAGCTGCGGCAGGCCCAGATAGATCATGTAGATCTGCATCAGCAGAGGAAGGCCGCGAAAGAGAGAGGTATAAAAGTTCGCGATGCCGAGCGCGATGCCATTGGAAGACAGTTTGGCGACGGCCCCGATCATCGCCAGGACGGAGGCGATAACGATGGAAATGGCCGAGACATACAGGGTCGTCACAAGGCCCTGCGTGAGGAGAAATCCGATCTTCCGACGGATGAACTCGAAGCTGAGATCGAAGGAATAGAAGAACAGCAGAACGAGAAGGGCGAGCTCGGCCCAGACCACGTAGACCTGATGCTTGAGGCTCAGCCGCATCACCACGGCGACATTGAGCGCGACGATCGCGGTCACGATGACAGCTACGACCAGGTTCGCCGCCAACGGCGAACCGTCCGCAAGACCGAAGAGCCCCGCCAGCGCCTTGCCAAGCGAGGTCGCACCCGCCTGCGTGTAAAGAAGAAGGCCGAACAGGACGGCAAGACCCGGACCATAGACCGATGGCCGCGACAGCAGCCTGGGGTAATCAACGTTATCGGCGTAATGCATCGGACCTCCCCTTCCCAAACCTCATGACGCTTGCTGCATCGGCTCTACAGCACCGGATGTGGATGCGACTGCTCGTCCGACGCTTGCGGTTCCAGCTTTTCGAGCATCGTGCCACCCAAACCGGCGCCCATGTTTTCGCTCGGTGTCCTAGGTCGACTTCCGCTCCCGGAGGAAGTCAGACGCCTGATAGGCCCAGTAGGTCAGCTGGACGGCCGCGCGTCCGGCGATCCAGCCGTTCCAGGCGAGGCCGAACGGAGCAAACAGCTTGTAACGGTCGCTCTCGCCCGTGATCGCCTCGGCGATCACGCGCCCGCCGATCGAGGTCGTATTGAGTCCGTGGCCGCCGAAGGCCGTGCAATACCAGACCCCCGGCTGCAGGCGGCCGATCTGGGGCATCATGTGCCGGGCATAGGACATGAGCCCTGACCAGACGATCTCGACATCCAGGTCCTTCAACTGCGGATAGGTGGAGACCATCGTCTCGTGGAGCAAGCGGCCGAGCAGACGCGGTTCGGTCGTGCGGGTCGTGATCTTGCCGCCCCAGAGAATGCGCTCGCCCCCATCGACCACCCGATAATAATCGCCGGCGCGACGGTCGTCGCCGATGGCCGCGTCGGTGCGGATGGCGCTCGCGATCAGCTCACGATTGGGCTTCGTCAGCATCACATAGGTGGCGATCGGCAGATAGCTGCGCTTGAGCTGCGGCACGAGGCTACCCGTGTAACCGCCCGACGCGATGACAAGATGATCAGCTTCGACGGATCCGCGGGCGGTCTTTGCAACCTTGGTTGCACCGTTCAGTGCCGTCTCGACGACGGCGGATCCTTCGTAGACAGCCCCGCCGAGCCGCTCGATTTCCGTGGCGAGCGCCCGCGCATAGTTCAGAGGGTGAAAATGGAAGGCGTTGGGGTCGAACAGAGCCTGATAGTAGCGCGGAGATACGAGCATCTGCCGCACCTCGTCCCGACTCTTGAACTCGACCTTGTAACCGAACTCTTTGTCCAGCCAGTCGCGATGAGCCTTGAGGCCATCCGTCGCCTCGTAGCGAACGGCTCCCATGATGCCGTGGGTCGGCTCGGCGTCCTGAATGGCGAGGGTATGAACGTTCTTGAGAACGGCCTCAGCGCCTTCGATCGAGAGGCGGTGAAGCTCTTTTGCATGGTCGGCGCCGACCATGCGCTGAATGTTCTTGTAGCGAGCGGCCCAACCCGGGCTCACGAACCCGCCGTTGCGGCCCGAGGCTCCCCACGCAATGCGGTTCGCTTCCAGAACGCAGACCTTGCGGCCCTTGCGGGCCAGTTCGAGAGCCGTCGTCAGGCCTGCCAATCCCCCACCCACGACACAGACATCGACCTTGATGCCTCCTTCGAGAGCCGGTCTTTGGACGGCGTCCGGTCCGAGCGCTCGACGATAATAGGTTTCGATGTAAGACATGTTCGTTCGTGTCGTATTGCGGATGGGAAATGGATCGGAAGAGCGTCGCTTTTACTTGCTGTAATCGCTGCCGTACCACTTGGTGGTCAGCTTGCTCAAGGTGCCGTCGTCCTTCATGGCCTGAATGATGCCGCCGAGCTTGGCGGTCCATTCCGGATCACCCTTGTCGGTGACCACCACGAGCGGCTCCTTGAAGGCGGATTCGCCCGGAAGGATCTTGACGGGATACTTGTTCTTGATTGCATTCTGCGCGGTCTGCTCGGGCGCGATCACCGCATGAATGCGCACGCCGTCCCCCAGCCGCAGATCGTCGAAGGGCAGCATCGAGTCGGCATAAGTCTTCACCTCGCCGGGCGTGAGCGTGTACTGGATCGGCGCTATGCCGGGAGCGTCGATCTCGAGACGGCGATTGATGTAATCCTCGGAGGTCGTACCCGTCTCGACGCCGATTTTCTTGCCGTTGAGATCGTCGCGCGAGGCGGCCTTGCTGTCCTTGTGCACCACGAAGACGTAGGGGCTGTAATAGTAGATGCCCGCGAAATCGATGACCTGGGCTCGCGCCTTCGTCGGCGTAATCGACCCGATGGCCACATCGAACCGGCCATGCCAGCGGCCGCCGGTCATGACGTTCCATTCCGGAGTCTCGAAGCTCACCTTCACGCCCAGGCGCTTGGCGATCTCGTTCGCCACATCAACGTCGAAGCCGACGAGCTTGTTGTTGTCGTCGAGATAGCTCTGAGGAGGCCACCCGCTGTTGGTCGCGACCTTCATCTCGCCGGCCTTCGTGACGCTATCCATCGTCGGACCGGCCTGAGCCGCCGCGCCGAAAGCCGAGACGAATCCCAGCGCCATCATTGTCCCAAGAAAGCGCTTACGCATTCTTCATCTTCCCTCTTCTGGTGATTGGTTCGAAAGGCGATAGGTTGTTCCTATTTCTTGGAGCCGCAGCTCACGCCCGATTGGCCGGGCGTCAAAAAGGGCCTGCGCCGCATCATGCGAGGACGATCGTGCGAACTGGTGCGATCAAGGTCCTGGAGCAGTCCCGGAAATCAGCGCAGCACGAATGCCGGCAGCAAACGGCCGCCGCCATCCGCATGAAATGCGCACTCACCGGCAGGCTTGAAGAGTTCATGTCATGGCCGTCCAGCACGATGCCCAGCGAACCGCGCACGCTACTCAGCACGTGACATACGAAAAATTCTTCAGGATGTTTAGAAACTTAGCCATAGAAGCCTCCCTAGGGCACTTCCACCCTTATTGTTGTCTGACAGCAGACGATTAATCCCTTTTGCTGTCAAGTCTACTGACGTAGGGGAGCTCGCACGATCAACGGCGCGCCGGGATCGGATCACGAAGGGCCAGCGTAGCCGGGGAGTGAATTGTTGTTCCCTCCCAGCCGGAACATTTGGTCTCGTGCGGCTGTTGGGGAGAACAGCGCGAGATCCCTTGCATTGATGTCGCCCCAGGAGCCCCCCATGGCTGAAGATCGCTCCCTTGCCGTCGTCACCGGAGCCTCCACGGGCATCGGCTATGAGTTGGCGAAATGCTGCGCCGAGAACGGCTTCGACCTCGTCGTCGCGGCGGATGAGCCGAGGATCGCGGAAGCCGCCGAGGACTTCCGCAAGCTCGGCGCCAGGGTGGAGCCGGTGCAGGCCGATCTGGCGACCCTGGAGGGTGTGGACGAGCTCTACCGCGCCATCGGCGCGCTGAACCGTCCCGTCGACGCGCTTCTGGCGAATGCCGGCCGAGGTTTGGGCAAGGCTTTTCTCGACCAAGACTTCAACGAGGTCCGGGATGTGATCGACACGAACATTACCGGCACCTTGTATCTGATCCAGAAAGTCGGCCGCGACATGAGGTCCCGCAATGCCGGACGGATCCTGATCACCGGATCGATCGCCGGCTTCATCCCGGGAAGCTTCCAGGCTGCCTACAACGGCAGCAAGGCCTTTCTGGACTCCTTCTCGTTTGCGCTCCGCAACGAACTGAAAGACACCAACATCACGGTGACCTGCCTGATGCCAGGCGCGACCGAGACCGAGTTCTTCGAACGCGCCGACATGACGGATACCCAGGTGGGCCAATCCAAGAAGGACGACCCGGCCGACGTGGCCAAGACCGGCTTCGAGGCCATGATGAAGGGCGAAGGCGACGTCGTGACGGGGCTGAAGAACAAGCTCATGACCGCCATCGCCGCGGTGACTCCCGCAGGAATATTGGCCGAGCAGCATCGGAGAATGGCCGAGCCCGGCTCCGGCGGAACATAAGGGCAGCGCCCGGTCTCGCTGTCCGCTCTTTAATCCGCGTGAACCCTGAGAGTTTGACAGAGGAGTTCCGATCGCGAGGGCACTTGCCGAGGAGCGGCTCCTCCGGGGCTCTAAGGTTAGCGGAGCGATGCAGGTCCTGCCCGGTCGAGGACCGGCGGACGGGGCCTGCAACAAAACCGACAATCTCGCGTTTGACCTTCGTTTTCGTTCGCGGTGTCACATCTTCTTTCAGGTTCTCTTCACGCTGAAAACGAACTTCCGTCACGAAGAGGCGGCACCCTGCATCACCGCCACTTGGCTCAGGGGAACACAGCAATGTCAGATGATGGAAAGGTCGTCCGCCTTCAGGTTGCCAATGCAAGGCCGGGTGACGCAGGTCGCGGCATTGCCCGCATGAGCCGGCAGGTTCTGGCGGCTTTGGGATTGCAGGAAGGCCAGGCCATCGAGATCATCGGCAAACGACACACGGCGGCGCTTGCCGTGGCGCCCTATGCGGAAGACGAAGGCCTGAACATCGTTCGCCTCGACGGCTTGCAGCGTGTCAATGCGGGCGTCAGCGGCGGAGACTTCGTGGAAATCAAACCGGCCGAAGCCCGCCCCGCCACCCGGATCGTGCTCGCCCCGGCGCAGAAGGGGCTGCGTCTCCAGGGCTCGGGCGATGCCCTGCGGCGCACCTTCCATTACCGGCCTCTCGCAGCCGGAGACGTGATCTCGACCTCGGTGTACTCCCCGCACGCGGCCGATCAGAGACTTCCCGAGGAACTGCGCGGCCTGTTGAACATCCCCGCCTACGGTCTTCAGGAAATCCGCCTCGTCGTCGTCTCGACGCAGCCGCGCGGCATTGTTCAGGTCACGGCGGAAACCGAGATCGAGCTGCGTCCGCAATTCGAGGAACCGAAGGAGGCGCGGCGCGCGGACGTCACCTATGACGATATCGGCGGCCTCGGGAACACCGTCGATCAGGTGCGCGAGATGGTCGAATTGCCGCTTCGCCATCCCGAGCTCTTTCAACGGCTCGGCATCGATCCGCCAAAGGGCGTTTTGCTCTACGGCCCTCCTGGCACCGGCAAGACGCTCCTCGCGCGCGCCGTCGCCAACGAAACCGAGGCCCAGTTCTTTCACATCGCCGGCCCGGAAATCATGGGCCGCCATTACGGCGAGTCCGAGCAGCGCCTGAGGCAGGTTTTCCAGGAGGCCCAGCAGAACGCGCCGGCGATCATCTTCATCGACGAGATCGACAGCATTGCTCCCAAGCGCGAGGAGGTGACCGGAGAGGTCGAGCGGCGCATCGTGGCCCAGCTGCTCACGCTCATGGACGGGCTCGAGCCTCGCCAGAACATCGTCGTGATCGGCGCGACGAACCGCCGCGAAGCGATCGACGAGGCGCTTCGCAGACCCGGACGTTTCGATCGGGAGATCGTGATCGGCGTTCCTGACGAGTCCGGACGGCGGGAGGTTCTCGCGATTCACACGCGCGGCATGCCGCTTGCCGAGGACGTGAACCTGGATGAGATCGCCCGGACCACTTATGGCTTCGTCGGCGCGGATCTTTCAGCCCTCGCCCGCGAGGCCGCGATGGATTCGCTGCGCCGGATCCTGCCGGATATCAACCTCAAGGAAGGCATCCCGTCCGAGGTGCTGGAGAATCTGCGCGTTACGCGACAGGACTTTCAGAATGCCCTCAAGCGGATCCAGCCCTCCGCCTTGCGCGAGATCATGATCCAGGTCCCCAATGTCACCTGGGACGACATCGGAGGCGTCGACGAAGCCAGAACGCGCCTGCGCGAAGGCGTCGAGCTTCCGCTCAAGAGCCCGGAATCGTTCCGCCGGCTCGGGATCCGGCCTGCCAAGGGTTTCCTGCTGTTCGGCCCGCCCGGCACCGGCAAGACCCTGCTCGCCAAGGCGGTTGCGCGAGAAGCCCAGGCGAATTTCGTGGCGACGAAGTCCTCGGATCTTCTCTCGAAATGGTATGGCGAGTCGGAGCAGCAGGTGTCCCGCCTGTTCGCCCGCGCCCGTCAGGTCGCGCCGACCGTCATCTTCATCGACGAGATCGACTCCCTGGCCCCCGTGCGCGGCGGCGGGCTTGGAGAGCCCGCCGTCACGGAGCGCGTGGTCAATACGATCCTCGCCGAGATGGATGGGCTCGAGGAGCTGCAGGGCGTCGTCGTGATGGCGGCGACCAACAGGCCCAACCTGATCGACCCCGCCCTTCTGCGCCCGGGGCGCTTCGACGAACTGATTTACGTTCCGGTTCCCGACGCACAGGGACGCCGGCATATCCTCGGAATTCATACCAAGGCCATGCCCCTGGACCCGAACGTGGATCTCGATGTCGTGGCGGAACGCACAACCCGCTTCACGGGAGCCGATCTCGAAGACCTCACCCGGAGAGCCGGCCTGTTCGCCTTACGGGAATCCCTGCAGGCCCAGACAGTCACCATGGCCCATTTCGAGCAGGCCCTGCGGGATACGCGCCCGTCCGTCACGCCCGAGATGGAGCGCGAATACGAGGATATGCTGCGCACGTTGAAGCAGGAGGGGCCGCAGCGGCAGTCGATCGGCTTTCTGCCCCTGGCGCGGGCGGCCGAATGACGTAAGGTAATCGTCCAGGCCGGAGGACCGTGCCCTCCGGCCCGCCATTTACGAGGTAGCGCCGGCCCGCTACAAGGTCGCTTCTCGTTTCGCAAACTGGATCGCGCCCCATGGCTACGAGCGTTACCGACCGCTTTCTCCGTTACGTCGTCATCGACACTCAATCCGATGCGTCGTCCTCGTCCCAGCCGTCGACGGAAAAGCAGAAGAATCTCGGCCGCCTGCTCGTCGAGGAACTTCTCGAAATCGGCGTGTCCGATGCCCATCTCGACGAGCACGGCTATGTCTATGCGACCATTCCGGCGAATACGCCCAAGGCCAATGTGCCCGTCATCTGCTTCTGCGCACATATGGATACGGCGCCGGATTTCAGCGGCACCAACGTCAAGCCGCAGATCGTCAGGAATTATCAGGGGGGCGACATCCGGCTTCCGGGCCACCCCGATCAGGTCATTCGCGTCGCCGACCATCCCGTTCTGAAGGACCTGATCGGCAACGACATCGTCACCTCGGACGGCACCACCCTCCTCGGCGCCGACGACAAGGCGGGCATTGCCGAGATCGTGGCGGCGGCCGAGCACCTGATCAACAACCCCGACATCAAGCACGGCACGATCCGCATCCTCTTCACCACGGACGAGGAGATCGGGCGCGGGGTCGACAAGGTGGATTTCCGGAAGCTGGGCGCCGATTTCGGCTACACGATGGACGGCGAAACGGCCGGCACAATCGAGGACGAAACCTTCTCCGCCGATGCGGTGGAGATCGCCATCACAGGCGTCGCGATCCATCCGGGCTTCGCTTATGGCAAGATGGAAAACGCGATCAGGATCGCCGGCGCGATCCTCGACCGCCTTCCCAAAAACATGGCCCCCGAGACGACCAAGGACCGTGACGGCTTCATCCATCCGACAGCTGTGTCCGGCGTCTTGGAAAAGGCCCGCCTGAACTTCATCATCCGCGACTTCACGGAAGAGGGTCTCAAGAGCAAGGAGGCGCTGCTGGAAGAGATCACCAAAGAGGTGATGGTGAAATATCCAGGCTCCCGCTACACGTTCACCGTGAAGGAGCAGTACCGCAACATGAAGGTCGTGCTCGACCGGCATCCGGAAATCGTCGAGTATGCTGTCGAGGCCATCAGGCGAGCTGGAATGACGCCGATCCGCGGCAGCATTCGTGGCGGCACGGATGGCTCGAGACTCTCTTTCATGGGACTGCCCTGCGCCAATATCTTCGCAGGCGGGCACGCCTTCCACTCCCCGCTGGAATTCGTCAGCAGCCAGGACATGGACAAGGCCGTGACGACCATCGTCGAACTTGCAAGGCTCTGGGAAGAGCGCGCCCAATAAACGGATCGATCTCTCCCGCCCCCCCATATGTCCACGCACCGGCGGCCGTAGGCGAAGCCTCGCGGCCGCATGGTGATGGTCTGCAAGCCCGTTGACTCGCCCATATGCATAACTAAGTTGTGGTCATGCGGGGATTCCGCATAACCACCGGTTATTCATGAACCTTCATTCGCTCAGAATCTTCAGCGCCGTTGCACGGCATCGAAGCTTTTCCCGTGCAGCCGAAGCGCTGCATATCAGCCAGCCCGCCGTGTCGAAGGCGGTTCGCGAGTTTGAGACCCAGCTCGGCGTCTCCCTGTTGGACCGAGGGCCGAAGGGGGTTCATCTGACGGAGGCCGGGCGCCTCCTGGTCAAGCATGCGCGGGATTTGTTCGCCGCCGAGCAATCGGCCCTTGAGAGTCTCGATGCGCTGCGCGGGCTGCAGCAGGGAACGCTGCGCATCGGAGCTTCGACGACAATCGCGACCCACTTCCTTCCACCTCTGCTGGGCGCCTTCTATCGCATGCATCCGGCCGTCGAGCTTCGGCTGACCAGCGCCAATACGTCGACGATCGCAGACCTGCTGCTTCAGCGTGACCTGGATGTGGCGCTCGTCGAAGGACCCGTTGACTCCACTGACCTCATCGCCAAGCCATGGCGTGAGGACGAACTGGTGCTCATCGCAGCGATCGAGCACCCTCTTGCCGGCCGGAAGCAGCGCGTGCGAATAAGCGATCTTGCGGAAGAAACCATCGTCATGCGTGAACGGGGCTCCGGCACGCGTGACGTGGCATGGGAGGCACTTCTTGCAACCGGATGGACTCCGCGACGGATCCTGGAAGTCAGCAGCAACGAGGCGATTACGAGAGTGGTCGCGGCGGGTCTCGGCGTCGGCATCGTCTCGGCTGCCGTCGCGGCCGACCACCTAGCGCTCGGCCGATTGAACATTCTCCCGGTGCAGGGCCTGACCATCCGCCGTTCATTGACCCGGCTGTTCATTCCCGACCGCCAGCCGAGCCCGGCCACCGCCGCCTTCAACGCATTGCTCGACGGCGGCATCCGATGAAGGTTCGCATTCCGATCGTGTCCTTCCTCTCCTGAAGGGCGTGTCGTCGCCTCATGCCGTTTCGCCCGGACTGCACTCGGAAGATTCGCTCCTGACCTGCTGCTGTCGAGCCTGGATAGTTGTGATGGCGATCATGTGGAAGACGTCGTCGGGGCTGCAGCCGCGGGAGAGATCGTTGGCGGGCTTGGCCAGCCCCTGCAGAATGGGCCCGATCGCGGTCGCGCCGCCGATCCGCTGCGCGATCTTGTAGCCGATATTGGCCGCCTCGAGCGAGGGAAACACCAGCACGTTGGCCGCGCCCTGCGTCACCGAGCCCGGCGCCTTGACCGCATTGACCGCCGCCACGAACGCCGCATCGAACTGCAGCTCGCCGTCGATCAGCAGCCCCGGATCCGCCGCCTTGACCAGCCGCAGCGCCTCCACCACCTTGCTCACCCGCTCGTGCCGTGCGCTGCCCTGGGTCGAGAACGACAGCAGCGCCACCTTCGCCCGCTCCCCCGTCAGCGCCTCGTACGAGCCCGCCGAGGCCTGCGCGAT